>DATBKB010000013.1:0-66895 GCA_036556145.1 Candidatus Limnocylindrales bacterium | reverse complement strand
GCGTACAGCAGCATCAGCCAGCCGACCCGCCCGAACGTTCGCCTCGCGAACAGGAATGCGAGGAACGGATAGCCGGCGTGAAGCGACGGAAACGCCGCGACCTCGTTCGGGTTGATCGAGTAGAACGTGTAGCTGAAGAGGTAGTCGCTCTCGCGGAACCCGGCGAGCGCGGCGAGACCGGCGAAGCCCTCCTTCTTCAGGTATTCGACGCCGGGCAGCAGCCCGTGCTCCGCCGCATACCACGGCGGCGCGACCGGCAGCAGCAGGTACGTCACGAATCCGGCCATCGACAGGACGATGAGCGCCGCGACGTAGTCGTAGAACACCCGCCTGCGTCGGAGCCACAGGAAGAACCCGACCGCGAGGGGCAGCGGGAAGTGGAGGAAGTAGAAGACCGTCGCGAGGACCGCGACGTAGTCCGTTCCGGACGCTGGATGGAGCCACGCCTGGAGGTCGGTCGTCGGGACGTGACCGAGAAACAGCCAGCGCTCGACCGCGAGGACGTCCGCGACGTGGACGCCGACGCCGAGGTCGTCCGCGTAGCCGCGCATGAGCTCGTACGCGAAGAACAGGCCGATGAACGGGATCCAGTCGCGAAGGAAGAGCCTGCCGCGACCGAGAAGGACCGCCGCCAGCCCGAGGCCGATGAGCAGCACGTCCGGCGTCAACGAGATGCCGCGGGCGATCATCAGCGCCGTTAGCAGCGCGATGTACCCGGCGACGAGCCAGACGAGCAGGCGGTCGTTGCGACGCCCGAGCACGCGGTGGGCGTCGGGGCCTTCGGCGGGCTGAACCGGTCCGGCGGGCTGGACGGCCGTCGCGTCCTCGCTCACGAGCCGGATCGGGCGGCCATGCCCTGTTCGCGAATGTATGTCTCCCGCCAGGCATCGGCCTCGCGGACGTAGCGGTCGCGCGCCTCGGCGTGGCGCTCGGTCGTCAGCCCTTCGACCGACAGCGGCACGAGCAGGTCGTAGTCGCGGACACCGTCGGGGTTGATCTGGCCCTCGCCGCGGAGCATGAGCACCGGGATGCCGCCGGCTTCGATCTCGTCCATGAACTTCCGCGCCAGGTGCTTCGGCAGCTGGGTGAACGTCGTCCAGCGATCGCGCGGGATGGGCGGCTTGCCATCGTTGAGCTGGTACTGGTAGCCCTCGTCGGCGAGGGCCCGCACGAGCCGGATCTCGCGGCCCATGTCGTGGCCCTTGATCCACAGCGCCGAGCCGACGACGAGGACGTCGACGCCGAGCCCACCGACGAGCTCCGCCGTCTCGCGGTTGATGCCGCCGTCGACGTGAACCTCGGCGCCGAAGGCCTTGTGCGTCAGCAGGTCGCGGGCGGCGAGCAGCTTCTCCTTCGCCACGTCCTTCATGAACTGCTGCCCGCCGAAGCCCGGCTCGACTGTCATGACGAGGACGATGTCGAGCAGCTCCCGGTATGGCTCGAGCGCCGAGAGCGGCGTCTTCGGCTTGACGGACAGCCCAGCGGCGCGGCCCGCCGCGCGGATCTTCTCGAGGGTCGGCGCGATCGCCTCGTCGATCTCGACGTGGAACGTCACCGAGTCGCAGCCGGCGTCGAGGTACTCGTCAATGAATCGGCCGGGGTTCGAGATCATCAGGTGGGCGTCGAACGGCAGCTCCGTGCGGGGCCGGAGCGCCTTGATCGTCTTCGGGCCGAACGTCAGGTTCGGGACGAAGTGGCCGTCCATGACATCGAGGTGGATCCGGTCCGCGCCGGCGCGCTCGGCGCGCTTGACGGCGTAGCCGAGGTTCCCGAAGTCGGCGTCGAGGATGCTCGCGGCGACGCGGGCACGCCCGCCGGCCATCAGTCCCCCACTCCGGCGGCGGCGCCGACCGGTGCGGGCTCGTGGCTGCGCTCGCCTCGCAGCGCCGCGGCGCTCTCCCGGACGATGCGCTCGCGACGCCGCGCGACGGCCGGAGCTGCCGGCTCGCCGGCTTGCTCGGCAGCCAGCTGGCCGCAGGCCGCGCCGATCTCCTGGCCGCGGTTGCGCCGGATGGTCGTCGAGATCCCGCCGGCCCGAAGTCGGGCCGCGAAGCGCTCGATGACCGGCATCGCGCTCGCCTGCCACGGCGTGTGCGCGACCGCATTCATCGGGATGAGGTTGACGTGGGCGTGGTCGCCGCGCAGCAGGTCGACGAGCGCCGCGGCGTCGGCCTCGGTGTCGTTGATGCCGCCGATCATCGTCACCTCGTAGGTGATCCGCCGGCCGGTCGCGCGGGCGTGATCGCGCGCCGCCTCGACGACCTCGCGCACCGGCCAACGCCGGTTGAGCGGCACGAGCACGTCGCGCAACGCGTCCCGCGCGGCGTGGAGGCTGACCGCGAGCGTGAACTGCGGCCCGAGGGCCGTCAGCCGCCGGATCCCGGGCACGACGCCGCTCGTCGACACCGTCACGTGTCGCGCGCCCAAACCGAACCGCCGCGGATCCGCGAGCGCCTCGACCGCGGCGAGCACCGCGTCGAGGTTCAGGAGCGGCTCGCCCATGCCCATGAAGACGACGTTCGTCAGGCGGCGCCCGTCGAGCGCCAGTCGACGGGCGGCGTGCCGGACCTGGTCGACGATCTCGGCCGTCGCGAGGTCGCGCGTGAAGCCCAGCTCACCCGTCGCGCAGAACGGGCAGCCGACGGCGCAGCCCGCCTGGCTGGAGATGCAGAGCGTGTGCCGCTCACGCCGGCCCGCCCCGGCCGGGTAGTGCATGAGCACCGACTCGACGAGGGCGCCGTCGGACAGCCGATGGAGCGCCTTCTCGGTGAGGCCGCCGTCGGCGTGGGTCACCTCGGTCGAGGCAAGGGTGTCGAAGCGGAACGCCTCGTCGAGCGCCTCGCGCAACGGCGCCGGCAGCGTCCGGACCTCGGCGGCCGAGGTCGCCGGACCCCGCCAGAGTGCGTCCGCCACCTGTCGGGCTCGAAACGCCGGCTCGCCGCGCTCGCGGAACCAGGCCTCGAGGGCCTCCGGCGCGACGCCGGAGAGCCCCGGCCGGCGGTCGCGGAGGGCGAGCGGGCGGGCGTTCATCGAACCGGCATTCTCGCACGCGGTCCGGGCCTGCCCGATCGGCGACCCGACCGTGACGTGGCCGTAACCGGATCGTGATGTGGCGCGGCTTGGATGGGCACCGAAAGGCGGTGACCCGAATGATCCAGCGAACCTCCAGGCTCCGGCTCCCGTTGCTCCTCACCTCGGCGCTGCTCATCGGCGGCCTCGTCCCGGCCGCGATCGCCCCGGCATCGGCGGCCCTCGCCGTTCGCCTCGAGGCCGGCCCCCAAAGCGGCTACAAGTTCTCCCCGATCGGCGCGATCCTCCAGTCGAAGAAGGTCACGCTCGCCGCGCCGGCCAACGTCACCGCGGACGCTCGCGCCTACATCACGGGCCGCGGCCATCACCTCCGGATCGCCAGCGGCACGTTCAGCGGCTGGTGGATCAAGGAGTCGATGATCGCCTACGTCCCCGGGCTGGTCGTCAACGCGAGCTACAACCCGGCGGTCCGGATCGCCTTCCCTGCCGGCACCTACCTCGGCTACAAGTTCGACACCGCCTGGGCGATCGCGTCGACGAAGCGCGGGACCCTCGGCACCGACTCCGGCGCCTCGATCGCGCGTCGCGCGGTCATCCACGGCCGGCCGTTCGGCGAGGTCGTCAACGGCGTGTGGGCGGGCTACTGGGTTCCGCTCGCGTCGCCGAACGTGCTCCGCGCCCAGCCGCTGACGTGCAAGTCACCCGGCCACGTCGCGGCCGGCACGCGGCAGGTCCTCCGAGCGCTGCCCAACGGCGCCGGGCAGATCGCGCTCACGTTCGACATGGGCGGCCGGCTGACGCCGGGCAAGGACATCGTCAACCGCCTCATCCTCGATCGCGTCTGCACGACGTTCTTCCCGACCGGCGCGATGGGCGCCACGGTCGAGGGCCAAGTGATCCTCAAGCTCATCGGCCAGCATCCCGAGCTCTTCGAAGTCGGCAACCACACCTACCACCATTGCAACCTGCGGGACGGCGGCGCCGGCTCGCCGACGACGGCGCCCTGCCCGAAGACCCCGCCGAGCGCGTCGTTCATCGCCGACCAGATGACGTCCGCGGCCACGGTCATCCGGACGGCGACCGGGATGGAGCCGGCTCCGTACTGGCGCCCGCCGTACGGCGCGTACAACACGGCCGTCCTCGACGCCGTCGCCTCGGTCGGCTACACGAAGACGCTCATGTGGGACGTCGACACGATCGACTGGCGGCCGGTGTCCCAGGGCGGTCCGACCGCGGCACAGATCGCCGACAAGGTCGCGGTCAACGCGGTTGGCGGGTCGGACGTCCTCATGCACCTCGGCGGGTTCAACACCTACGACGCGCTGCCGTCGATGGTCCTGCGCCTCCGGGCGCGCGGCCTTCAGCCGACGACGATCTCCGACGTCATGCGCTGACGATCGCGGGCCGGCCGCGGCGGAAGGCCGCGCCGCTCATCCGGCCGCCACCGGCCGGCTGCACCTCGACCAGGCGCAGCCGGCCTTCGGCCGTCAGGAGCGCGATGCCGTCGGCGTCGGCGACGATCTCGCCGGGCTTGCCGCCGTCGGCCGGCGCGGCCTCGGCACTCCAGACGACGAGCCGCCCGACGTTCGTCTTGAGCCAGCTGCCCGGCCACGGCTGGTAGGCCCGGACCTGGCGCTCGAGCTCCGCCGCGGGCCGCGAGGCATCGAGGCGGCCGTGGTCTCGCCGCAGTGGCGTCGTGACGGTGGCGCCCTCCGACGGCTGCGGGGTCGCGGGCAGGTCGCCGCGGATCCACGGCTCGAGCGAGCGCTCGAGGAGGTCCGCGCCAAGGATCGCGAGACGTCGCTCGAGCTCCGGTGCCGTCTCCGTGCCGTCGAGGGTGACCCGCTCCACCGCGACGATCGGCCCGGTGTCGAGGCCCGCGTCCATCCGCATGAGCGTGACCCCTGTCTCGCGGTCGCCGGCGAGGATCGCCGCCTGGATCGGGCTCGCCCCGCGATGCCGCGGCAGCAGCGATGGGTGGAGGTTGAGGGCGCCGTGGGGCAGGTCGAGGAGGGCCGGGGGCACGATCTGCCCGTAGTCGGCCAGCACGAGCAGGTCCGGGCGCAGCGCGAGCACCTCCGCGACCGACTCCGGTGCCCGGAGCCGATCCGGCGTCAGGATCGGGATCCACATGGCGCGTGCCGCGATCGCGATCGGTGTCGGCTTCGGCTCTCGCGACCGACCGGCCGGCCGCGGCGGGGCCGTGACGATGCCGACCAGTTCGACCGACGGCGAGGCCGTCAGCCGGCGCAGGGTCTCGACTCCGAACGGCCCGCTGCCGACGAAGGCGACCCGCGCCGGCGTCACGCGAGCGCCGACGCCGCCTCCCGTGCCTCCTCGGGCGAGTCGGCCTCGGCCTGGTTGACCGGGATCAGCTCGTCCATCGAGTCGAGGTAGTCGATGTAGAGGACACCGTTGAGATGGTCGAGCTCGTGCTGCAGCGCGCGGCCGAGCAGCCCCGAGCCCGCGACCTTGATCTTCCGCCCGAGCCGGTTCTGGGCGACGACCCAGACGCGCTCCTTGCGCGTCACGTACGCGACGAACCCGGGGATCGAGAGGCAGCCCTCGAGGTCGCGGTCCTCGCCCGTCGAGCGGACGATTCGCGGGTTGACCAGCTCATGGAGCTGGCCTTCGACCTCGATGACGCAGGCCTGCAACGGCTCGCCGAGCTGCGGTGCGGCGAGGCCGACGCCCGGCGCGTCGCGCATCGTGTGCGCGAGGTCGTCGAGCAGCTCGTGGAGCGTCTTGTTGAAGCTCGACACCGGCTCGCCGCGCAGGCGGAGGCGCGGGTCGCCGAGCTTGACGATGGGTCGGATGCTCACCGGCCGAGTATAGCCAGCGGGCCCGGTCGGACCGGCGTTACTCCCCGGCGATGTCGCTGCGCGTCGTGCTCGACGGCGGCGTCGCGACCGCGGTTCGGGTCGCGCTCGAGCCGGCGGCTGAATCGCCATCCGTCGCGCCGGCCGACTTCTCGGCGGCGTCGCGGCGAAGCTCGGCGGCGACGACGCGCCCGCGCTCGGCGACTCTCTGGCCGGCGGCCTCGGTGACCTCGGCCGCCTTGTGGGCGATCGGTCCGGCCTTCTCGCCGGCGAGCGCCGCGAGCTCCGCGGCCTTGGCGCCGACCTCGCGCATGACGGGCGCGGCGTGCGTCGCCAGGTTGTCGATCATCGCCTGGAGCTGGGCGACCCACTCCTTCGCGCGGTCCTTGCCGGGATCGCCGGTGGTGTCGCTCGTCGTGAGATCGCTGCTGCTGCCGGTGGTGCTTCCGGTCGACGTCCCCGTCGACCGCGTCGTGTCGTCCATCGCGTCCTCCTGTGTCCTCGTGTGCGCCCATTGTTGCGCCGTTCGCGATTCGTCGTCGAGAACCGAAGGTCCGGTCTGCGTCCCGGACCAGGGTGTGTGCCGTGGGGCGACACACCGGGCACATGAGCCCGTCGCGGCGTGCCTTGCCAGGCCGCGTTTCTCGTGGGGCGAGAAAAGCCGGCGCCACGGGCGAGCCACAGCCGGGCGCCGGGGCGGGCCGGCGGCCGACGCGCGGTGCGACTGACTCAGAGCAACGATTCGGGGTCCACGTCGACCGACCACGGTGGCTCGAGGCCGCCGTCGAGCAGCGCCGACGGATCGTCGCCTCGCAGGACGACGTTCCAGCGCCAGCGGTCGGCACGTCGGGCGATGTATGCGGGCGCGGGTCCGACGACCGACACGGTGCCGCCGCGCTCCACCGCCCGGGCGCGGAGGCGGTCGGCCATCACGTTTGCCTCGGCGCGCGCGTCGTCCGCGTCGGACATCGCGACCGTCAGCTTGACGAGCCGGCCGAACGGCGGCGAGCCGAACCGGCGGCGGAGCTCGAGCTCGGCGTCGTAGAACGACTCGGGCCGGGCGTTGGCCACCGCCTGGATCGCCGGGTGATCGGGCTGGTAGGTCTGGATGATCGCCCGCCCCGGTCGGTCGCCTCGGCCCGCTCGTCCGACTGCCTGGGCGAGGAGCTGGTAGGTCCGCTCGGCGGCTCGTTCGTCGGGCAGGTTGAGGGCCACGTCCGCCGACACGATGCCGACGAGGGTCACGCCCGGGATGTCGAGGCCCTTCGTCACGAGGCCCGTACCGACGAGGACGTCGAGCCGCCCCTCCGCGAACGCATCGACGACCTTCGCGGCCGCGCCCTTTCGCTCGACGACGTCGCGGTCGAGCCGTCCGACTCGGAGCCCGGGGAACCGGACGCGCGTCTCTCGTTCGACCCGCTCCGTGCCGCCGCCGAGGTAGCGGATCCGCGGCGACGCGCAGCTGGGGCAGCGGTCGGCGAGGGGCACCGCGCGGCCGCAATGGTGGCAGCGCAGCGTCATACCGGCCTGGTGGTAGACGAGGGGCCGGGTGCAGTCGGGACAGGCCTGGACGTGGCCGCAGTCGCGGCAGACCACGACCGAGGCGCTGCCGCGGCGGTTGATGACGAGGATCGCCTGCTCGCCGTCCTCCGCTTGCAGCTTCTCCAGCGCGGTCGCGAGCGCCCGCGAGAGCAGGCCGCGGTTGCCCTCGGCGAGCTCCAGCCGAAGGTCGACGACGTCGATCTGCGGCGGCCTGCCGGTCGGACGGGCGGGAAGCTCGACCCGGCGCCACTGGCCATCACGGGCACGGGCGATGGTCTCCACGGCGGGCGTTGCGCTGCCGAGGACGACGGCGGCGCCCGCCAGCTCACCGAGCCGCACTGCGGCGTCACGGGCCTGGAGCCGCGGCGTCCGGTCGCTCTTGTATCCGGCGTCGTGCTCCTCGTCGACGACGATCAACCCGATGTCGGCGAGGGGCGAGCCGATGGCGAGTCGCGTGCCGACAACGATGTCCACGTCGCCGGCACGGATCCGGCGCCACTCGTCGGCGCGCTCGCCCTCGCCGAGCCCCGAGTGGACGACCGCGACGCGGGCCGACAGGTCGGCGCGAAGCCGATCGACGAGCGGCAGAGCGAGCGCGATCTCCGGGACGAGGACGAGGGCTGGCCGACCGGCCGCGAGCGACGCGGCGATCGCCTCGACATAGATCGCGGTCTTGCCGGCGCCGGTCACGCCGTCGAGGAGCAACGGCGTCGCGTCGCGAGCCTTGATGGCCGCCACGGCCCGCTCGACCGCCTCGTGCTGTTCCCGCGTCAGGGCGGCTCCGGCGGGACGGCTGCCCCGAAGGCCCGGTGGTCGTGCCGCCAGGGGCCGACGAGGGCGCTCCCGGACGTCGGCGCTTGCGAGGCCGCGCCGGACGAGGCCGGCCACGGCCCCCGAGCCGTGGCGTCCCGACAGGTCGGCCGAGAGCAGGCCACCGGCGTTCGCGCCGGCGAGCTCGGCGAGCGCCGCGACCTGGCGCGGCCCGAGCCGCGCGCCGTCTGTCGCCGCTCCGGCCGCGACGTCCCGTCCGGCGGCGGTGATCGCGATCCACCGCTCGTAGCGGGGCCCCGCGCCGGCGACGCTGAGCATCCAGTCGAGCGCGAGGTACCCGCGCCCCTCGAGGCCGCGAAGACGTCGCAGCAAGGCCGCCCGTCCCTCGGCCGCGACGATATTGCGTGCCGCCCGCGGCCGCTCGGTCAGCTGCGCGACGAGGTCGCGATCGATCGGGTCGTCCGGCTCGGGCCGGTCGTCGGCGGGCCGAAGCTCCGCCACGAGCTCGAGCCGCTCGAGGAGGCCCGGCGGCAGCATCGAGCGGACGACGAGGGCCGGCGGCGCGAGGTAGTGGCCCGCGATCCAGCGGGCGAAGGCGAGCGACAGCGCCGGCAGCAGCGGGCCGTCGGCGCGAACGCGGTCCGCGATCGGCTTGGGATCGACCGGCACCGTGCCGTCGGCGGACGGCGTCCCCGCGGCCTCGCCCAGCACGATCCCGAGCGTCTGCCGCTGCCCGAAGTCGACGAGCACCGCCTCGCCCGGCTCGAGATCGGCGAGGCGCTGCGGGACGGCGTACGTCCACGTCCGGTTGCTCGCGCCGCCGGCCGCATCGATCGCGACCTCGACGAGGCGCGGCGCCCCGACCTCGGTTGCGAGCTCGAGCGTCGGGGCGCCGGAGGTGGCCACACCGCCATTCTGGCAGCGGCCTCTCTACGGCCGCACGACTGGAGCGGCAGGACTACAGCCGCACGACCCGATCCGGGTGGCGCCGGTGCTCCTCGGCGATGATCTCGTCGATCCGCTCGGCCGTCCGCTCGACCTGGCCCGTCTCATTGCGGACGACGTGGTCGTAATCGTCCTGGCGCGCGAGCTCGAGCGCAGCGTTCCGTTGGCGCAGCTCGAGCTCGTCGACCGATTCGGTCGCCCGCGACTGGAGTCGGTGGAACAGGTCCTCGAGCGAGGGCGGCACGAGGAAGATCAGGAGGGCCTCGGGAACCGTCTCCTTCACGACCTGGGCGCCCTGCACGTCGATCTTCAGGATGACGTCGCGGCCGGAGGCCAGCGCGTCGCGGACCTGCCGGCGCGGCGTCCCGTACCAGTGGCCGTGGACCTCATTCGCCTCGAGGAACTCGCCGGCAGCCTTCATCCCCTTGAACTCATCGCGGCTGAGGAACTGGTAGCTCACCCCGTCGATCTCGCCGGGCCGCCGCGCACGCGTCGTGCACGTGACGACGTAGTGGTAGTCGCGCTCGTGGGGCCGTCGCTTCAGTGCCTCGATGATCGTGTCCTTCCCCACCCCGGACGGCCCCGAGATGATGACGAGGAGCGCGCCGGGCGCCGGGTCGGTCTCGCCGCTCATCGCCCGCCCGACCGCAGCGACGCGAGCACCGACTCGAGCTCGGCCGGCAGCTCGGCCCGGGCCCGGATGAGGTCGCCGCTCGAAGGCGACGCGAGCTCGAGCCGCCAGGCGTGGAGGAACAACCGCTCGAGCCCGTCCGGTCCGCGGCGAGACGTGCCGGTGCCGTAGACCGGGTCGCCCGCGACCGGATGGCCGATCGCCGCGAGGTGAACCCGGATCTGGTGCGTTCGCCCCGTGACGAGGTCGACCTCGAGGAGCGTCCAGCCGGGCAGCCGTTCGCGGACGCGATAGCCGGTGATCGACGGTCGCCCGTCGGGGACGACCGCCATCCGCGTCCGATGGCGCGGGTCGCGCCCGATCGGCGCCTCGATCCGTCCCACCGCCGCCGCGACGTTCCCGTGGACGAGGGCGAGGTACGTCTTCTTGATTCGTCGCGCCTTGAGCTGGGCCATGAGCGCCGCCTGCGCCGTGTCGTTCTTGGCGACCATCAACAGGCCGCTCGTGTCGCGGTCGAGGCGGTGGACGATGCCCGGACGCTGCACGCCGGCGATCCCGCCGAAGTCGTCGCGGTGCGCGAGGAGCGCGTTCACGAGTGTCCCGGCCGCGTGCCCCGGCGCGGGATGGACCACGAGTCCAGCGGGCTTGTCGACGACGAGCAGGTCGGCGTCCTCGTACACGACCGCGAGCGGTATACCGGCGTCTGGCTCGATCGCCGCAGGCGCAGCGGGCGGGATCTCCAGGCGAAGCCGGGTGCCGGGGCCGACGACCGCGTTCGACTTCAGCGCTTCCGTACCGGAGGTCAGGCGTCCGTCGGAGATGAGGCGCTGGACGTAGCTGCGCGACAGCCCGGTCACGTCGGCGACGAACCGATCCACCCGCAGCGTGCCCGCCCCGTCCGGCACGGTGAGGGTCCGAACGTCGGGCGCGGCGGTCGTCGGCTCAGTCACGCGACGAGCGACCCTCCTGCGTCGGTTCGCCGGCCAGGCCCGGGCGAAGCGCGACGAGCACGAGCAGCACCAGCGCGCAGCTGATCGCCGAGTCGGCGACGTTGAACGTGTACCAGCGCAGGTCCCCGATCCCGGCGTCGACGAAGTCGAGGACGTAGCCCTGGCGTAGCCGGTCGGCGAGGTTGCCGAGAGCCCCGCCGAGCAGCAGCCCGAGGGCCGTCGAGACGATGAGGCTGCCACCCGCTCGCGAGTGGTACCAGACGATCAGCCCGATGACGGCCATCGACGCGACCGCGAATAGCGGCGCGAAGTCGCGGAACATCCCGAAGAGGCCGCCGGTGTTGTGCGTGATGACGAGTCGCACGAAGTCGTCGACGACGCGAATCGGACGCCCCGGATCGACGTTCTGGACGATCCACGCCTTCGCCAGCTGATCGGCGACGACGACCAACGCGGCGAGGCCGACGAACAGCCGCCAGCGTGGCCGCGGCCGGGTCGCCGCCACGCGGCTGGCGCCCTCGGTCGCCTCCAAGGACATCGTGCCCGGCGCCGCCCGGCGCGTCCCTGCCGTCGTTGCCGCCTCGTCCAGCTCGTCGCCTCCGTCCCGGTCGGACCGCGCCGCCATTCGAAGCCTAGCCGCCGCCCCCGCGGCGGCGCAAGGCGATCCGAACCGTGCCCGCGGAGAGCGCGACATCGGCCGAGCGGACGTCGTCGCCCTCCGGCGGCGCTCCGTCGTGAACGGTGTCGGCGAGGACCTCGGCCGCGATCGCCTCCCGATGGGCCGCAACCGCCGGCGGCAGGGCGTCGATCCACAGCTCGATCCGGTCGTCGAGGGCGAGGCCCGCCTCCTTGCGAAGATCCTGGATCGCCCGCTGGAGCTCGCGGGCGTCGCCCTCGGCGATGAGGTCCGGCGTGAGCTCCGTGTCGAGCACGACGACGAGGCCGACGTCGTGGGCGACGACCGTGCCGGGCCGGGGCGAGGCGAGGATCTCGACCTCGTCCGGAGCGAGCGTCTGGCCGGCGATCTCGACCGAGCCGTCCGGCCGGATTTCGAACCGACCCTCCTTCGCGGCTGTCATCACCGCCGGGATCGCCGGGCCGAGGCGCTTGCCGATCTTCGGCAGCAGCGGCCGAACGCGCCGCTCGACGAGCTCCGACTCGTCGCCGATGAGCTCGACCGAGCGGACATTGACCTCATCCGCGACCAGGGCCAGCAGCGCGTCACGCTCGGGGAGGTCGCCGCCCGGTAGCGCGAGCCACATCCGGGCAAGTGGCTGGCGCACCTTCAGGCCGGCACCCGACCGCAGCGTTCGTGCCAGCTCGACGGCCCGGCGCGCCGTCGTCATCGCGCCTTCGAGTCGCTCGTCGCGGAGCGGCGCCAGCTCCTCGGCCGGCCAGCGGGTCAGGTGAACCGACTCCGGAGCGTCGGCGTCGACCGTCGCGACGAGGTTCCGGTAGATCGACTCCGCCAGGAACGGCAGCGTCGGGGCCAGCACGCGTGCAACCGACACGAGCGCGGCATGGAGCGTCGAGAACGCGACGTCCCGATCCGCCGGGTCGTCGTTGCGCGACAGGCGTCGCCGCGAGCGGCGGAGATACCACGTCGACAGGTCGTCGACGAAGCGCTCGACCTCGCGCGAGGCCGTCAGCGCGTCGAAGTCCTCGAGCGCCTTGCCGGCCGCCCCGGCGAGGCCGGCGGCACGGGAGAGGATCCAGCGGTCGAGCGGCGTCCGGTCGGCACGCTCGGTCGCGGTCCCGGCGACCGCGCCTGGGCGGGGCGACCAGCCGGCGACGCGGGCATACGTCGCGAGGAACGCATAGACGTTCCAGAGGATGAGCAGCCGCCGCCTCGTCTCGTCGGCCGCGTGCCACCCGAAGAGGACGTTCTCCTCCGGTCGGGCCGAGGCAAACATCCAGCGCATGACGTCCACGCCGATCCGCTCGGCGGCCTCATCGAAGTCGATCGAGTTGCCCCAGCTCTTGTGCATCTGGCGGCCGTCCTCGCCGAGGACGAGCCCGTAGCCGAGGATCGTCCGGAACGGCTCCTCCCGCCGGAGGACCGTCGACATCGCGAGCATCGAGTAGAACCAGTTGCGGAACTGGCCGGGGAAGCTCTCGGTGATGAAGTCGGCCGGGAACCACTGCTTCCAGTACTCGGGGTCCTCGCGGTAGTGGAGCGTCGAGTACGGCACGATCCCGGCGTCGAGCCACGGATTGCCGACGTCCGGAATCCGCGACACCGGCTCGCCGCACGTCGGACAGGCGATGCGAACGGCGTCGACGTACGGCCGGTGCGGCGTATGGCCCTCGAACTGCTCCCAGCCGTCGACCGCCCGCCGCCGGAGCTCCTCGCGCCCGCCGATGACGTCGAACGTGCCGCAGTTCCGACAGTCGTAGATCGGGAGCGCCAGTCCCCAGTACCGCTTCTTGCTGATCATCCAGTCGTGCATGTTCAGGAGCCAGTCGAGCTCCCGCTCGTAGCCGAACGACGGGATCCAGCGGATGCGGTCGACGACCTCCATGATCTGGTAGCGCAGGCTCGCCTCGACCTCGGCCTTCGTCAGTTGGTCGCGAGGCTTGTCGTAGACCGGGCCCATGCTGATGTACCACTCGTCGACGAGCCGGAAGAGGAGCGGTGTGTTGCACCGCCAGCAGTGTGGGTAGCGATGCGAGTACGGCTCGAGGTGATAGAAGAACCCGCGCTGCTCGAGGTTGTCGATGATCGCCTCGGCGACGTTCGGCGCCTCCTTGCCGCTCAGCCAGCCGAATCCGTCGTAGTAGCGACCGTCCTCGTCGATCGGACCGATCACCGGTAGGCCCAGCTCCTTGCCGAGCTGGTAGTCCTCGGCTCCGGCGCCGGGCGCGATGTGGACGATGCCGGTCCCCTCCTCCTCGCCGACCTCGGCCCAGGGCACGACGCGGTGCTCGTACGGCGTGGCCGGTTGGTCGCGGGTGCCTTTCGCGAAGGCGTCGCGGACGGCCGGCAGGTCGTCGAACGGGCCCGTGTAGCGCCAGCCGACGAGGTCCCCGCCGCGCTTCTCCTCGAGGACCTCGAACGGGCCGAACACCGCCTGCTTGAGCGTCCCCTTGCCGACCCAGAACGTGTCCTCGCCCTGCCGGATGCGGACGTACGGCAGGTCCTGCCCCACGGCCGCGGCGACGTTCGCGGCGAGCGTCCAGGGCGTCGTCGTCCAGACGAGCAGCGCCTCGCCGGGTCGATCGACGAGCGGGAACCGCACGGTCAGGCCGGGGTCCTCGCGATCGGCGTAGCCCTCGTTCATCTCCATCTGCGAGATGCCGGTCCCGCAGCGCGGGCACCACGGCATCGAGTCGTGGCCGCGGTAGATCCAGCGGCGCTTGTGGCACGCGGCGAGGAAGCCCCAGATGAGGTCGTTGTTCTCGTTGCTGAACGTGTAGTAGCTGCCGCCGAGCTCGGGGTGGCCCAGCCGGCCGACGAGCATCTCGGCCGTGTCGGTGAGCGGGCCGTTGGGTCCGTGGATCGTCAGCACCGCTGACGGGTCCGCGGCCAGCGCGTCGCGCAGCTCGCGCAGCCTGTCCGGGTCGTCCCAGTCCATCCACATGCCGAGCCGGATCGACTGCTCCGTCTGGCGGGCGGCGTACGTGAGGACCCGTTGCTTGCAGAGGCTGACGAACGGCGCGATGCCGAAGGCTTCGATGTCGCGCTTGCTGGTGAAGCCGAGCTCCCGCTCGACGTTCACCTCGACCCACAGCCCCTGGCAGTCGAAGCCGTTCTGGTACCGCTGGTCCTTGCCGAGCATCGCCTGGAATCGCTGGTAGAGGTCCTTGTAGGTCCGGCCCCAGGCGTGATGGACGCCCATCGGGTTGTTCGCCGTGATCGGACCGTCGAGGAAGCTCCAGCGCGGGCCGCCGGCGTTCTGGGCACGCAGGCGAGCGAACGTGCCCCGCTCCCGCCACCAGGCGAGGATCTCGTGCTCCTGGGCGACGAGGTCGGGGTGCGCGTCGACGGGCTGGAAGGCGGCGGTGGCCGGACGGGAGGGCATCGGCCGAAAGTCTAGCGTCGGGCCGCTCTATCATCGGCGTCGATGCAGTCCCGCTCGAACGGCGCGCCGCGCCGGCGGTCGCCGTTCGTCGCCGCCTTCCTCTCCCTCCTGTTTCCGGGTCTCGGCCACGCCTACGCGGGCGCCAACCAGCGGGCGCTCGCGTTCGCCGCCCTGCCGATCCTCCTGCTCGCGCTGGCCGCCGGCGTCGTCGCGCGGGTCGAGCTCCGGACCCTCGCCGTCAACCTCCTCCTTCCGGGGGTGCTGCAGGGCGTCTTCGTCGCGAACCTCATCGCGCTCGTCTACCGGCTCGTCGCGATCATCGACGCGTGGCGGGTCACCGCGTACCTCAACGCGTGGTACGCGACCGGCGGCCGGTTCGACGACCGCCGCGGCCGGCCGCGGCTCGCCTTCAACCCGCTCTCGTTCGCCGGGCTCCTCGCGGTCATCCTCGTCATGGCCGGCGGCCACGTCGCGGTCGCCCGCTACGACGTCCTCGCGATGAACACCCTTGGCTGCATCTTCCTCGACCCCAACGCCGAGTGCCAGGGCGCGTCGCCGTCGCCCGATCCGAGCGGCAGCGAGGAGCCGATCGAGTCCGACGAGCCCGAGCCGACCGTCAGCCTGCCGCCCGAGGGCTCGGCGCTCCCGAATGCCAGCATCCCGCCGTGGAACGGCACGGAGCGCCTGAACATCCTCCTCATCGGCGCCGACGAGCAGCGCGGCGGCCACAACACCGACACGCTGATCGTGCTGTCAGTCGATCCGGTGACGAAGCAGGTCGCGATGTTCAGCCTGCCGCGCGACACCGTCGACGTGCCGATCCCGGCCAGCGCCCCGAACGCCCGCCGCCTCTTCGGGTCGGTCTACCGGGGCAAGATCAACAGCTTCTTCATCAACACCCGGCACCGGACCGACCTGTTCCCGGGCACGGCCCAGACACGTGGCTACAACGGGATCAAGGCGCTGCTCGGCGAGCTGTACCACATCGACATCAAGTACTTCGTCGAGGTCAACTTCGACGGCTTCACGAAGATCGTCGACGCGTTCGGCGGCATCACGGTCAATGTCCAGGTGCCGGTGGCCGACAACCGGTTCCCCGGTGCCAACGGGACGCTCCGGCGCATCTACATCCCCGTTGGCGTCCAGCACATGAACGGTGCCCAGGCGCTCGTCTACGCCCGCTCGCGGTACTCGTCGAACGACTACGAGCGCGGCCAGCGGCAGCAGCGCGTCCTGCTGTCGCTGCGGCAATCGGTCGACATCGCGACCATCCTGCCGCGGATCAACGTCCTCGCCGCGGCGCTGTCCGAGGCGGTCCGGACCGACATCCCGCAGGAGCTCGTCCCGCAGCTCCTCAGCCTCGCCGAGTCCGTCGACACGAAGTCGCTGCGCTCGTACGTCTTCGCCCCGCCGCGCTACGGGACCGAGGGCACGCGCGCCGGCGCCGGGTTCATCATCGTCCCGAACATCAGCCGGATCCGCGCCGCCGTCGCCGAGGCCTTCACGGTCGATCCCGAGTTCGAGGCCCGACGGCAGGCGCTCGCCGCCGAGGAGGGCACGGTCTGGGTCCTGAACGCCTCGGGCGAGACGGGCCAGGCGTCGCGGCTCGCGGCCTACCTCGACTACGTCGGGATGACGGTCTCGGCACCGAACCAGCCGGCCGATCCGCCGTCGCTCAGCGGCACCCGGATCACGGCCTACAACGGCGCCGAGACGAAGATGCCGGTCACCGTGAAGACGCTCGAGGAGCTGCTCGGCGTCACCGTCGTCACCGCCACCGATCCGACGGCCCGGGCCGACATCGTCGTGACGATCGGCCGCACGACGCCGGACCTGACACCACCGCCGGCCCCGTAAGCCTCCCTGGGCGTCGTCTTTGGGCGTCGTTGGGCATCCTCTGGCGTCCTTGGGCGTCCTTGGGCGTCCTCGCCCCGGGTTCCTCTCAATTGACCGCCTGGCGAGCGGTATCTCGAGAAGTTCCGTCACCTGCTCGTGAGGGGAGCATCTGACAGGAGCCTTGTGCGTGGACTCGCCCGCTGCAGCCCGGAGTTGCTGGTTAACGCTCGCCTGGTGAGCATGTGACGGTTCGCTGGCACTGGAGGCCCGGGCGTCCTGAAGGGCCGCGGGCCCTGGACGGCCGCGGCACTGGAGTGGGGCCGGCATTGGAGCGCGCGGGCGCGCACCCGCGGCCGGTCCCGGCTCAGGACTTCTCGGTCACCCGGTACTCGAGGTACCGCCCCGTCATGAGCCGCGTCTGCGCATCGAGCGCCGGGAGGTTCGAGAAGATGAGCCCGACGACCGGCAGCAGGATCCACTGGAGCCACGACGCGACGCGCTGGAGCCAGCCCCACGTCGCGGGCCGGGGTGGCGCGATCTGCTCCTCGACGTAGATGAGCACGAGCAGGCAGCACAACGCGCCGGTCAGCAGCCACGCCGCGTAGAGGGGCAGGTTCTGCCCGAGGGTCGTCTGCGCGAACTGCGGATTGAGGAGCAGCGGGACGTTCGACCCGAAGAGGATGACGAACGGCGCGATCGCCCAGTTGATGTGGTCGAGCCACAGGTCGACGAGGCGCCTGACCCGAGTCCAGCGCGGGATCTCCGAATGACTGAACGCATTCCGGATGTAGTACGGGATGTCCGTCACGCCCCATGCCCAGCGCCGGATCTGCGTGTACTGCTGCACGAGGGTGCGTGGGTAGGAGCGGGCGCGGACCGCGTCGCCGTACATCGGGATGAACAGCGGCACCGCCTGGAACTCGCCCGAATAGCGGAAGAACGACTTCCAGTAGAAGCGGCTGTCCTCGGGGATCGCGTCGGTCGCCCAGTAGTCGACCTCGTGGACGGTCTGCAGCGAGACCGAGTACGACGAGAACGACACGAGCTTCTCGGGTGTCAGCGAGCGCCACATCTGGACGTGCGTCGCCCCGATCGCCACGAGTCGCACCGGGATCGGCGTGTCCCACAGGTTGTTGTGGAACATCGGGACGGGCTGGTAGAGGCGCCGGAAGCGGTCCGGGTCCGTCAGGAACGTCCACGTCAGGTAGCCGAAGTACTGCGGGTGGACCCGGTAGTCGGAGTCGAGGTCCGTGACGACGACATCGCTCGGGTCGAAGCCGAGCCCGACGAGCTCCCGGTACAGCCACCGACCGCCGTACGCCATCGCCGACGACTTGCCGACGACGATCCCGGGCTCGAGCGGGTCGAGGATGTGGAAGAAGTGGAGGAACTTGTCGCCGAAGAGCTCGCGCAGCCGGGCCACGTTCCGCCGGCCGGTCAGGTCCGTCTCGCGGGTGATGATCGCGACCATCTTCCTTTCGCGCGGGTAGTCGGCGTCCGCCAGCGCGCGGATCGTCTCGCGGAGCTTCTCGAACGGCTCGGTGTAGGTCGGCACGAGGGCGACGTGCCACAGGCGGCCCGGGTCACCGACCGTGTCGCCGCGCCGGGCGAGCAGCCGCTGGACGTCCTTGCGCTCGTCGCGCAATCGGGCCAGCTCCAGCCGGCCGCCACGGGCCGCGAGCGATTCGCCGGCCGCCTCGAGCTGCTCGATTCGGGCCCTGACGGCCGGGATCAGGCGGTCCAGCTGCTCCAGCCGGCCGGGCAGGTCGGCCAGCGAGAACGCACGGGTCCGCCAGTCGACGGCCATGACCTTGCGGATGCGGAGGAACGACACCGTGACGCTGCCGGTGAGCATCAGCGCCTTGTAGAACCAGTAGAAGTCGAACGTCAGGACCGCCCAGGCGACGACCTCGGGGACGCGCAGCGAGAGGACGAGCGGCGAGAGGATGAGCGCCCAGGTCACGAGGCCCGGGACGACCTCGAGCACCCGCTGGAGCGCCGGCAGCCGGCGTGGTGTCGCGCCCTCCACGACCGCGCCGTCGTCCGCGGGGCGGGCAGTCGACGAATCGGCCGGGTCCCGCGGCTCGGGACGCTCGAGAGCCCGCCGGACCTCCGCCGAGGGCAGGATCCCGCCGCCCGCGTCCTCGCGGGATCGCGATGGCGGCTCCTCGACGGTCAGTGCCGCGTTCGCGGCCTCGAGCCCCTCGGCTCGGTCAGCCACCCTCGGGGATCGGCGTCAGCCAGTGCTCGTACTGGGGCAGCCGGCCGCGCACGGCGTCGAAGTAGCGGTCCTTGACCGCCCGCGTGATCGGCCCGACGGAGCCGGACCCGATCTTGCGGTGGTCGATCTCGACCACCGGCGACACCTGGACGCCCGTGCCGCACAGGAACATCTCGTCGGCGATGTAGAGCTCGCTGCGGTCGATCGAGCGGATCTCGGTCGGGACGCCCTCGTCGGCGAGCAGCTGGAGCATCGCCTTGCGGGTGACCCCTTCGAGAATGTCGTCCGAGACCGGCGGCGTCAGGCAGACGCCATCGCGAACGACGAAGAGATTCGCGGCCGACGCCTCGTTGACGTGGCCGTCCGGGGTCAGGACCACCGCTTCGTCGTAGCCGTTGAGCTCGGCCTCGGACTTCTGGAAGGCCATGTTGACGTACCCGCCGACGATCTTGCCGCGAGCCGGCAGTGCCTCGTCCGCGTTCCGCCGCCACGAGGACGTCTGGACGCGGACACCAGCCTCGGTGTCGATGTAGTTGCCGAACGGGATCGAGATGATGTACAGCTGGTGCTCGAGGTTGTGCAGCCGCACGCCGATCGCCCGCGTCGACTTGTAGAACGACGGACGGATGTACACGTCCTCCCGGAAGCGGTTCCGGCGGACGGTGTCCACGATGAGGCCGGTCAGCTCGTCGACCGAGGGCACCGGGTCGATCAGCAGGATCCGGCACGAGTTGCGGATCCGCTCGACGTGCTCCCGGACGAAGAGCCCGAAGAGGGTCCGGCGCTCCTCGCTCCAGTACGCCCGGATGCCCTCGAACGTCGCCGTTCCGTACATGAACGCGTGGGTCATGATGTTGACGTTCGCGTCGCCGAGGCGGACGAACCGGCCCTCGAAGTAGCACGTCAGGTCGTCGAGCGACCGCGCGGGCGTGGCGCCGTGGCTGGCGGCCGCGGTCTTCGGCGCGGTCTCGGAGGGCTTCTTCGTGAGCATTCGGAGCGCTCCCTGGCTAGGGCTCGAGCGATGGCCGAGTATACCAGCGGCCCCCTCCCGGCCCTCCCCACCCGAGTGCCCCGGACCGACCCGGCAGCCGCCGGCGATGGCCGTCAGCCCGCCCCGAATGCCCCGGTGATGACGGCCACGACGATCGCCAGGTACGCCACGTAGAAGACGCCGCCGACGAGCAGCGTCCGCCCGCGCAGCACCCCTCGTCGGGCCATCGGCAGGAAGATCGCCGCCGACGAGACGAAGGCGATGCCGGCCGAGGCGAACGCCGTGTACGTCCCCGGTCCGATGTGCCAGGCCGAGGACGCGAAGACCAGGGCGACGACCGTCGGGATCGTCGACTGGAACACCATCGCGCCGGTGATGTTGCCCATCGCCAGCGTGTCCTTCCCCTGGCGGACCCAGATGACCGAGTTGAACTTCTCCGGCAGCTCCGTGGCGATGGGCGCGATGACGAGCGCGAGCAGGGCCTCGTCCACGCCGAGCGTCGTCGCGAGGTGCTCGACCGCGCCGACGAAGAACCAGGCGCCGGCGATGATGAACCCGAGCGCGGCGAGAACCTGGACGTTCACGACGCGCAGCCGTGGCACGGCCGGATCGGCCGCATGGCCGGAGCGATCCAGCCGGCGGAAGCGCAGCGGAGCGAGGTCCACGGCATCGACGTCGACGTCGGCCTCGAAGTGGGCCTTGACGTACCACGCGTAGATCGCGATGAGGACCACCGCGACGACCCACTTCGGCCAGACCGGATCGAGCGGCAGGAAGGCCGCGCCGACGGCGAGGGCGTAGGCGATCGCGAAGTACCGCATGTCGTGGGCGAGGACCTTCGTGTCGACCGGCATGCGGTCGCCCGACGGGCGCTGCCGGGCCACGATCAGGACCGCGACGCCGGTGACGAACATCGCGAGCGTCGCGAGCATGAACGGCGCACCGAGGATCGCGCCGATGCCCACCGCGTGGGACGACGCCTCCGAACCGCCGACGGCGAAGAGGATCGCGATGATCGGGATCATCGTCTCGGGCAGCGCCGTACCCACCGCGGCCAGGACGCTGCCGACGGCGCCTTCGGCGAGCTCGAGCTTCTTGCCGAACCACTCGATGCCGTTCGTGAACAGCTCGGCGCCGACGAGGATGACGACGAACGAGATGACGAGGATCAGGATGTCCACTCAGCCCTCCGCGGCCGAGGCGATGACGCTGACGGCGATCACCGCGAGGATGAGGATCGAGACGAGCGCCATCGTTCGCTCGCCGGTCCGAAGGTACCCGACGAGCGACGCGGCCACCCGCGCGCTCGGCGTCGCGATCGCGACGATGAGCCCCAGCCACAGGAATCCCTCCGGCCGGAGGGCCACGACGTCGCCGACCAGCCGGCCGGCGTCGAGCGCCGGACCGCCCTCGAGGGGCGACCGACCCGCGGCGAGCAGCAGCCCGACGCCGACCGCCAGCGAAGCCACCGAAGCGTAGGTGCCGACGGTCAGGAGCCGGGCGATGACGACGTCGAGGCGCTCGGCGGCGGGTGAGGCGGCTCCGGCGGACGCGCGAGCCGGCGTGTTCGTCATGCCAGCGCCAGGGCCCGCCGGACCATCTGGACGGCGGTGTAGAGCAGGACGACGACGAACAGCCAACGCAGGATCCGCAGGTCGACGCGGTGCGCCGTACGCGACCCAAGCGTCGCGCCGAGGAAGACGCCGATCGCGGTCGGGCCGGCCACGAGCGGGTCGACCTCGCCCCGCAGGACGTAGATGATCGCGCTCGCCGATGCCGTCACGCCGATCATGAGGTTGCTCGTCGCCGTCGCCGTCCGCAGTGGGACGCCCATCACGAGGTGCATGACCGGCACCTTCACGAGCCCACCGCCGACGCCGAGAAGGGCCGACGTGACGCCGGCGAGAACGCTCCCCACCGCGCCCAGCCGGAATCGCCGGATCGTGTAGCCCGGGCCGCCGAGGTCGACGCCGAGCGAGGGCGCTGCCGGCTCGGCTTCGGGCGCCGGCGGGTCCCCCGCGGCGGCTGCCGCGTCGGCGCGCGGGCGGAGCATCGCGACCGCGACGTAGATGAGCATCGCCGCGAAGAGGCCCGCCAGGACCTGCTCCGAGAGCAGGAACGCGATGAGCCCGCCGATGAGCGCACCGACCGCGGTGAAGAGCTCGAGCGTCATCCCGAGCCGGAGGTTCGCGACGTGGCGCTGGAGATAGACACCGGCCGAGGCACCGCTCGTCACGATGACGGCGACGAGCGACACGCCGACGGCCTCGCGGAGATCCAGCCCGAAGCCGAGCGTCAGCAGCGGAACGATGAGGATTCCGCCGCCGAGCCCGAGCAGCGATCCGAACAGGCCGGCAGCCGCGCCGCCGGCGACCATGAGCAACCCGACGGCCACGGATCAGCTCACGTGACGGCCGGGAGGGGCGCTACGGGCGCAGGTGCTGCGGCGCGTACGGCAGGAGCGCGACGTGGCGGGCCCGCTTCAGGGCGATCGCCAGCTCGCGCTGGTGGCCGGCGCAGGTCCCGGTCTTCCGCCGCGGCTCGATCTTCGCGCGTTCGGAGAGGTACCGGCGGAGTCGGTTGACTTCCTTGTAGTCGATCTGGACGGTCTTGTCGGCGCAGAACGCGCAGACCTTCCGGCGACGTCGGTCGCGGTAGTAGTCGTCGCGCTTCCTGGATCTGGCAGGGGGCATGGTCGGTGCGGTCTCCTCGGTCGGTCAGGTGGTCGCGGTCGTCGCGGTGGTCGGGATCAGGTGGTCAGAACGGCAGGTCGTCGAGCTCGGTGTCGTCGCCGCCGCTCCGTGCCGGCGCCGACCGGGTCGCGGCGAGGTCGCCGTTGCCCGACGGGGCGGTGAACGAGGCATCGCCCTCGCGCGGGCGTCGCTCGAGGTTGACGATGCTGTCGGCGGTGATCTCGAGGGCGGTCCGGGTCTGGCCGTCGCGGCCCTCGAACTGGCGGGTCCGGAAGCGGCCCTCGACGAAGACCTTGTTGCCCTTTCGGAGGCTCTCGGCCATCCGCTCGGCGCGGTCGCCCCAGACGGTGACCCGGAACCAGTCGGTCTCCTCGACCCACTCGCCGGTCTGCTGGTTCTTCGTGCTCTGGTTGACGGCGACGTTGAACTGCGTCACGGCCCGGCCGTTGGGCGTGTACCGCATCTCGGGATCGGACCCCAGGTTGCCGATGATCATGACCTTGCACAGCGCCATGGCAGGCCCTCTCCCTACTCGATGGCGGCCGGGGCCGCCTCGCTCTCCGACTCGTCGATCCGCTCGCGGCCGTCGTCCTCGTCGACCTCCTCCTCGGCGGAGGGCAGGCTCTCCTCCTCGGACGCCTCGCCGGCCGCCCCGTCGCGCCGTGCCGCGCGGACCGGCCGCTCGACCCGCGTGACGAGGTGACGGAGGAGCTCCTCGGTGATGAGCAGGCCCCGCTCGAGCTCCCCGACCAGCTCGGACGGCGCCTCGAAGACGACGATGTGGTACGAGCCTTCCCGGTGGCGGTCGATGGGATAGGCAAGCCGCCGGCGGCCCCAGGGGGCGACCTTGACGATCTGGCCGCCGCCGGCCACGACCTGGCGGGTGGTGCGGTCGATGACCGCCTGGCTCCGGTCGTCCGGCACGTCCGGACGGAGCACGAGCATGAGTTCGTATCGGCGCATGCGCGAGGACGCTCCTTCCTGTGGGAATGCCCCGCTGGGCGGCCAATGGCCGGGGCGGAGCCGAAAGGGACCCTGAGTCTAGCACGCGGGACCTCCGACGCCGCCCGTCTGGGACTTCCGGTAGGCCGCCGAGCGGGATCGGGCCTTGTGTATCCTCTCGCCTGTCCGCGCCCGCCCGGCGCCCGTCCGAGCGACCCGGAGGCCTCGTGCCCGCAAGCAGCATCCTGCTGATCGAGAACGACCTCGCCTCAGGCGACGTCATCTCGAACACCCTCGTGAACCTTGGCTATGCCGTCACGAGCTTCATCGACCCGGACGAGGCCTTCGGCCATGTGGCCGAGCACCAGCTCGTGATCCTCGACGTCGTCGGCGGCTCGCGCACGGCCCTGGACGTGTGCCGCGAGCTCCGGACCATCCCGGTGATGTCCGGGATCGCGGTGCTGTGCATCAGCGCGACCGACCAGGTCGAGGAGCGGATCCAGTTCCTCGAGGTCGGGGCCGACGACGTCATGGCCCGCCCGTTCGACGCGCGCGAGCTCGAGGCACGAGTCGAGGCCCTCCTGCTGCGCTACCAGCGATCGCGCGACCTCGTCCCGCTCACCGGGCCCGATGGCGTCCTCCCGAAGCGCCGCCGAACCGTCGCCACGTTCAGCCCGAAGGGCGGCGTCGGGACGACGACGATCGCCGTGAACGTCGCGATGGCCCAGGCCCTCGAGCAGCCCGACAAGGTCATCCTCATCGACTTCGACCTCCAGTTCGGCCAGGCGGCCGCACACCTCAACCTCGAGGTCAAGCACACGCTCGCGGAGCTGGTTCGCGACGAGTCCGCGCTCGGCGAGCCGGCGCTCCTGCGGACCTACGCCATGCGGCACGACACGGGCCTGCACGTCCTGGCGTCGCCGCCCACGCCGGACACCGGCGAGGCCATCGAGGCCGCGCACGTCGAGCAACTCCTCAAGACCGCCCTTGAGTGGTACGACGAGGTCGTGGTCGACGCCGGCTCGGCCCTCGACGAACGGACGCTCGCGATCTTTGCGGCCGCGGACACCGTGATCCTGCCGGTCAACCCGGACATCGCCGCCCTGCGCTCGATGCGCGCGCTCGTCGAGCACCTGAACGAGACCGGCTCCATCGCGGAGAAGTCGTTGTTCGTCGTGAACAACACCTTCGGCCGGGACCTGCTGCGGCTGCGGGACATCGAGAACGCGCTCGGGACGAAGGTCGCCCTCGAGCTGCCGTACGACCCGGTCAGCTACCTGAAGGCGGTGAATGAAGGCGTCCCGGTCGTGACGGGGGCGCCGAAGTCCGGGGCGGCCGGCCAGCTGCTCAAGCTCGCCGATCTCGCCTTCGCCGAGCAGGGCGCCCCGACGAAGGCGGAGCCCGAGCGACGGCCGAAAGGTCTCGGCGCGCTCCTCCGGCGCTCGTGAGGCCCACGCTGCCCGGCCGCGATCCTTTCTCGTCACGCCCGTTGGGACCATTGCCGTGGTGCGGCTCCGCCGGAGCGGCGTAGAGTCGGCGGTGCGACGAGCGTCGCGGGCCGGGTAGCCGGTCGACAAAGGCAAACCCGGGGCGACCCGGGGACGCAAAGCCACGGGACTCGGGCGACCGAGTCAGCCGGGTTGCCGAAACCGTCGGAGGGACGCCATGAAGCCCCGTGGCTTCGTCGTGGACCGCGCCGCGCTCCTTGCGGTTGCCGTCCGGATCGCGATCGTCCTGATCATCGCCTTGACCGGGGTTGCCTCGGCCCACGTCTGAGGGCTCGCCTCGCGCCGCTGCACGGGCTGGCATGCAGCCGAGAGGCGGACCGGGCCGAACGGAGCCACTGCCGTAGCCCGGGTCGGCGGACGCTGACTTCCCCACCCCACGCCACGCCACGCCAGGGAGGTCAGCATGACCACGAAGAAGGCCGACACCGGCAAGGTCCGCGGCAACCAGACGCCGAACACGCCCGACGTCGACGAGTCGAAGCTCCGGCGCGAGGGCTGGAAGGGCGTCGACACCGGCAAGCTGCCCGGCAACCAGACCCCGAACACGCCGCGCGTGAACGAGAGCGAGCGCCGCTAGCGTCCACTGGCCGCCGACGGGCGGCCCGAAGACACGACCCTCCTCGCTCGCTGCTAGGCTCGGCCTCCTCCGCACGGAGGTCGATGGAATGACGAACCCCGGCGTGCCGCCCGAGGCACCGTCTCCGCCGGCTGCGGCAACTCAGCCGGCACGACCGCCCCAGCCGGTTCGCTCGGCTCAGCCGCTGGTGGATTGGGGCGAGACCGCGCCGGACGCGACCCCGGCGACCGCTTCGACCCCCGTATCCATGGCCCGCTGGGCGGCCGGGGTCGGGCTCGGCCTCATCGCGTCGGTCATCTTCGCGGTCGCGCTGGTGATCCTCGGACTTCCCCAAGCGGCCTCGGGGATCGCCGGCATCGTCGTCGGCGGCCTGGTGTGCGGCACGATCACGCGCCGCCGCGGGGCCCTGCAATGGGCCGGCGCGATCGCGTTGGTCTTCGCGGCGCAGTTCCTGCTGGGCCTCGTCATCGTCCTGCTTGGCAGTCCGCCCGTGCCCTAGGACCCAAGCCAGGCGCTGGTGCCGAAGGTGAGATTCGAACTCACATGCCCTTGCGGGCTGCGGGTTTTAAGTCCGCTGCGTCTGCCGGTTCCGCCACTTCGGCCGCCACCGACAGGGTAGTCCCCGTCCGCCTCGCCACGCACCCCGCGCCGCGCGGTGCCCGGACAGCGGCAGGCCCCCGTCCGGCATCCCGGCGGGGGCCTGGCTCATGGGTTCGTGTGTGGAGGCGACGACCGGATTCGAACCGGTGAATAGAGGTTTTGCAGACCTCCCCCTTAACCACTTGGGTACGTCGCCTCGGTTGGCTGCCCCTCGAGGATTCGAACCTCGCCTAACGGATCCAAAGTCCGCTGTCCTACCACTAGACGAAGGGGCAGCGGTCCGGTCTCGCGGCGTCCGGTCCGTTCCCGGACAGAAAAATGGAGCGGAAGACGGGACTCGAACCCGCGACCCTCACCTTGGCAAGGTGATGCTCTACCAACTGAGCCACTTCCGCTCGATCGCGACCACCGAGGTGGTGGTGCCGAGAGCCAGGATCGAACTGGCGACACCGGCATTTTCAGTGCCGTGCTCTACCAACTGAGCTATCTCGGCCCGATTGGCCAACCAGGCGCTGGCGGCCCGTTCGGCGTGCCGGAGGATACCACGCGTTCCGAAGCCCCTACAAGGCAACGAACCGGTGCCCGGAGGCCCCGAACGAGCACGTCCCGGGCCGTGATTCTCTCGTTCAGCCGCCTCGGGACCGATGGGCGGACCGCGCCCTAGTCGAGCTCCGCGAGGGCCATGACCTCGGCCTGCTCGAGCGGCTTCTCGCCGGTCAGGTCGCGAAGTCGGTTGATCCGCTCGACGATCGGCGGATGGGTCGAGAACAGGCCCGAGGCGCGGTCTTCGAACTTCTTGATCGGGTTCGTGAAGTAGAGGTGCTGCGTCGCCCGGTTGGCGACCTCGAGGACCTCCCGGTCGGCGGAGATCTTCGCCAGGGCCCGCTCGAGCCCATAGGGGTTCCGCGTCAGCTCGACCGCCGATGCGTCGGCGAGGTACTCGCGCTGGCGGCTCACGGCGAGCTGGACGAAGCGGGCGATGATCGGGGCGAGGACCGCGAGGATCAGGGCCACAACGAGCATCACGACCTGGAGGCCACCGCCCTCGCGGCTGCGGGACGACCGCCGCCCGCCGCCCCACCACATCGAGCGCAGGAAGAAGTCGGACAGCAGCGCGATCGAGCCGACGAGGACGCCGACGAGCAGCGAGAACCGGATGTCGAAGTTCCGGACGTGCGACATCTCGTGGCCGATGACGCCCTGCAGCTCCTCGCGGTCGAGCTTGTCGACCAGGCCCGTGGTGACGGCGACCGAGGCGTGCTTCGGGTCGCGGCCGGTCGCGAAGGCGTTCGGCGCCGAGTCGTCGATGAGGTAGACCTTCGGCATCGGCACGTTGGCGGCGAGCGTCATCTCCCGGACGACGTTCACGAGCTGCGGCGCCGAGACCTCGTCGACCTCCTTTGCCCCCGAGACGGCGAGCACGAGCTTGTCGCCGCTGAAGTAGGAGAACGCGGCCATGACCGAGCCGAGAAGAACGGCGAACGCCGTCGTCGCGATCGCGCCAGCCGCGTCGCCGGTCAGCGCGTAGCCGATCGAGAAGCCGAGCGCCGCGAGCAGCCCGACGACGATCAGGGCCAGGAGGATCGAATTCCTCCGGTTGGCCGAGATCTGGTCGTAGAACGTCGCCGCCACGTCGCCCCTCAGCGACTCGCGGGCGTCGTGCCGGTCAGCTCAGGCGCAGGTCAACCTGCGGGACGGCGGCCGCCTCGGGCTCGGCGTCGAAGAACTCACGCCGGCCGAAACCGAACGGTCCGGCGATGAGGACGTTCGGGAACGTCGCGATCGCCGTGTTGTAGTCGAGGACCGTGGCGTTGTAGTGCTGGCGCGAGAACGAGATCTGGTTCTCGGTCGTCGTCAGCTGCTCCTGCAGCTCGAGGACGTTCTGGTTCGCCTTGAGCTCGGGGTAGTTCTCGACGACCGCGAACAGCGAGCGCAGCGTGCTCGTCAGCATGTTCTCGGCGGCGGCCTGCTGGGCCGGTCCCTGCGCGCCCGCGGCGACGGCCGCGGCGCGAGCGTTCGTGACGTCGGTCAGGACCTTCTGCTCGAACCCCATGTAGCCCTTGACCGCGTTCACGAGGTTCGGGATCAAGTCATGACGGCGCTTGAGCTGGACCTCGATCTGGGCGAAGGCTTCGTCGATGCGCAGCCGCCGCTGGATCAGGCCGTTGTAGATCGCGATGACGCCGATGACGACGACGACGATGATGCCGAGGATGATCAGGACGGTCGGAGACATTGCCTCCCCCTTCGAGTTGCCGGCGCGACGACAAGAGGTCGCGTGACGGAGCCGGAATCCAGTCTAGCAGCGCGTCGCCGCGGCAACGAGTGGTGGTGGGCGGTGAGGGACTCGAACCCCCGACTTCCTCGGTGTAAGCGAGGCGCTCTGACCGGCTGAGCTAACCGCCCGAGGCGAGAGCGTACAGGGAAGGGGCTGGCCCGGGCAGGGGTGGCCGCCGCGGCGCTCCCGGCGCTCCCGGCCGTCCCGGCGCTCCCGGCCCTCCCGGCGCTCCGGACACGGCCGGCACGGCCGGCGTATGCACGGAAGGCCTACGCCGCCGGAAGTCGGCACCGAGGCCCGCCGGCCGTGCCGAGCGTATGCACCCAAGGCATCGCCGGGACGCCGTCGGGACCGCCAACGACCGCGTCATGCAGCGAAGGCATGTCCCGCGCGGTAGCCAGTCCACGAGACGGGCTCGTAAGCCTTCTCGGAATACGGCGCGCGGGACATCGGCGGGCGGGAAGTCGGCGCGCGGGAAGACGGCGCGCGCCCGAGATCAGGCTCGAGACATCCGGTGTGGAGAGGGTGGTGCCCAGGCCGGGACTTGAACCCGGATGAGTTGCCTCATACGCCCCTCAAACGTACGCGTATACCAATTCCGCCACCTGGGCAGGTGTCCGTCCGTCAGGTCGGTCGTCGCCCGGTCAGGACGAGGGGGATGGTACCGAGGAAGGGATTTGAACCCATACGCCCTTGCGGGCACTAGCTCCTGAAGCTAGCGCGTCTACCAGATTCCGCCACCTCGGCGTCCGGACCCTGACCGGCACGTCGAACGCTTACCGGTCGACGGCGAGGCGCCATGTTAGCACGTCCCAATACCGGTCACTGCCGTTCGAAATGGGCCTCGGAACGGGTCCGGAGAGGGTGTCGCGAACGACGACGACCTCGTCGCGGAACGCCAGCGGGATGAGCCACTGGCGCTCCGCCAGGAGCTTTTCGAGGGCCTTGTAGGCCGCCTTTCGCTCGTCCATTGTGCCGGGCTTCCGGGCCGCCTCCAGCGCTCGGTCGAGGCCGCGATCCTGGACGCCCGCGATGTTCAGGCCGCGGCTGGTCGTCTGGGTCGACGCCAGCAGCGGGTAGAGATCGGGGTCGAGCCCGACGTTGACGTCGACGACCGCAGCGAGGAAGTTGCCGGTGCGGAGCCGGTTGGCCACCAGCTCGGCCGGCGGGAGCGGCACATGCCGGACGCGAAGGCCCAGCCGCTCCCAGTCCGCGGTCACCGATGCGGCGGCCAGGAACGTCGTCGCGTTCGTCGAGACGTCCGGGCTCAGGATGTCGAACGTGACCGGCTTGTCGCCTCCCGGCGCCAGCCACGAGCCGTTCTCGGCCTTCCAGTCGGCGGCGGCGAGGCCGGCAGTCGCGGCCTCCCGGTCGTAGCCGGTCGGACCGCCGCTCTCCGGGTCGAAGGCCCACGAGCCGGGCGGTATCGGGACATCGGCGGTGACGGCCCGACCGTCGTACACCTCGTCCAGGATCCGCCGGCGGTCGGTGCCCTTCAGCAGCGCGGCCCGGACCCTCGGGTCGCGGAACTCCGGATGGGCGACGCGAAGGTTGAGGATGACGGCGGTGAGGGTCGAGGTCGGGTAGCGAAGGAGCCGGCTGCCCGGCAGCGCGCCGACACGCGTGGCCTCGTCGACCGGCAGACCGGTCACGGCATCGACGTCGCCCGCCTCGTAGCCCGCCGCGAGCGACGCGACGTCCGCGTAGAAGTGCAGCTCGATCCCCGGCAGGTAACCCATCGGTCCGACCGGCACCGGCACCGGCGTCTCGCGTGGGTCGCCGGGCGACGCGGGGCTGGGCTCCGGTCCGAGCGGGATGGGCAGGTAGGGTTCGAGGACCGCGCGCTCGTCGTCGAGATGGACCAGCTGGTACGGCCCCGACCCGATCGGCTGCCGCGAGAACGGGTCGTCGCCGAGGCGCTCGATCGGAACCTCGGCCAGCAGGTGGGCCGGAAGGATGGGTTGTCTCGCCGCCTGCAGGAAGCCACCGATCGGCGTCGCCAGCGTGAATCGCACGGTCCGGGTGTCGACGACCTCGACGGTGACGTCGCGCCACGACGCCGCTTCGGGTCCCGTGTAGCGGCGGTCCTGGAGGATCCCGACGGTGAACGCGACGTCCTCCGCGGTCACCGGCACGCCGTCGTGCCATTGCGCATCCGACCGGATGGTGAAGGTCCACGTTCGACCGGCCTCGTCGACCTCCCAGTCACGCGCAAGGCCGGGAACGAGCGTGTCGCCCGGACCGAGCGCCACGAGGCCGCTGAAGACGAGCGCCACGAGGTCCTCGTCCGCACGTGTCCGTGCGGTCAGCGGGTTGACGGACTCGGCTCCGCCGAGGACGCCCTCGCGATACGGCCGCCTCTCGACGACGGGGCTCGACGGGCCGGGCGTCGGCAGGGCGGCCGGGCCGAAGGCGGGTGCGGCGATGCCGCCGACGATGAGGGCGAAGGCGAGGACGAGCCCTGCGACGACCCCCCGATCGCGGCGGGTCATCGTCGCCGGCGCGGTCACCGCGGAGGCGGCCCCGTCACCCGCCGGTCGAGGGCGCGAACGCGTACGAGGCGAGCGAGAAGAGCGTGAAGAGGACGAGCAGGACGATGGTGAACTGCCACAGGCGCCGCTCGACGCCACGGCGGCTCCGGTAGACGGCGGAGTCGCCACCGAACGTCCCGGACAGCCCGGTGCCGCGGGCCTGCAGGAGGATCGCGACGATCAGGGCGATGCTGACGATGATCTGGCCAAGGGCCAGCGCGGGGTTCACGGAAGGGGGTTCCTCCGGCTTCGTCCGGTGGTACGGCGAGGGATCGTAGCACAGGGACCCGGAGCGTCCTGCCGTCCCCGGACGAGCCTCAGGGCGGGGATCCGAGGAGGCTCCGGCCGGTGATTCCCGGCCACGGCGCCAGGCCCGCGAGCTCGAGGATCGTCGGCGCGACGTCGGCCAGCACGCCGTCGCGCAAGCGCCGGCCCCGGACGGCGCGTCCGGCGATGACGATCGGCACCGGGTTGAGCGAGTGGGCGGTGACCGGCCCGCCCGACTCGTCGATCATCTCGTCGGCGTTGCCGTGGTCGGCGGTCACGACGAGGATCGCGCCGGGCCCGCTCACGTCCGCGGCGTCGACCGCATCGACCGCGGCGACGACGCGGGCGAGGCACCCGTCGACTGTCTCGAGCGCGGCGACCGTGGCCGCCCACACGCCGGTGTGGCCGACCATGTCCGGGTTGGCGTAGTTGGCGACGATGAAATCGAAGGCGCCGCCGCCGATCGCGGCGACGAGCGCATCGGTCACGCCCGGCGCGCTCATCTCCGGCTGCAGGTCGTACGTCGCGACCCTCGGGCTCGGGACGAGCAGCCGTTCTTCGTTCGGGAAGGCTGCCTCACGACCGCCGTTGAGGAAGTACGTCACGTGGGCGTACTTCTCGGTCTCGGCGACATGGAACTGCCGCCACCCGGCATCGGAGAAGGTTTCCGCGAGGGAGCGCACGACCTCGGGCGGAAAGGCGACGCTGACCGGCAACCCGGATTCGTACTCGGTCATCGTGACGACGAACAGGTCGCGCGGCGCGGCGCGACCACCGGGGGACGCGCGATCGAACCCCGCGAACGTCTCGTCCGCGAGCGCGTGCGTCAGCTGGCGAGCGCGGTCGGCGCGAAAGTTCGCGTGGACGATCGGGTCTCCGTCCCGGACGATGCCGTCAACGCCGTCGACGACCGACGGGCTGACGAACTCGTCGTTCTCGCCGCGGGCGTACGCGGACTCGACCGCCGCGCGGGCGCTCGAGGCGTGCAGGCCCACCCCGTGGACGATCGCGTCGTAGCCCCGCTCGATTCGCTCCCATCGCTTGTCCCGGTCCATCGCGAAGTAGCGCCCTCCGACCGATGCGATCTGCGCACCGGGGTGCGCCACGGCCAGTCGCGACTCGAGGTCGGCGACGAACTCGAGCGCCGACCGCGGCGGCGTGTCGCGGCCGTCCAGCAGCGCGTGCACGACGACTCGCGGCACGCCGCGCCGGCGGGCCATCTCGGCCAGCGCGACCAGGTGACGGTCGTTCGCATGGACGCCGCCGGGGCCGACGAGGCTGATCGCGTGGAGGCGACCGCCACGCATCGCCCGCTCGCACGCATCGACGAACGCCCGTCGATCGAAGAAGCTGCCGTCGTCGATCGCTGCGTCGATCCGGGGCAGGTCCTGGAGCACCGGCCGGCCGGCACCGATGTTGAGGTGACCGACTTCGGAGTTGCCCATCTGGCCGGGGGGCAGCCCGACCGCGCCGTCCGAAGCCTCGAGCGTCGCATGCGGCCACCGCGCGAGGAGCTCGCGCCACGCGGGCATCCGGGCTGCGCGGGTCGCGTCCGCCTCGGGGCGCCGGCCGATGCCGAACCCGTCGAGGACGACGAGGACGATCGGGCGAGGCCGCGCGCCGGCGGGCGGGCCGGCGGTCACGAGGCCGCTGCTTGGCCGAGCCTGGCTCGCGCGGTGACGCCCGCGCGGGCGACGATGCCGGCCATCTCGTCCGGCTTGAGTGACGCGCCGCCGACGAGTGCGCCGTCGATCGCCGGCTCGGCGAGGAATTCGCCGATGTTCGCCGAGGTGACGCTGCCGCCGTAGAGCACCGGCACGTCCGCGGCCGCGCTCCCCCACCCGACCGCGACCAACGTGGCCCGCACGACGCCGGCCATCGTGGCCGCGTCGACGCCGCGCGCGTTCCGTCCCGTCCCGATCGCCCAAACCGGCTCGTACGCGATGACGAGCCCGCCGTCCGCGAGGCGAGGCGGCTCGTGGTCGCGCAGGCTGATTCGCAGCTGATGGCCGACGACCGCCTCGGCCCGGCCGGCGTCGCGCTCCTCGAGCTGCTCGCCGACGCAGAGGATCGGCCGCAGGCCGGCATCGACGGCGCGGCCGAGCTTCCGGCCCACGAGCTCGTCCGTTTCCTTCGCGTCGCGGCGCCGCTCCGAGTGGCCGACGATGACCCAGGTCGCGAGACCGGCGAGCATCGGGGCGGAGACTTCGCCGGTGAAGGCGCCCTGCAGCTCGTGATGGACGTTCTGCGCGCCGACCGCGACCGACTCGCCGGCGAGCGCCTGGTTCACGGCCGCGAGGCAGACATACGGCGGGCAGATGACGCGGACGACCTCCGGCTCGCGCGTGCGCGCGGCGATCGTCCGTGCAAGCTCGCCCGCGTCGGCCGGGGTCGTATGCATCTTCCAGTTCGCCGCGATGATCACCGGTCGCATCGCCGCATCATGCCGAACGCCGACCCTCAGCGTCGAGCTGTCGCTCCCTCGCCGAGGTCGGACGTGCCGGTCCGGCGACGCCGTACGCCCGAGATCAGGGCCACGCGCTCGAGGCGCTCGAGCGCGCGCTGGACCGCCGACCGGTGCAGGCCGAGGCGCTCCGCCAGCTCGGCGAGGGTCGCCTCCGGCGTCTCGCGGCGAGCGTCGGCAACCAGCCGCACGGTGTCGGGCTGCGTGGCGAGGCGGCCGTCCGCGTCGAGGAGGTCGATCGCCGCGATCTGGCGTCCAGCCGCTCCAACGGCCCGATTGAGGTTCGCCGATTCCGCGTTGAGCACGCGGTTGAGGTCGCCCCGCATCGCCCGCGACACCTGCCGGGCCTCGACCTCGAGGAGCGAGGCGCTCGCACCGATCCGCCGCAGGAACGTGCCGACGGTGTCGGCGTTCTTCCACGTCACGACGCCGCGGCCGCGACGGACGCGCGCCGCGGCCGGCAGCCCGATTTCGCCGAGCCGAGCCGCCAGCACCGGCGCCTCCTCCGGTGGGACGACGAACTCGAGATGCGTCCGCCCGGAGGCGAGGCTCAGCGAGCCCCGCGCGAGGAACCGGCCCCGGAGCCACGCCGTCCGGCAGTGGTCCGGCGCCGTCGACCAGCTGAAGACCGCCGCGGACCGGTGACCGGCCAGCGTCCCGTCGGCGGTGCGGCTCAGACGGACGAGGAGCCGGTCGACGACCGCCCGCCGGCCAACCAGCGCGCCCTCGAGGCCCGCCGACTCCGCCCGGCGGTCGCACGGGCGCGCCGGGTCGATGGCCGCGATCTCGGCCCGCAGCGCCGCGACGAGGTCGCGTTCCGCTCGGCTCACTCAGGCCGTGCGAGCGACGCCCGCCCGCCGCCGCGAGCCCTCGCGCTCGAGGAGGCGAACGATGGACGCGGCGAGGCGCTCGGGCTCGTGGTGATGGGCGTTGTCCGGGTCGACGACCTCGTCGAGCACGAGTCGGGGGCCCTGCCCGCCCGCCGGGGGCCACCGGAGCCGCACCGGCTCGGCGGTCCACGACGCCGGGACGCGGGCGCTGAAGCGGTTGTTCGCGAGGACGACGTCGACGATTCCCGGCGAGGTGTGCGACACGAGCGCCTCGACGTGGTCGGCGAGGTCGTAGCCGGCCGTCTCGCCCCGTTGCGTCGCGACATTGCAGACGTAGACGCGGAGGGCCGGCGATGCGATGACCGCGTCGCGAATCTGCGGCAGCAACAGGCTCGGCAGCAGGCTCGTGTAGAGGCTGCCCGGTCCCAGGACGATGAGGTCCGCCTCGGCGATCGCGGCAACGGCATCCTCCGATGCGGCGACCTCGGTCGGCGTCAGCCACACGCGGTCGATGCCGGTCGCGAGCGTCACCCGCGACTGGCCCTCGATGACCTCGCTGCTGTTGAGTCGCGCGTGGAGCGTCAGCGGGGTCGACGACACCGGCAGCACCTGGCCGCGGACGGCGAGGACGCGGTTCATCCGCCGGACACCCTCCTCGAAGTCGCCGTTCTCGATCGCGGTGAGCGCCGCGATGAGAAGGTTGCCGACGGCGTGACCGCGCAGGCCGCCGTCCTCGGCCAGCCGGGCGCCGTTCGCTTCGGGAGGCTCGGGCGAAGCGTTGCCCCCGTCGCCGCCACTCGAGCCCGGGAACCGGTACTGCAGGAGCTGGCTCATCAGCGGCTCGGCGTCGGCGAGGGCCGCGATGCAGTTGCGGATGTCGCCGACCGGCGGGATCCCGAGCTGGGTCCGGAGCGAGCCCGACGAGCCGCCGTCGTCGGCGACCGTGACGACCGCGGTGAGGTTGCTCGTGTGCTCCTTGAGCCCGCGCAGGAGCATCGAGAGCCCCGTCCCGCCGCCGATGGCGACGATCTTCGGACCGCGGGCGAGGAAGCGCTTCTGGTAGATGACCTCGACGAGCGGTTGATCGCCGTCGGCCGAGGTGCGGAATGGCGCCATGAGCGCTCGCAGGAGCCGCAGCGAGCCGAACGCGAACAGCGAGAACCCGACGAGACCGACGAGGAAGCCACGCAGCGGGTACGGCAGGAACTGGAACGTCACGAGGTCGAGGATGAATTGGGCGACACCGCCCGGCTCGAGGTCCTGCGTCGCCTGCCGGATCATGTGGGCCGCTGCGAGCGCGAGCAGCAGCAGCCCGGCGAAGGCGACCAGCACCCAGCGCTTGATGCCGATGCCGGGGGTGAGCCAGCGGCGCAGGTTCATCGCCGCTTCGACGGACCGGGGGCCGGCATCGTGGCGGTCACCGGCGGTCGAGCTCCCGGTGGAACACCGCGACCGGGCCGAACCCCCGCTCGCGGAGCCACGTGGCCAGCTCTTCGGTCAGGACGATCGAGCGGTGGTAGCCGCCGGTGCATCCGATGGCGATCGTCAGCCTGGTCTTGCCCTCGGAGATATAGGCCGGAACGGAGAGCTCGAGGAGCTCCCGCAGGGCGTCGAAGAACTTCGCCGCGACCGGCTGCTCCATGACGTACGCCTTCACCGGGTCGGTCAGGCCGGACAGCTGACGAAGCTCGTCGACGTAGTACGGGTTCTGCATGAACCGGACGTCGAACACGAGGTCGGCCTCGAGCGGAACCCCGAACTTGTAGCCGAAGCTGATGAGCTGGATCGCGATCGACTCGGGACCCGTCGCGTCGCCGAGGCGGCTGAAGATCTTCTCCTTGAGCTCCCGCAGCGAGAGGTCCGACGTGTCGACGACGACGTCGGCCTCGACCCGCAGCGGTTCGAGGAGCCGGCGCTCCTCGGCGATCGAGCTGGCGATGCCGCGCTGGTCGGCCAGCGGGTGGCGGTGCCGCGTCTCCGAGAATCGGCGGATCAGCACCTCGTCGCGCGCCTCGAGGAAGAACACCTGCGGCCGGATCCCTCGCCCCTCGAGCGCGCCACGCATCGCGGCGAAGGCCAGCATCGCGTCGCCGGAGCGGACGTCGAGGACGATCGCCACGCGGGCAAAGCGCCCCGGGTCGGACGACACGAGCTCGGCGAGGCTCGGCAGGAGCTCACCGGGGAGGTTGTCGACCACCGTGTAGCCGAGGTCCTCGAAGAGCTTTGCCGCCGCCGTCTTCCCGCCGCCGGAGAGGCCGGTGAGGATGACGACGTGCTGCTCGTCGTCGCCCCACCCGGCGGCGTGAACGGCCGGCCGCTGCGACCGACGGGGCCGGAGGCTTCGACGCTCCGCGACGCGCCGCTCCCCGGCCGGCCGCTGGACCGTGGTCATGGCCGCAGCATAGCGCCGCTCAGCGACCGCTTCGGCGGATCAGCAGCGTCGTCGCCTCGTAGAGCAGGTACATCGTCCCACCGAGGACGAACGGGCTGACGAGATCGCCGCCGGGCGTGGCGACGGCCGAGAAGATCGCGATCCCGAGGATGACGTACCGGCGCGCGGCGCGAAGTCGTTCCGAGGTGAGGATGCCGACGCGCGAGAGGCCGAAGAGCAGGATCGGGAACTCCATGACGAGCCCGAAGGCGAGGAACATCGTCGTCACGAAGTCGAAGTAGGCACCGGCCGTGATGAGCGGCTGGAGGTCCGTCGTCGTGAAGCTCAGCAGGAACTGGGCCGCGAACGGCAGGACGAGATAGGCGATCGCGACGCCGAGGGCGAAGAAACCGAGGGCCATCGGGATCCACGGCCGCACGGTCTCCCGTTCCCGGGGCGTCAGGCCCGGCGCGACGAACGCCCAGACCTGGTAGAGGATCACCGGCATCGCGAGGATGATCCCGACGACGAGGCCGATCTTCATCCGGATGACGAACGGATCGCCGAGTCCGGTGAAGAAGAGTGGGGCGTCGCCCGGGATCGGCGACTTCAGGAACGAGATGATCTGGTCGCCGAAGGCGAACCCGACGATCGATCCGACGAGGACCGCGATGATGGTCCTGACGAGCCGGCTCCGGAGCTCCTCGAGATGGTCGACGAGCGACATGACCGTCTCGTCGACCGCGGGCGTCGCGGCAGGCGGCGTCGGAGTCGGGGCGGACGGAACGGGCTGGGTGACCACCGGCGGCGAGACCGCGGTGGTGCTGGGCGTGAGGCCCGGTCCCGGCCGGGCGTCGGCGTCGGCCATCGGCTGGCGCGCCCGACGCTAGCGCTTCGTCTCGGCGGTCGGCTCGGTCGACGTCGGCGGCTGGACGGCCGCCGTCGGGGTCTGGCTCGGCGGCAGCGGCGAGGTGTCGACGCGCGTCGCGTCCTGGATGTCGGAAGACGCCTTGCGGAACTCGCGAATGCTCCGGCCGAGCGCGGATCCCACGTCCGGCAGCTTGCCGGGGCCGAGGATGAGCAGCGCGATCACGAGGATCACGATGAGCTCGAAGGGTCCTGGCATTGGCATGGGTGGCTCGCTCCCCTTCGGTACGCCGGGCCTCAGCAGCTTCGACGGATGGCCTCGCTCGACGCCGAGTTAGCCTAGCACAGCGAGTCGCGCCGCCCATTCGCGGGCGGCCCTCTCGACGCGCGTGCCCGCCTCGTCCGGCGGGCCCTCGAGCGCCGCCGCCGCGATGCCCCGCGAGACGTTGACGAGCAGGCCCCGTCCCGGCGCCCTGGCGGCGTCGCCCGCGGTCGCGGGACCGTGCGCCAGCGTGGCCTCGACATCGCCGCCCTGGGCGCCGACCCCGGGGACCAGCACCGGCAGCGCCGGCGCGATCTCGCGCACCACACGGAGCTCCGCCGCCGCCGTGGCGCCCACCACGAGGCCGACCGTTCCGCCCGCGCCCCAGTGCGCGGCGCGCCGGGCGACACGCGCCCACAGCGGCTCCGCAGGCACTCCGCCGTCCTCGGCCACGACGAGGTCCTGGAGCTCGCCCGCGCCCGGGTTCGAGGTCCGGCAGAGCACGTAGGCGAACCGATCGAGCCGCTCGAGGAGCGGCGCGATCGCCGCTTCGCCGAGATACGGGCTCACGGTGACGGCGTCGGCGCCGAGCGCGTCGAAGAGGGCCGCCGCGTGACGCGCCGCCGTCGTCCCGATGTCGCCGCGCTTGGCGTCGATCACGACCGGGACGCCGGCCGGAACGCGGGCGCGGACCCGCTCGAGCGCGGCGAGCCCGGCCGATCCGAATGCCTCGAAGAACGCCAGGTTCGGCTTGACGGCAGCCGCGCTCGGCGCGGCCGCCTCGAGGACGAGCGCCGCAAACGCCTCGATGCCCTTGACGTCCGGCCGGAAACCCGCCGGCAGCGAGGCCGGATCGGGGTCGAGGCCAAGGCACAGCACGGACCCCACCGCGCCGCTTCGAGCCGCGAGCCGGTCGAGGTAGCCGGCGACGGGCACGTCGATCACGGTGCGGTGGAGGCCGGCGCCCCGGCCGAGCCGGCTGGCGGAGACGGGGGCGCTGCCGTCGGAAGCGGCGGCAGGTTCTCGGGCGGAACGAACCAGTACGGCCGGGATCCGCCGTCGAGCCCGGACAGCTCGGTCAGGTCGATCGTCTCGCCGACGGTCCACGCCGGCCCGGTGCCCTCGAGCTTCACGAGCTTCAGGTCGACGATGCCGGCCTCCATGTGGAGGTAGGCAATCGCGTCGCCGCGGGGCGACCAGACCGGTGCCCACGACCGGTCGTCACGGGTCAGCCGGAGGAGCTCGGCGCCCGTCCGGGCGTCGAGGATCACGACGTCGGTGCCGAACCCGTCGGTTCGCGTCGCGGCGACGTACTGGAGGTTGCGCGACCACGATGGCGACAGGTAGCCCGGACCGGTCAGGGCCGACACCGCCTTCGTCGCCGGGTTGTATCGCATGATCGACGGCGTTCCCCGCGCGCCGTCGCGCCCGTTGCGGACGAACAGCAGGCTGCGACCGTCCGGCCGCCACGCCGGGTCCTGGTGGCCGAGCGGCGCGTTCTGCGGGAGGCGCGGGTTCGTCATCGCCTTCGTCTCGACGTCGATGAACTGGACGACGACATTCGTCCGCGTCGGGCTCGGCCCGTCGGAGAGGACGGCAAGCGTGCGGCCGTCGGGCGACAGCACCGGCTGGCGCAGCCAATAGAACCAGAGCTCGCCGCCGGACCGGTAGCGGCCCGTCGCGATCCGCTCCGGCTCGCCGGTGCCGTCGGTGCGCGTCCGCATGACGTTCGGGACAGTCATGGCATAGCGACGCAGCCGGTCCCCGGCGCTCGGCCGGTGCCGGCCGATCTCGTCGACGGTCTCGACGTAGTACACCCACCGGCCGTCCGGGGAGAACGACGGCATCGACGCCCGACCCGTCGACGTGAGCTGCCTGGCGCTGCGCCCGGACTGGATCCAGACGTTGCCCGCCTTGACGTAGACGATCTGGCCCTCGACCTCGAACGGCGCCGGGGGGACGACGACGACGTTCGACGGCGCCGGCGTGCGTCCGGCGATCGGCCCGTTGCCACCGTTCGACCCGCCGGGCAGCGGCAGGTTGCCGGTCAGCAAGCCGAGCGTCAGCCAGGCGACGAGCGCGAGCCCGAACCCCGCGATCAGCGGCGGCGCGACGTCGTCGACCGACAGGCCGCGACCGGCCGTCTCTCGCGTGCCGCGGCCGGGGTCCGCGCGTCCGGTCACGAGGCGCCGCCCGCGAGCAGCGGATCCGCCAGCGCGACCGCAGGCGCCACGGGGAGCGCGACGCGTGGCGCCTCGATCGCCGTGCCGGAAGTCGCGACGTCCCGGATCTCGACCTGGAGGGACTCGTAGCCGCCGAATCGACGGCTCATGACGCGGCCGACGACGTCGACGCGGTCGCCTTCGCGGATCGATTCCGCGAGGTCGGCGCGATCGAACGCAATGCCGTCGAGGACGTCCAGCGTCCGTCGCAGCGTCAGCTGCGAGTGGCCGCCGCTTGCGGCGCGGACACGGGTGACCGTGAGGCCGAGGATGGCCACGAGCGGCTCGGGATTGCCGGAGCCGCACGGTGCGAGCGAGCCCAGCTCGCGAAGCAGGGCGTAGTCCACCTCCATGGCCGGCAGCACGAGGTCGACGCGCAGCGCCCGTCTCGGGTCCGTCTCCGCCGCGACGCCGGCCGCCGCGAGCGCGAGGAAGCGGCCGCGGAACGCATCCCAGGCATCGACCGGCAGCTCGAAGCCGGCCGCGCCGGCATGGCCACCGTGCCGGGTGAAGAGGTCGGCGCAGGATTCGAGCGTCGCGGCGAGGTCGAGCCGCCCATCGCTCCGGCACGACGCCCGAACGGTGCCGCCGAGGTTCGCGCCGACGATCGCCGGGCGCCCCAGGTCCTCGGCGAGCCGGGACGCGACGAGCCCGACGATGCCGACCGGCCAGTCGCCGCGGACGACGACCGCCGGCTCCGCGAGATCCACGGGGATTAGGGCACGCGCTTCGTCGACGGCGACCCGCATGAGATCGCGACGCGTGCGATTTGCCGCTTCGAGTGCCTCCGCGAGCGCCGCCGCCTCGGCAGGGTCCTCGGCGAGCAGGAGCCGCGCGGCGTCGAGCGCCTCCCCCACCCGACCCGCGGCGTTGAGTCGGGGCGCGACCGCGAAGCCGATTGTCTCGAGGTCCGCCTGGGCGTGGTCCACGCCGGCGCGGGCCAGCAACGCCGCGATCCCGGGCCGCGGTGCGGTCCGGATGCGCTCGAGTCCGAGGCGCGCGATCGCCCGGTTCTCGCCCAGGATCGGCGCGACGTCCGAAACGGCACCGATCGTCGCAAGGTCCGCGTCGTCGTGCGCCGCATCGCCGGTGAGGAGGGCGGCCACCTTGAACGCGACGCCGGCGCCGGACAGGCGTCGATCGGGGTACGCGGAGTCGGGCCGGTGCGGGTTGACGAGCGCCGCCGCCGGCGGTGGGTCGGCCGGGACCCGATGGTGGTCGGTGACGAGCACGTCGATCCCCTGCCCGGCCGCCTCGGCGATCTCGGGCCCGCTCGTCGATCCGCAGTCGACCGTGACAATGACCGACACGGAGGCCGCGATCGCCGCGTCGATCGCCGCCCGGGACAGCCCGTGGCCCTCGTCGATGCGGCTCGGCACGTACGGCACGACGTCGATGCCGCGCGCGCGCAGCGCTCGCACGACGATCGCAAGACCGGTGAGGCCGTCCGCGTCGAAGTCGCCGAAGACCATCACTTGCTCGCCCGCCGATCGGGCTCGCTCGACTCGCTCGACGAACGCGGCCGCGTCCGGGAGCCGCCACGGGTCGTGCAGGCCCGCCGCCGGCGGGCCAACGAAGCGCTCGATCTCCGTGGCGTCGGCGATGCCGCGCGCGGCGAGCAGCCCGATCAGACGATCCGACAGCCCGGCACGGCGACCCGCCTCGACCACCGCCGGGTCAACGGTGACGGGCGCCGGAACGACCCAGCGATAGCGGGCATCGGCCACGACGTCAGCATGCCACGCCGGGCTGCACCGCCGCTTTGCCGGCGCTCGCCCGGAGCTTGCGCGCGCCCTCGGGAGTCGGGCGTCAGGACGTCGCGCGGCGTGGCGTGCGAGCCGCGGCAACGCGCCCGTGCCGCCGGTCCTCCCACTCCTGCCAGACGACGAGCAGCAGCGCCGCGTTGAAGATCGACGAGTACGTGCCGGTGACGATCCCGACGAGGAGCGCGAGGACGAAGTTCGTCGTGGCCGCGCCGCCGAAGAGGAGCAGGGCGAGCAGCGTGATGACGACCGTCAGGCTCGTCGTGATCGACCGCCCGAACGTCTGCAGGATCGAGTGGTTGACGATCTCGGCGATCGGCTCGCCGGCGTGTCGAGCCTTGTTCTCGCGGACCCGGTCGAAGACGACGATCGTGTCGTGGACGCTGAAGCCGATGACGGTGAGCATCGCGGTGACGAACAGCGCGTCGATCTCGAGCCCGAGGAACGTGCCGAGCATCGCGAAGATCCCGACGGTCACGACCACGACGCCGAGCAGGCTCACGAGCGCGGTGACGCCGAACTTGATGTCCCGGAACCGGTAGGTGATCCAGGCCAGGATTCCGATCGACCCGGCGAGGATGAGCATCAGGGCCTGGTTGATGAGGTCGTTCGAGACGACCGGCCCGATGGTTGTCAGCGACTGCTGCTCGGCGATCGGCCCGAGCTCGTCCTGGAGGGCGCGAGCGACCTCGCCGAGTCGACCTTCGGTCGGGATCGTCGTGTTGCCGGTCGGAGGCGGCGACGGTGACGCGGACGGCACGGGCGAGGGGTTGGGCGAGCCGCTCGGGCCCGGCGTCGCGGACGGCGAGGGCGCGGCCGACGCGCTCGGCGCCGGGCTGCTCGACGCCGACGGCGATCCCGACGGCGCGACGCTCGCGCTCGGGGCAGGCGTGGGAGTCGGCGGCGGCGTGGCAAGGCCGATCGGGATCGTCTTGATCTCGATGAAGCCCGTCTCCGGCGACCGCACGACCGTCGCGTCGAGGCCCTCGCGCTCGAGCACCTCGCGGACCCGGGCCGCGGTGACGTTCGGGTCCTGGAACCTGATGACCCAGCGGGTGCCGCCGGTGTAATCGATCGTGAACTTGAGCCCGGCCTGGCCGCCGCTGACCGGCGTCAGCAGGATGAAGACGAACGCGGGGATCGCCACCAGCAGCGAGAACGCGAAGAAGCGGTTGCGCTTCCCGACGACGTCATACACGGCCGCGCGCCTCGCCTCGGAGGGCCGGGCGGCCCGACGGCCGGGCGAGGAACTCGTCGTCGCCCACGCCGTAGAGCGAGGCCCGCCGGGCCCAGTCGCGCTGGACGACGATGCGCAGGATCGTCCGTGTCACCGTGATCGCCGAGAACATCGAGACGAGCACGCCGATGATGAGGACGAGGGCGAAGCCCTTGATCACCGACGTCCCGAAGAGGAACAGGATCGTCGCGGTGATGAGGCTCGACACGTTCGAGTCGAGGATCGAGTTCCAGGCCCGGCTGAAGCCAGCCTCGATCGCGGCCGGCAGCGACTTGCCGGCGCGGAGCTCCTCCTTCGATCGCTCGAAGATGAGGATGTTCGCGTCGACGGCCATGCCGATCGAGAGGACGAACCCGGCGATGCCGGCGAGGGTGAGCGTGACCGGGATGAGCCGGAAGATCGCCAGCACGACGAGCGTGTAGTAGACGAGCGCAAAGCTCGCGATGACGCCGGGCAGGCGGTAGTGGACGACCATGAAGAGCATCACGAGCAGGATGCCGATCGCGCCGGCGATGAGGCTCTGGCGCAGGAACTCCGAGCCCAGCGTCGCGTCGATCTGCTCCGCCGATACCTGCGTGATCGGGAACGGCAGCGAGCCGTACTTCAGGACGGTCACCAGCTCCGTCGCTTCGGTCAGCGAGAAGCCGACCGCGGCCCCCGCGCTGATGACGACCTGGCCGCCCGGGATGGGCTCGTTGATCCGTGGCGCGGAGATCACGCGGCCGTCGAGCGCGATGGCGAAGTAGTCACCGACGTGCTCGGCGGTGTGCTTCCCGAACAGCTCGGCGCCGCGCGGCTCGAGGATGAAGTTGACCGTGCGTCCGCCGGTCGTCGGATCGGTCCCGATCGTGGCGCTCGTGAGCTCGTCGCCGCTGAACAGTGGCGTGTGCGTCTTGAGGTCGATCGACGTGCCCTGGATGGGCGGAGTCTCGCCCGGCGGGATGGGCACGAAGTCGAGGCGGCCGGTCTGGCCGACGAGCCGCTCGATCGCCTCGCGGTTCGTCACGCCCGGCATCTCGACGACGATCCGGTCGGTGCCCTGCGTGGTGACGACCGGCTCGGCGACGCCGGTCTGGTTGACGCGGGCCTCGACGATGTCACGGATCACGCCGAGGGAGGCCAGGTCGGGGCTCCGACCCTCCGCGGGCAGCGCCTGGTACTCCACCCGGAGGCCACCCTCCAGGTCGAGCCCGAGCTTCGTCTCGACGGTCCGGACCTCGCCGCTCAGGTCGGGCAGCCGCAGCCGGGGGTAGAAGTCGACAAGGAGGGCGATCAGCCCGATGACGATGATGAGGATGGGGCCGGTTCTGCGCATCAGCGGCGGATGATACAGGGCACGGCCGGGAGCACTCAGCGGGCACGGCCGGGAGCCCTCGGCGGGCCCGATCAGGCCTCCAGCGTTGCCTTGATGCGCTCGGCCAGGGCCCGGCCGATGCCCGGGACCGCGGCGATCTGCTCGACGGGGGCGTCCCGGACCCGCTTCACCGAGCCAAATGTCCGGAGGAGCGCCTGGCGGCGCTTCGGCCCGACGCCCGGCAGCTCGTCGAACGCCGACCGGACGCTGGCCCGCGAGCGCAGCTCGCGGTGGTAGCGGATCGCGAAGCGATGGGCCTCGTCCCGGATCCGCTGGAGCAGGTAGAGCGCCGACGACGTCGGCGGCAGGACGATCGCCTCCGGCCGGTCCGGCAGGAACAGCTCCTCCCGCTCCTTGGCCAGGCCGGCGAGCGGCAGGTCATGGAGGCCGAGCTCGTCGAGCACCGCCTTGGCCGCGCTCACCTGTCCCTTGCCGCCGTCGACGATGACGAGGTCCGGCAGCTTCCAGCGGCGCTCCTCCTCGTTGCCCTCCTCGCCCGTCGAGGCCCGGCGGAAGCGCCGGCGCAGCACCTCCTGGTGGCTGGCGAAGTCGTTCGGCCCCGACACCGTCCGGATGCGGAAGCGGCGGTACTCGCCGCTTCGCGGCTTGCCGTCCTCGAAGACGACCATGCTGCCGACCGACTCGCGGCCCTGGAAGTTGCTGATGTCGTAGCACTCGATCCGGAGCGGCACGCCAGGCAATCCCAGGGCGTCCGCCAGCTCCTCGAGCGCGACGAGCGTCTTGCCCTGGTCGGCGAGCCAGCGTGCCTGCTCGCGGGCGAGCGTCTCGGCCGCGTTGCGCGACGCGAGTGCCATGAGCTGGCGCTTTTCCCCGCGCGCCGGGACGTGAAGACGGACCGGACCGCCGCGGCGTGCGGCGAGGAACGCCTCGACGTCGGCGGCGTCGGGCAGCGTCACCGGGACGAGCATCTCGCGCGGCACCGACGACGCGCGGCTGTAGTACTGGAGCAGGAAGCCCTCGACGACCTCCTCCTCGGTCGTGTCGCGCGTCGCCTCGAGGAGATAGACGTCGCGACCGATGAGCTTGCCGTTCCGGATGGCGAACAGCTGGACCGCGGCCTGGCCGTCGTGGCGGGCGAGCCCGATCGCGTCCAGCTCGGTCCGCGCGAACGCGGCCATCTTCTGGCTCTCCATCGTCCGCTCGATGGCCCGGATCTTGTCCCGGAGGACGGCCGCTCGCTCGTACTGCTCGCGGGTCGCCGCGGCGTCCATCTCGACGGCGAGGGCCTTCACGAGCGTCTCCTGACGCCCCTCGAGGAAGAGCTCGACCTGGGCGACGTCCGCGCGATATGCGGCCTTCGAAATCGCCTCGATGCACGGCCCCTGGCAGCGCTTGATGTGGTACAGGAGACAGGGCCGCTGCAGTGCCCGCTGGCCCTCGCGGATGTCGATCGTGCACGTCCGGAACGGGAACAGCCGCCGGACGAGGTTCATCGACTCGTCGACGCTGCTCGCGCTCGCGTACGGGCCGAAGTAGCGGCTGCCGTCGTTGACGAGCTTCCGCGTCCGCTCGATCCGCGGGAAGTCGTCGGCGAGCGTCACCTTGATGTACGGGTAGCTCTTGTCGTCCTTGAGCCGGACGTTGAAGCGCGGCCGGTAGCGCTTGATGAGGTTGGCTTCGAGAAGCAGGGCCTCGGAGACCGAATCCGTCTCGGTCACCTCGACGTCGGCGACCCGGTCGATGACCTCGCGGATCCGGTGGGCCTCGCCGAACCCCGCCGGCGCGCTCTTCTGCCAGTAGCTCCGGACGCGGCTGCGCAGGCTCTGCGCCTTGCCGACGTACAGGACCTCCCCCCGGGCGTCCTTCATCAGGTAGACGCCCGGGCGGTCGGGCAGGTTGGCGAGTGTTGCCTCGAGCCGGGGGGTCACCCCCCGATGCTAGGACAAGTCCCGTCCGTCGATGCCGGAACGCATCGCTCAGGCTGTCGCGTCGGCCGGGCTAGTCGTCGTCCTCGTGGTCGTGGTCGTCGTGGTCGCGGTCGTCGCCCTTGGCCTCACGCCAGTCCTTGTGTCCGTGCCGGCCGTTGACCAGGAGCTCGAAGGTCCCGCCCTTCGCGTCGCCGACGATCACCGACAGGCGCCAGCACCCGCGTCCCAGGGCGGACGTCTTGAGGCGCAACTCCCACGAGTTGCCGTCGCGCTTGAGCGGCTCGCTGAGCCGCGACTGCACGACCTCGCCGCCGCATCGGTCGAGACGCTCGATCAGGAGGCGCGGCCGCGCCGTCTTCGGCAGCCACGCACCGTCCAGCTTGATCTTCGCGCTCAGGTCCAGCTTCCCGCCGAGCTTCGTTGTCACCAGGTCGCGGTCACCGACCGGCTTTGACCACCGCACGTCGAGCGAGCCTCTCGGGTTGCCACCGTTGAGCACGGTCACCGTGAACGTCCCGGTGGAGCGGTTCCCGGCGCGGTCGCTGGCGGAGCATGTCACCGCCGTCCGGCCGACGGCGAAGACACTGCCCGACGCGGGGGCACACGACACCGGTACGGTTCCGTCCACGTCGTCCCTGGCGCTCGGCGCCGGCCACGACACGGTCGCTCCCGCGGTCGTCGTCCGGGCGCCGGCCATGTCGACGACCATGTCGCCCGGCACGCCGGAGAGGACCGGCGGCGTGGTGTCCCTGACCGGCGTCGGCACCGGCGTCGGGACGGGCGTCGGCACAGGCGTCGGGACCGGGGTCGGGACCGGCGTCGGGACGGGCGTCGGCACAGGCGTCGGGACCGGGGTCGGGACGGGCGTCGGGACCGGCGTCGGGACGGGCGTCGGGACCGGGGTCGGGACCGGCGTGGGGACCGGCGTCGGGACGGGCGTCGGCTCCGGCGTGGGCGCGACGACTGTCACCGTGAAGGTCTCGTTGGTGGTATTGCCCTGGGCGTCGCTGGCAGAGCAGGTGACCGTCGTCGTGCCGACGGCGAACGTGCTCCCCGAGGCCGGCACGCACGTGACCGGAAGGGGCCCATCGATGTTGTCGTCGGCCGTCGGGGCATCCCAGGTGACGACGGCACCGGCCGCGCTGGGCGCGTCGACCGTGATGTCGGCCGGCACTCCCAGGATGCCGGGCGGGGTGCTGTCGACGAAGACGGTGTCGACGACGAAGGAGCCGCTGGCCGTGTTCCCGGCGGCATCGGTCGCCGTGCAGGTGACGGTGGTCGAGCCGACCGGGAACCACGCGCCGGAGGGTGGGCTGCACGACACGGGCAGGGCGCCATCGACGATGTCGAATGCCTGGGGCGCGGGCCAGCCGAAGTCGCTGCCGGCCGGGTCTTCGGTCTGCAGCTGCAGGTCGCCCGGAACACCAATGAGGTCGGGCGGGGTGGTGTCGAGGACCGTCACGGTGAAGCTGTCCGTGTCGATCGCGCCCGCGGAGTCGATCGCCGTGCAGCTGACCAGCGTGACGCCGAGGGGAAGCAGGCGCCCGGAGGGCGGCGTGCACGTCGCCGCGATCGGTCCGTCCTCTGCGTCGTCAGCCGAGGCCGTGTAGGTCGAGGCCCAGCCGCCGGCCATGTCGGCCTCGACGACCATGTCGGCGGGGACGGTCACGACGGGTCGCACGTTCGCGCCGGCGACGACGTCGAAGGTGAACGTCATGGTCGTCACCCCGGTCGAGCCGGAGGGCGAGGACTCCCCGTACTCGACGCTCGCGGTGTAGTCCATGCCCTCGACGGTCGGAGCCACGATCGTCACCACCGAGGGACTCGTCGACTGCCAGCGCAGGACGCCGGGGCAGGCCATGTCTTCCAGCGGCCAGCTGTCCGGCACGGGGCCGACCGCGGCCGGGGTCGCCGCGATGGAGCCGCCCGGGGCGGGATTCGCGCCCTGCGGTGTCATCGTGATCACGCTTCCGCGGGCGACGTGGGACGTGTCACGGCACTCGAGGACGAAGTAGACATCCCAGTCGATCGAGGCCCCGGGGGCCAGCGTGCCCAGATCGATGAGCGTCTGGGCGCTCGGGGTCACCCCGTCGCCGTCCCCGGTTGACGGATCGCCGTCGGCGGTGATGACGTCGGCGAAGGCGACGCCGGCCATGGCGAGAACGAGGGACATGGCGGCGACTGCCGATCGGCTAATGACCCGGTTGCGCATCTCGGGGCTCCTCGAGCCGGGCCGCTCCCCCAACAGTCAGGGGCGCGAGGAGCACAGCGTCGAGCCGGCCCCTTCCAGGGTCGATAACCGACTGGTACTTGTCGGTGCGCCGGCGCGCCCCCCATCCGTACCACGCCGAGCGTGGGCGGGCCGCGCTCCGACTGCGGCGGACCGGCTTGCGGGAGGGGCCCGGGCCGCCAGTACCCCCTGTGACGTTCGTTCGGCGGGCGGCGGCTGGATGCCGCCGGGCGACCCGCGTCTCCGTCGTGCCTGCCTGCTGGCACGACCCCTCGTGGCGCCGTCCTCTGCTCGAGTAAGTGCGGGCGAACCCGCCGCTGCGACAGTGGGCCGGGTGAGCCACCCCTCGGTCGTCGAGCGACTTGCCCGGCTCGCGCCGGACCAGCGCGAAGCCGCGACGGCGCCGCCCGGCCCGGTCCTCTGTGTCGCCCCGGCCGGCAGCGGCAAGACCACGACGCTCGTCGCACGCGTGGCCTGGCTCGTCGATGGCGGCACGAGCCCGGCGTCGATCACCGCCCTGACCTTCAACCGACGCGCGGCCGAGGAGCTCTCCGCCCGGCTCGAGGCCGCCCTCCAGCCGCTGGGCGTGCCCGCGGATGCCGTCCGTGTCCGGACGTTCCACGCCCTCGGGCGCGAGATCCTGGCCGGCGACGGCGTCGACGTCGGCCGGCTCGTCGACCGCGCCGAGCTTCTCCGTGACCTCGACCCGGCAATTGGCAACGCGACGATCGCCCGGCTCGACACGGCGTTCTCGCGACTGAAGCTCGACCTGCGTGTCGATCCCGCACGGGCGGCGACGGACGCGACCGCCGGTCCGGTGGTCCGGACCTGGGTCGCCTACGAGCAAGCGCTTGCCGAGCGGCGTGCCCTCGACTTCGACGATCTCGTCAGGCGGTCGCTCGAGCGACTCGAGACGTCACCTGCCGTCCGCTCCCGCTGGCGTGCCGCCTGCGCCCACCTGCTCGTCGACGAGGCGCAGGACCTCGACCGATCGCAGCTCGACCTGGCGTTGATCCTCGCGGCGCCCGAGAATCGGATCTTCCTCGTCGGCGACGACGACCAGTCGATCTACGGCTGGCGCCTGGCCGACGTTCGGCGCGTGCTCGGCCTCGCGGCCGCGCTGCCCGGGCTGCGGCGCGTCGATCTCGTGACGAACTACCGCTGCCCGCGGCCGGTGGTCGAGCGCGCCGTCCGTCTCGTGGAAGTCAACCGCGAGCGGTTCTTGAAGCGCATCGTCGCCGGTCCGGCGTCGAAGGGACGCCTCGTCCTGGCTCCCGACGGCAATGACGACGACCTGCGCGTTCGCCGGGCGATGGCCACGTGGCCCGCAGACGGCTCGACCCGAGCGGTGCTCGCGCGGACGAACGCCGAGCTGCGGCCGGCGGTTGCCGCGGCGCTGTCGCTCGGGGTCCCGTTTCGCGCTCCGGGCGTCGAGCTGCTGGTCGAGTCGCCACTCGTCGAGCCGCTCCTCGATTCGATCCAGGACGACGACCGGCCGCTGCTCGTGCGGGTCGACGACGCGGTCGATCGTTCGACGCCGGTCGGCGCCGCCGTCCTCGGTTGGGCCGCCGCCTACCGCGACCTGGGGATCCTCCGGGACGCGGTGCGCAACGCGCGAACGAGGCTCGCGTCGCTTCGCCGCGACGATGCCGAACTGACGATCGCCACCGCCCACGGGACGAAGGGCCTCGAGTGGGATCACGTGGTCGTCCTCGGGATGGACGCAGGACGATTTCCCAGCCGCCGGGCTGTGGAGTCCGCGCCCGAACCGCACCGGGCGCTGGAGGAGGAGCGTCGACTGGCGTACGTCGCCTGGACGCGAGCCCGCGTCTCGCTGACCCTCCTCTACGACCCCGCCGCGCCGTCGTCGTTCCTCCTCGAAGCGTTCACGGCAGGCGAGCTGGCCCTCGACCGCGACGCGGCCGCCGAGACGCGGTCCGCCTAGACCGGGTCCCGTCCCGACGCCTCGCGCCGCGCAAGCTCGCGCAGCAGCCGGTCGATCGCCTCGAGGAACGGCTCGGTCAGCTCCGCCGGCAGGGCGTCCCGCACCGAGTCCTTGGGTCCGTACGCCGCCCGAGCCCGCAACGCGGTCCCGCGGAGCGCCGTCAGCTCGTCGTCCCGAAGTCGATCCGGCAACGGCGCGAGATACGACTCCCACCGCGCAATGCCCAGGTCATGGGCCGCCGCGACGAGCCGATCGCACTGGCGCGCGGCGACGAGCGCGGCCTCGTCGATCGCCGGTCGCTCGTGACGCGCCGGCCGGCGAACCGCGCGCCGCCCTTCACGCATCGAATCGACGCTCCGACGGCGGGCTGCCCTCCGCCTCCGGGAGGCGCGCGACGACGAGCGGCAGTCGCTTCCGCTCCGACCCGTTGACGAGAAGCCGGAACGAGTAGTCACCAGGTGCCGGGAAGGCCAGGTTCCACAGGTCGATCGAGAACGTCAGCGTCGTGTCGCCGGGGTCGGCCGGGCCGTGGGCGACGAGCTGCCCCGTCGCCCCGGCGACCTCGCGGCCATCCGGGTCGAGCAGGACGAAACGAATCTCGTGTGGCCGACCCTTCTCGGGCGAGCTCAGTGACAGCCCGACGACGAGCGCGAGATGGGGATGCCGGAGCGGGAACGTCCGTCCACCGAGGCGGTTGACGCCGCCGCCGATGACATGGAACTTCTGGCCGGGCGCGATCTGCGCCGCGTCCGCGAGGAAGGCGTACTCGATCTCGGGCACCGGCCCATGCTACCCGCGGTCCGTCGCACCGACGCGCTCGAGCGCCTCCTCGATGGCCCAGATCGCGAGCGGGCGAAGATAGATGCTCGCGCGGAAGTCGCCACGCTCGTCATAGGCCTCCGGGGTCCGGAACCACAGGCCGCGCCGGTAGGTCACGTCGGCGACGCCCCGCGCCGTCTCCCAGCCTTCGTCCGCGAGCCCGCGCCCGATCATGAACGCGGCCAGGGCATACGCCGTGCCGGTCCACACCTCCTGCGATTGCTCGCTGCTCGTGTCGACGCGGCCGTCGGGGAGCATCCCGTTCACCGGGCCCATCGAGCCGCCCGCGAACGACCGCACGTTCAAACGATGGATCGTCCTCAGCGCCGTCTCGACACGGGCGCGGTCGAGCAGGTCGCCGAGGCCGGACGCATCGGCGTACCACTGCCCGACGAGCTGGTCGGCCATCACGGTGTCCGACGTCGCATCGAACGCGTACCGATCGCCGCGCCACAGGAGCGCCTCGAATCGTTCCTTCGCCCGCTGCGCGAGGCGCGCGAACCGATCCGCCGCGTCGAGATCACCGCAGGCGCTCCCGATCCGCGACGCCGCCGTGAGGGCGGCGAGCCAGAGCGATCCTCCGTACGCGCTCGGCCCCGACATCGGCCATGTGTCGTATGTCTGGTCCGGGATCCCGTCGTGCTCGGGCAGCCCGTCGCCGTCGCGGTCCATCGCCTCGATGAACGCCATCGCCTGCCGGATCGCGGGCCATGCGTCGCGGACGACATCCGTATCGCCCGAGGCGACCGCGTCGCGCCACAGCCGAAGCACGAGCTTCGGGTTCAGATCCTTCCACACGTTGACGTCCTGGAAGTCGTACCGATTCGGCCGCTCGAAGGGCGCCTCATCGGGACCGCCGAGATCGTGTGGCACCGCCCCGGCGACCTTTCGGACGCTTCGCGCGCCACTCGCGACGATGCGGACGGGCTGGCGGTCGTCGAGCGCGACCGTCGGCACGAACGCCCGAGCCACGGACAGCTCGAGCTGCGGCCACAGCCGGAGCAGGGCGAACGACGCGTAGAAGTCGACGTCGAGCGTGTTGTAGTACCGGTAGTCGACCGACTCGAGGAGCGCGAACCGACCGACGTCGTTCGCACCGTGACCGCGTCCCGTGCCGTCCGCACCGTCCGCCGGACCGTCGGCCGTCCAGATCGTTCCCCCGTCGACGAGCAGGTACAGCTCGTTGAAGAGCGCCGCCTTGTACCAGTCGGGCCGACGCGAGTCCTCGAGGATGGGACGCTGCCACGCCTCGATGGCGGCACGCCACCCGTCGCGCTCGGCGAGTGCGTCACCTGCGATGTCGAACGCCGCTTCGCCGGCGGTGCCGTACCGGAGCGTGTGGCGTCGGGCGAAGCGCACCCCGGGGCCGAAGAGGCCGTATGGAAGGTCCCAGGCGAGGGCGAACACGAGCTGCCGCCGCTCACCCGGGGGAACCTCGACCGTGGCGGCCACGGCGGCCAGCTCCGGTTCCCCCACCCCATCGCTCGCGCCGGCGTCGCCGTCGAGCGCCCCGTCCGAAGCGAAGTCGTGCCAGATCCCGTCCGCCGCGATCAGCGGCCGACCCGATGCCGTCGTCACGGCGACGTCTCCGGACGTGCCGGCCGCGATCGCAAGGGAGGCCGGCTGACCATCCGGTGCGGCCGGCGCGGTCATGCGAACGCCGGTCGCGCCCGCCGTCGCACACCGGTCGTGCCGGCCGGGACCGGCCACGCCACGCTCGCGGGCGAGGTCGTCCTGCCAGCCGAACATCAAGCCGACGCGGGCCGGATCCGGACCAACGTTCTCCAACGTGAACGTGAAGATCCCGACCGGCAAGGCCGACGATTCGTAGTCGCCCGGGATGACCGGCGACAACTGCTCCTCGACGAGCCGGATCCCGAGGTCCGGCAGGTCGTGCTCGAACCAGGCCCGCGGAAAGAGCGCGTGGTACGTGCCCTGCCCCACCCCGAGCGCCGGGCGAGCCGGCGCTTCCAGCGTCGACAGCCCGACCGCCGCCGTGGCGCGGCCTCGCCCGACGAACAGCGAGAACCCGTCGAGCGGTCGCTCGTCGACTCGATGCTCGCCGATCGTCAGGTGCCAGCGGCGGAAGTCGCCGCGATACGTGCGGCCGATGCTTCCGGCACCCATGCCGCCGACGGGCACGCCGGCCCACGGCCCGTCGTCGACGAGCTGCGTGCTGACGCGCGGACGCGGTGCCGGCTCATACGGCAGCCCGATGCCACGCCGCCAGGCGACCGCCGGAATGCGCGGCCACTCGATCGCCGGCGGGAGCGTCGTCTCGCGCGTCACTTCTCGACGCCGGTGATGACGACACCGCGCATGAACGCGCGCTGGGCGAGGAAGAACACCACGACCGGGACCGCGATCGTGAGGATCGCGCTTGCCTGGACGAGCGGCACCCGCGTCACGTACAGGGCGGCGTACTGCTGGATGCCGAGCGTCAGCGGCCAGAGGTCCGGCACGCCGCCGACGTAGACGAGCGCGAGGAGGAACTCGTTCCAGGCATAGAAGAAGTGGAAGAGCGAGACCGCGACGATCGCGGGGATCGCCTGCGGCACGATGACCGAACGGAGCACCCGGAACGGGCTTGCGCCGTCGATCATCGCGGCCTCGTCGAGGTCGCGCGGGATCGTCATGAAGTACTGCCGCAGCAGGAAGACGTTGTAGGCATTGGCGAAGAAGTGGGGCACGATCAGCGGCAGCCACGTGCCGGCCCAGCCGATGCGCGAGTAGATGATGTACGAGGGAACGAGCGTGGCCTGCTGCGACAGCATGATCGTCGCCAGCAGCACGATGAACAGCCCGCCGCGGAACCGGAAGCGGAAGCGGCTGAACCCGTAGGCGACCACGATCGCGGACGCCACGGCCCCGATCGTGCTCACGAGCGCGATGACCAGCGTGTTCCGCAGGAGCTTCGGGAAGTCGATCTCCTCCCAGACCTTGGCGAAGTTCTCGGTCTTCGGATCGACGCTGTACGCCGGATCGAGCGTCCGCCAGCGGCCCTGCCAGTTGATGATTCCGGCGGCCGGGTTGGCCGGATCGACGAAGTCCGAGTCCTCTCGCCCCTTGCGCACGATCGCCAGCTCCCGCGCCCCGCCGTCGAGCGGCACGACGTAGACCGGCAGGGGCTGGCCCTCGTATTCGAAGGCTCGCTGCGTGACCGGGTAGAAGGGCGCCGACGAGTCCGTGATCTGGGCCTGGTCCTTGAGCGACGTCACCGCCATGTAGAGCAGCGGCATGAGGAACGCACCGAGGACGGCGACCGCGACGAGCGTCATCCCGACGCGCGCGCCGGACCGGCGGAGGCGGCGTCGCGGCGAGCCGGCGGGACGGGAGAGCGCGATCGCCGTCATCGCTCGGCCGCGTAGTACACCCAGCGGCGCGACGACCAGAAGAGGATCACGGTCACGCCGAGGATCACCGCGAAGAGGACCCAGGCCAGGCCCGATGCGTAGCCCATCTGGTTGAACGAGAACGCCTGCCGGTAGAGGTTGAGGTTGAAGAGGTTCGTCGCCGCGTCCGGGACGCCGTTCTTGAGGACGAACGCCTGGATGAACGTCTGGAAGCTCGTGACGAGGCTGATCAGCAGGTTGTAGAAGAGGATCGGCGTGATGAGCGGCAGGGTGACGCTGCGGAACGTCCGCCACGTCCCGGCGCCGTCGACGCGGGCCGCGTCGTAGAGCTCGCTCGGCACGCCCTGGAGCCCGGCGACGAAGATCAGCATCATGTTGCCGACGCTCCAGACGCCGATGAGCGCGAGCGTCACGAGGACCCACGACGAGTCGCCGATCCAGTCAGGACCGTTGATCCCGATCACTCCGAGGATCGTGTTGACCCAGCCGCTCGAGCCGTTGAGGACGCCCGCCCAGATGAGGGTCGCCGCGACGAGCGGGATCTGGATCGGCATGTAGAAGAGTGTCCGGAGGAGCGGCTTGCCGGCGACCCGTGGCGAGTTCAGGAGCAACGCCAGGCCCAGCGCGACGACGAGATTGAGCGGCACGGTGATCGCGATGAACCGGAGCGTCACTCCGATCGACTGGGCAACGACCGGGTCGGTCAGCAGTCGCTCGTAGTTCGCCAGCCCGATGAACCGGATGTCATCGGGTCGCCGCAGGTCGAAATCCGTGAGGCTGAAGACCGCCGCCGCGGCCATCGGCAGGAACGTGAACAGCGCGAAGCCGATGATCCATGGCGAGATGAAGACGTAGCCCCAGATCTCCTCGCGGCGGGCGAGGCCACCACGGACGCGGCCGGGATGGACGAGGGTCGTCGGGACGACGAAGCCCGGACTCGACGTGCTCATGCCGTCGCCTCGTGGCCCCCGGGACGACAGGGCGCGCGGCGGGGGTCTCCGCGCGCCCCGTTCGGTCCGGCCTAGTTCACTTCGTCGAACAGGCCCTGGAGTGTCGCCTTGAGCGTCGCGGCCTCGGCCGCGATGTCAAGCCCTTCGGTCGTGATGAGCTTCTCCTGGAACGCCTTGATGGCGGCGTCGGCCTTGAGGAAGTTCGGCATGTCGGCCTCGTGGCTCGGAACGTCCGGGTGGCCCAGCATGTCGAGGGCCACCTGCCAGTCGACCTTGTTCGGCGCGAACCGCGTGTCGAGGTTCGCGAAGAACGCCGCCTGCTTGCTCTTCACCGCGGGCAGTGCGCCGTATCGAGCGATGAGGGTGTCGTTGTTCAGCAGGTAGGTCAGCACCTGGAACGCCTCGTCCGGGTGCTTCGTCGACTTCATGATCCCGAAGGTGTCGGCGTGGAGCTTCGCGGTCGTCGTCGTGCCGTCGGCCGGCGGCACCGCGATGTCCCAGTTCGGCACGGCGGGCTTCCCGTCGGCCGGCCAGGCGCAGCACGTGTACCAGAGGTGGACGAAGTCCATCGCGATATGGCCGCTCTGGAAGGCGTTGTCGGGACCGAGGTACTCGGCGCGGTTCTCGGTTCCGGTCGGGACGAAGTGGTCCTTCCACATCGCGTCGTAGTACCACTGCCAGGCGCGGACCCAGTTGTCCGGGATCTGGGCTGTCTTGCCGTCATCGGCGACGACCGAACCGGCGCCGCGCTGGGTGCCCCAGCCGCGCGGATCGGTCCACTGCATGTAGTAGCCCCACTGCTCGATGTTGCTCTTGTCGAACGCACTGGCGGTGGCGTCGTTGCCGGCCTTGTCGACGGTCAGCTTCTTCGCCAGCTCGGTCAGCGTGTCCCAGTTCCAGTCCTTGCCGTCGTACTTGTCGCCGACCTTGTGCGGCGGATACGGCAGCCCGGCCTCGTCGAAGAGGTCCTTGTTGTAGTAGAGGAACGACGGGTAGATCGCAAAGGGGATGCCGACCTGGCCGCCGAAGCCTTCCTTGTAGGCGGCGAGGATCGCCGGGTCCATGTCGCTCAGGTCGACGTTGTTCTTCGCGATGTATGGCGTGAGATCGAGCAGCTGGTCGCCGTACGAGTAGAAGCCGCGGAAGCCGACCGGGCCGATGATGTCGGGCGCCGTGCCGGCCGCGATCTGCGTGCTGAGGATGTCGTAGGCCGTCGTGTTCTGGTAGATCTCGAGGCTCAGGACGATCTTGTCCTGCGAGGCGTTGAAGTCGCTGACGACCTTCTGCTCGTCGGCGATCTGGTCCGGCTGCGCGCCGGTCCCCAAGCCGACGAACCATCGGATCAGGACCTTGCCGTCGGCGGTCAGCCCGGTATCCGTCGTCTCGACCGGCACCGGTGTGACCGTCACGGGCGTCGGTGTCGCCGAGCTTGTCGGGCTGGAGGCCGCCGGGGCGGCCGGTCCGCAGGCACCGACGACGAGCGCGATGGTCGCGAGTGTCACGAGGATCGGGCGCGGGGCCCGACTCCCAGGCTGCCCAGAGTTCATGTCACTCCTCCTTGGTTCCTACCGCTTGCGCGCCCCTCCGAATCGATGTCTCTCTCTAGCTGGCCGGCCCTCCCTCGCTCGAGTGCCGTGGGACCAGCTGCGTCGCGAGGACGACCCGGCGTGCCACGCCGCCCGCGGGGCGGGCGTGATCGAGCAGCCGAACCATCTCGCGGCCCATCTCCTCGATCGGCTGGCGGACGCTCGTCAGCTGCGGCTCCGTGGTCGTGGCGATCGGCGAATCGTCGAAGCCGACGAGTGCGACGTCGTCCGGCACACGCCGGCCGGCCTCGCGCAGGGCCCGGATCGCACCGGCGGCCATGAGATCCGAGGCCGCGAAGACACCGTCGACGTCTGGCCGAGCGGCCAGGATCCGGCGCATCGCCGACTCGCCGCCGTGCTGGGTGAAGTCACCGACCGCTTCGAGACCGGCGTCGCGCTGACGGCCTGCCGCGTCGAGGGCCTGGCGATAGCCCGCGAGACGATCCGTGCCGGCGCCCATGTCGAGCGGGCCGGCGATCGTCGCGACGACACGGCGTCCCCGCTTCAGGAGGTGCTCGACGGCGCTCCGCGCGCCCTGGACGTTGTCGACGTCGACGTAGCTCACATCGGCACTGGCCGGCGGGCGGCCTCCGACGACGACCGGGATGCCGCGCCGGGCGAGGGCCGCGGGCAACGGATCGTCGCCGTGGAGCGACACCAGCAGGACGGAATCGACGTGACCGGCCGTCAGGTAGCGCTCGATGCGACTCTCCTCCGCCGGCGACAGCGGCATGAGCAGCACGAGTTGCAGCTCGCGGCTCGCGAGCTCGGCGCCGATGCTCCGGATGAGCCGCGGGAAGAAGGGGTCCTCGAAGAGCCGGGCGGCGGGCTCGCCGATGACCAGGCCGACCGACTGGCTCCGCCGCGTGACGAGACTTCGGGCCGCCGGGTTCGGCACGTAGCCGAGGCGGGCGACCTCGCGCTCGACGAGCCGCCGGACCGCGGGGCTGACCTTCGTGTTGCCGTTGACGACACGGGACACGGTCGCCCGCGACACCCCGGCCGCCCGGGCGACCTCCTCGAGGGTCGCGCCGCGCCCGTTGCCGCCGTTCGGCTCTGCCACGTGAACCCTCTCCGAGCGCAATCGTGAGAGCGCTCTCACCGTTCGATGGCGCCACGATAGCAGCGATGTCAAGAGAGCGTTTCCACAACCCGAGCTCGCGCCCGGAGACGGGGGCGACGCGAGGGCCGGCCGCGACGCGACGAGCCCGGTGTCGAGGGCGGGCTAGGCGCTCCGGGCGGCGGCGGCCCGCTTCCGGCTCGAGAGCCGCGTGGGGACCGGCGTGCGGCTGCCCCCGTTGCGGCGGCCGGCGGCCTCGGCGAACGTCACGTCGCTCAGCGGGATGAGCGGCTCGCCGCGGAGGACCCTGGCGAGGTACTCCCCCGTCGCCGAGCCGGGCGTCGCCGCGATGTCCTCCGGCGTGCCCTCGGCGATGATCGTGCCGCCCCGCTCGCCACCCTCCGGCCCGAGGTCGACGATCCAGTCGGCCGTCTTGATGACGTCGAGGTTGTGCTCGATGACGATGACGGTGTTGCCGCTGTCGACGAGCCGGTGGAGAACCTGGAGGAGCTTCTCGACGTCGGCGAAGTGCAGGCCGGTCGTCGGCTCGTCGAGGACGTAGAGGGTCCGCCCGGTCGCGCGCCGTGAGAGCTCGGTGGCGAGCTTCACTCGCTGTGCCTCCCCGCCGGACAGCGTCGTCGCCGGCTGGCCGAGATGGACGTAGCCCAGGCCGACGTCGAAGAGCGTCTGGAGCTTCGCCTTGACCGTCGGGACCGCGTCGAAGAACTCGAGCGCCTCCTCGATGGTCATCTCGAGGACGTCGGCGATCGAGCGGCCCTTGTAGTGGATCTCGAGCGCCTCGCGGTTGTAGCGCTTGCCCTTGCAGACCTCGCAGGTGACGTAGACGTCCGGCAGGAACTGCATCTCGATCTTCAGGATGCCGTCGCCCTTGCAGTTCTCGCAGCGGCCGCCCTTGACGTTGAACGAGAAGCGGCCGGGCGAATACCCCCGAACGCGGGCCTCCGGGACCCCGGCGAACAGCTCGCGGATCGGGCCGAAGAGGCCGGTGTACGTGGCCGGGTTCGACCGCGGCGTCCGGCCGATCGGGCTCTGGTCGATCTCGATGATCTTGTCGATCTGCTCGGCGCCCTCGAGCCGGTCGTGCCGCCCGACGGGCTCGCGCGACCCGTTGAGCTCGCGGGCGAGCGCGCGATAGAGGACGTCCGTCACGAGCGTCGACTTGCCGCTGCCGGATACGCCGGTCACGGCCAGGAACGTCCCGAGCGGGACGTGGAAGTCGACGCTCCGGAGGTTGTGCTCGGCGGCCCCGCGGACGACGAGCTCCTTGCCGTTCCTCGGACGGCGGCGCGGCGGGATTGGCACCGCCCGGTCGCCCCGCAGGAAGGCGCCCGTGATCGACCGTGGCTCCCGGAGGAGCGTCTCGAGCGGTCCGTTGGCGATGATCTCGCCGCCGTGCTCCCCGGCTCCGGGCCCGATGTCGATGACCCAGTCGGCGGTTCGGATCGTCTCCTCGTCGTGCTCCACGACGAGGACCGTGTTGCCGAGGTCGCGGAGCCGAGTGAGCGTTGCGATGAGCTTCGCGTTGTCGCGCTGGTGGAGCCCGATCGAGGGCTCGTCGAGGATGTAGAGGACGCCCATGAGCGTCGTCCCGATCTGCGTCGCGAGCCGGATCCGCTGCGCCTCGCCGCCGGACAGGCTGATGCTCGTCCGGTCGAGCGTCAGGTAATCGAGGCCGACGTCGACGAGGAATCCGAGCCGGGCCTTGATCTCCTTGAGGACCTGGTACGCGATCTGCCGCTCGCGGTCGGTGAGATGCCGCGGCAGCTCCGCGATCCAGTCGAGGGCCCCCGTGATCGACAGGTCCGCAACCTCGCTGATGTTCCGACCGTCGACCGTGACCGCGAGGATCTCCGGCTTGAGCCGCCGACCCTTGCAGGTGGGACAGGGCCGGGTGACCATGAACTTCTCGAGCTCCGTCCGGATGTACTCCGAGTCCGTCTCGCGGTAGCGCCGCTCGAGGTTCGTGATCACGCCCTCGAACGTCGCCCGGTAGCTGTTCTCGCCGCGGTCGTGCCGGTACCGGACGATGACCTGCTCGTCCTTCTCCGCGTGGAGCAGGTAGTCGATCGCTTCCGCTGGCAGCTCGCGGACCGGCGCCTTGAAGTCCCACTTGTGCTGCCGGCAGATGGCCTCGAGGATCTTCAGCCGCCACGAGGCGTCCGTCGGCATCCTCGACCACGGCACGAGGGCACCCTGGGCCAGGCTCTTCGAGCGGTCCGGGATGACGAGGTCGGCGTCGATCTCGAGCCGCGTCCCCAGGCCCGTGCAGTCGGGGCACGCCCCGTGCGGCGAGTTGAACGAGAAGCTCCGCGGCTCGAGCTCGTCGATCGTCGTCCCGTCGTACGGGCACGTGTAGCGCTCGCTGTAGCGGCGTTCCTCGAACGCGGGCGGCTCGCCATCGCGCGGCGCGGGTGCGATGAGGACGACGCCCTCGCCGAGCCGCAGCGCCGTCTCCACCGAGTCCGCGAGGCGGGCGGCGTCCGGATCCGGGATGGGCTGCCCCGTCGCCGGGTCGATCGGCCGGCCGTCCGGACCGCGCTCGGCGCCCTCCGGGGCCTCGGCGCGCCGGACGACGTAGCGGTCGACGACGACCTCGATGCTGTGACGCTTGTACTTGTCGAGCTTGGGCGCGTCGGCGAGGTCGTACATCTCGCCGTCGACGCGGACCCGGACGAATCCCTGCCGCCGGGCCGCGTCGAAGACGCGGTCGCCCTCGGTCTTGCGGTCCTTGATGAGCGGGCCGAGGACGAGGAGCCGCGTCTCCTCCGGCAGCGCCAGGACATGGTCCACGATCTGCTGGACCGACTGGCGCTCGATCTCCCGGCCGCACGTTGGGCAGTGCGGGTGGCCGGTGCGGGCGAACAGTAGCCGGAGGTGGTCGTAGATCTCGGTGACGGTCCCGACGGTCGAGCGCGGGTTCCGGCTCGCGCCCTTCTGGTCGATCGAGATCGCCGGCGACAGGCCGTCGATCTGGTCGACGTCCGGCTTCTCCATCTGGCCGAGGAACTGGCGCGCATACGCGCTCAGGCTCTCGACGTATCGCCGCTGGCCCTCGGCGTAGATCGTGTCGAACGCGAGGCTGCTCTTGCCGGATCCGGAGAGTCCGGTGATGACGACGAGCCGATCGCGCGGGAAGGCGACCGTGACGTCCTTGAGGTTGTGCTCGCGCGCGCCGCGCACGACCAGCTGGTCCAGGGGCATGACCGATCCAGTGTACGCGTTTCGCGACAATTAGAACGGCCGTTCAGGACGAATCCTGACAGGTATCTGCCGGCGTTTCCGCTAATCCCGGCGGCGGCGGACCATCGCGTGGCGATCCGGCTCGAAGCCGAACCGGCGGTAGTACTCGTCGACGCCGTCCGCGGCGGCGAGCGTGAATCGCACGTCCGAGCGGCCTTCCATGACCGCCCGGACGAGCCGGTCGGCGATCCCGTAGCCCTGCCAGCGGGGATCGACGACGATCATCGAGAGGTACGCATTCATCTCCCCGTCGCCGAGCTCGCGGGTGAAGCCGACGAGCTCGTCGCCGTCCCAGGCGCCGATCATCGCGTGGCTGGCCGCGATCGCCCGCTCGAGCCGGGGCTCGTCGAGCGCGCGCCGGTCCCAGCCCACTGAGTGCAGGAGGCGGACGAGGGGCTCGACGTCGGTCAGGCGATCGCGACGGATGGCGAGACGCTCGTCGCGCCGTTCTGCCCGGCCGAGGCGGCGATCCAGCTCGCGCAGATGGTCGATCGAGTGATAGAGGTAGCGGCGAACGACCTTGGCGAGGGTCCAGCTCTCGCCCTTGCTGTCGGTTCTCGACGCGGCAGGATCGCTCGCGTGGAGCCGCCGCAGGTTCTCCATCGCCCAGGCCCGGGTCGCGTCGAGGTAGGCCAGCGCGTCGCCCTCCCTCGGCGGGCCCTCGAAGCGCGCGTCGGGATCGAGGCGGCTGCCGAGCCAGGCCTCGGCGCCGGCGATATGGCGGAGGACCTCGTCCGCGGTCCGCTCGCCGGCATCGGTCGGCAGCGGCCCCGAACGACGCTCGCGGTCGCGGACCTGCGCGGCGATTGCCAGCAGATCCTGACGGGCGTAGCCGAGCCGGCGGATGGCGGCCTCGACCTCGTCGCCGGTCACCGCGCGAGCGTCCTGCCCGAACGTCGCGTTCCGCTCGTAGCCGCCGACGACGGTCGCGGCCACCTCCTCGACCTCCTCGACCCGCTCGACCGGCGGCAGCGGCCACGGCTCGCCGTGGCGGCCGAGCCAGTCGCGGAACCATCCGAGCGTCGACGGCGACTGCGACACCGCGAGGGCCCGCGAGGTCGCCCAGCCGAACGCCCCCGGAACGTCGAGCAGCCATGCGCCCCAGCGGCCTCCGTCGTAGTCGCGCTCGATCCAGACGCGGAGCGGGGCCGGCTTCACGGCAGGCGATGGAGCTCGAGCAGGTTGGGGCCGGTCCCGGGATCGGCGCTCGAGGCGACGAGCGCGACGACGGAGCCGGGCGGGACGACTGACGCCCGTTCCACGATCCGCGCGAGCCACTCCAGGCGGCTGCCGGACGCAGCCGGCGCCGGGCACCCCGCGGGGGCGATGCCGTGGACGAGGGCGAGCCGGTTGACCGTGTGGGGCTCATCCGAGAACGCGTGGATCGGGACGCCGGGTCGGAGCGCCGAGAGGAGCCGTGCCGTGCGTCCCGTCCGGGTGTAGCAGGCGATCGCCGCGACCGACGCGTCCGCAGCCGCCACGGCCACGGCCGCGAGCGCCATCGCGCCGGCATCCGAACCCGGCGGGAACGCCGCGCCGCGGGCGAGGTACTTGCGGCCGCGGTCCTCGCAGACCCGGGCAATGCGGGCTGCCGCCTCGGCGGCAAGGACGGGATGGGCGCCGATCGCCGTCTCGGCCGACAGCATGATCGCGTCCGCCCCGTCGAAGATGGCGTTCGCGACGTCACTCGCCTCGGCTCGCGTCGGGCGCGCGGAGGTCACCATCGACTCGAGCATCTGCGTCGCGACGATCGTCGGCACGCCGCGGTCCAGGGCGCGGCGGACGAGCTGCTTCTGGACGATCGGAACCTCCTCGAACGGCAACTCCACGCCCAGATCGCCGCGGGCGATCATCACCGCGTCCACGACACCAAGGATCGCGTCGAAGTCGTCGATGGCGGAGCGCGTTTCGATCTTCGCGACGATCGGCGGACCGCCCCGACCCAGCCGCTCGCGGAGCGCCTCGACGTCGGCCGCGCGGCGGACGAACGACTGGGCGAGGTAGTCCGCGCCGAGACCGACGGCGTGCGGGAGCGCGACGAGGTCGCCTTCGGTCATTGCCGGCGTCGACAGCCGCTCCGACGGGATGCTCAGGCCGGCGCGCGACCGGATCGCGCCGCCGCGGACGACGTCCGTCTCGACGACGTCCCTGGCCGCCGTCCGGACTCGCAGCTCGACCGCGCCGTCGGCCAGCAGGACGCGATCGCCCGGACGCACGTCCCGGCCGAGCGCGTCGTAGGCCACCCACGCCCCGCCCGCATCCCCCGTTCCCCTCCCGACCCGCAGCGCGAACCGGCCGTCGGTCGGGATCTCGACGCGGCCTTCCCTGACGTCACCGACTCGAAGCTTCGGTCCGGGCAGGTCGGCCAGGATCGCAACCGAGCGGCGGGCATCGCTCGCCGCGTGACGGACCGCGGAGGCCCATGTCGCGAGGGTCTCGGGCGCACCGTGCGAGAAGTTCAGCCGCGCGACGTCCATGCCCGCTGCGACGAGCTCGGCGGTCCGCTCGCCGGTCGCCGGGCCGATCGTGCAGACGAGCTTCGCGCGACGTGCCGCCATCGGCCGACTGTACCGCCGCCCTCGGGTCCGGGTGTCCCGCTATCCTCGAACTGTCGGCGTTCGAGTCGCCGCGCCGGTGGGAGAGGAAGCCGTGCCCGACCTCGCGCGCGGACGCGACCGAAGCCAGGCCGGGCGACGGGGCGGGCTTGTCGGCAAGGCGTCCCCCCGCGCACCGCGGCTCTATCGATTCCTGTTGCTGCTCTGTCGCGGCGTGGCGCGCCTGCTCGGCTTCCGGCTCGTCCTCGAGCACGCGGAACGCCTCCCCCGCCGAGCCGGCGGATCGCCGGCCGGCGGCTGGATCGCCGCCGGGCTCCCACATCGAACATGGATCGACCCGTTCGTCCTCGCGCTGCTGCTGCCGATCGAGCCGCGGATCAACTGGCTCGGCGACGGTCGGGCGATCTACCGATCGCGGCTTCGGCGGCTCGTCTTCGACCGGATCGGCGGTGTCGTCCCGATCTGGCCGGGCCGCGGTCCGGCGGCCTTCGAGGAACACGTGGCGGCCGCGAAGTCGGTCATCGACTCCGGCGCGGTGTTCGGGCTGTTTCCGGAGGTCGGGCCGGCCGTCCCGGTGGAGCGCGCGCGACCGCTCAGTGCCGGCGTCGCCTACTTCGCCCTGCGTAGCAACGCACCGATCGTGCCGCTCGTCCTCGGTGGCGCGCACGAGCTGTACCTCGGGCGGACGATCATCCTCTCGGTCCTCGAGCCGGTGACCGCTCGCGAGCTGGCCGGCCTGGAGCCGGACGCTCCCCTACCCGACCCGGGCACCCCCGAGGAACGCGACGCCGCGGCACGGATGACCGAACGGCTCCAGGAGCTCACCGCCGGGCCCGTCGCCGACGCCCACGAGCGCGCCGAGCCTCCCCCGGGAACGCGAAAGCACTGGCGCTGGCTGACCTCGTGGACCCACTAGCACTCGCCGCCTAGCGGCGACGGCGGCCGGGCCGCGGTGGGCGCGTGCCGGTCCGCTTGATGACGTTCGGCGTGACGGTGCGGTCCCACGTGGGGCGGTCGAGCCAGCGCGCCTGCCAGCCGCCGGTGTCGTCGTGCTCGTCCTTGATCCCCGGCAGCCAGTCGGACGCGGTGCCTTCGTCCGGAGTCGGGTCGCCGTCGAGCGTGTCGGCCGGCTCTTCCTCCGCCGGTAGGACGGCCACGGAGGTCACCTCGAGGGCGCTCGAGCTCGCGCGGGCCTCGGCCGCGATCAGGTCCCGCTTCCGGTCCGCGGCCGCTGCGAGGCCGCGGCCCCGTGCGCCGGCGGCCGCCCGCTCAGCGGCCCGCGCCACCGACGTCGCCGCGTCCTCTTCCAGGACGCGGTACCGGATCTGCTGGATCTCGTCGCGGAGCGCGGCCGCACGCTCGAACTCGAGCTGCTTGGCGGCGGCCCGCATCTCGGCCTCCATCTGACCGACGAGCTGCTCCACTCGCGTCCGGTCGAGCTCGGTCAGGTCGCGCCCTCGCTCGGCGGCGTACATCGTCGTCGACTCGGCGACCGAGCGGAGGCGCTCGTTGAGGTCGTGGATGCCCTTGATGATCGTCGTCGGCTCGATGCCCTTTTCCTTGTTGTAGGCCGCCTGGACCGATCGCCGGCGGTCCGTCTCACCGATCGCCGCCTGCATCGATTCGGTCATCCGGTCGGCATACATGACCACCTCGCCGCCGACGTTCCGTGCCGCGCGGCCGATCATCTGGATGAGCGACCACGCCGACCGCAGGAATCCTTCCTTGTCGGCGTCGAGGATCGCGACGAGCGTCACCTCCGGCAGGTCGATCCCCTCGCGGAGCAGGTTGATCCCGACGAGCACGTCGTAGACGCCGAGGCGGAGGTCGCGCAGCAGTGCGACGCGCTCGAGCGTGTCGACCTCGCTGTGGAGGTACTGGACCTTGACGCCGAGCTCGCGCAGGTAGTCGGCGAGGTCCTCGGCCATCTTCTTCGTCAGCGTCGTAACGAGCGCACGCTCGCCGCGCTCGACGCGCTTGCGGATCTCCTCGAGGAGGTCGTCGATCTGGCCCTCGGTCGGGCGGACGTGGACGGCCGGGTCGACGATGCCGGTCGGGCGGACGAGCTGCTCGACGATCTGCTCGCTCCGTTCGAGCTCGTAGGGTCCCGGCGTGGCGCTCATGTAGACGACCTGGTTGAGGTGGCCCTCGAACTCCTCGAAGGTCAGCGGCCGGTTGTCGAGCGCCGAGGGGAGGCGGAAGCCGAAGTCGACGAGGATCTCCTTCCGGGTCCGGTCGTTCTTGTACATGCCGACGACCTGGGGAATCGTCATGTGCGACTCGTCGACGACGAGCAGCCAGTCCGGCGGGAAGTAGTCGAGCAACGTCCAGGGCCGGCTGCCGGCCTCGCGCCGGGACAGGTGCCGCGAGTAGTTCTCGATGCCCGAGCAGAACCCGAGCTCGCGCATCATCTCGAGGTCGAACGTCGTCCGCTGCCTGAGCCTGGCCGCCTCGAGGACGCGTCCTTCGGCCTCGAGCTGGCCGACGCGCTCCTCCATCTCCGCTTCGATGTCACGCAGCGCGAGGCGCATCTTGTCGGCCGGCGTGACGTAGTGGCTGGCCGGATAGACGTTGGCCTCGTTGCGCTCGCTGAGCAGCTCGCCGGTGAGCGGGTCGAGCTCGGTGATTCGCTCGACCTCGTCGCCGAAGAACTCGACGCGAACGAGCGTCTCCTCCGACGCGGGCTGGAACTCGAGGGTGTCGCCTCGAACGCGGAACCGCGC
>DATBKB010000012.1:0-2642 GCA_036556145.1 Candidatus Limnocylindrales bacterium | reverse complement strand
TGGCTCGTGCGGGCCGCGGAGGTCCAGGTCCTGGCGCCGATCCCCCTCGGGTCGGCGCTCGACGCGACGACGACAGTCGTCGGCCACCGGCGCGTCTGGGCCCGACGCCGCGCCGAGTTCCGGCCGGCGGACGGCGGCGCGCTGCTCGCCTGGGTCCATACCGATTGGGTCCTGATCGACGCGCGCGGCCGGATCACCCGCGTGCCCGAGATCTTCGGCGAGCACTTCCCGGCCCCCGTCGCCAGCGACGAGATCGTGCGCGTGCCGCTGCCGGCCAGCCCTGCCGGTGCCCATCGTCGGACCTTCCGGGTCCGGCCCCAGGAGCTCGACCCGATGGACCACGTCAACAACGCGGTCTACCTCGACTGGTTCGAGGAGTCGGTGCTGCTCGCTGCGCCAGACCGCGGCGGCGAGGTGCTGAGCCGGCTGCCTCGGCGCTACGTCCTCGAGTACGCCGCGGCCGCCGATGCCGGCGCCGAGCTCGAGGCAGCCACCTGGTCCGACGGCTCGAGCTGGCAGACGCGGACGACGGCCGCCGGCGCGGACCTCTTCCGGGCCCGCCTCGAGTCCCAGGCCGTCCCGGCCGGCGCCGGAGTCGACGGGCTCCGAGGCCGCTAGCATCGGCTCGATGACCGATCGGGCCGCGGTCGAGGCGTGGGTCTCCGGCTACGTCCGGGCGTGGCGATCGAACGCGCCGGCGGACATCGAGGCGCTGTTCACCCGCGACGCGATCTACCGCCCGACGCCCGCGAGTGACGGTTGGCGCGGCCGGCCCGCGATCGTCGACGGCTGGCTGGCCCGACGGGATGAGCCCGGGGCGTGGACCTTCGACTGGACCATCCTGGCGATCGACGACGGCGTCGCGTTCGTCCGCGGCGTCACCCGCTACGCCGAGCCGCGTCGCGAGTACGACAACCTGTGGGAGCTGCACTTCGCCGGCGACGGTCGCGTCCGGGAGTACATCGAGTGGTGGGTCGATCGCGCAACGCCGGACCCCGGCGAGCCACCCTCCGCGTAGCGAACGGCGGCTCCGGGCGGCCGCGCGCGATCAGCGCTCGCCGTCGAGGACGAACAGCCGAGCCGAGAAGTCCCCGCGACCGACGGCCTCGAAGCGTTCGAGGCCGAGCGATAGCCCGGCCTGCATGAGCTCGTCGCCGCCGCGCACGCCGGTGTTCGCACGCGACACGCCGTCGTCGTGGCCCGGCCAGTCGCTGACGGCGTAGCGGCGCGCGGGGTCGAGTCCGCGGAGCCGCAGCCGGGCCGGTCCGGGCAGCGGGCGGTTCAGCACCTGGTACCAGCCGACGACCGCCCGGCCCCGGTCGGCCGCGACGGCCATCCACGCGACCTCGTTGCCGTCGCCGTCGAACGGACCGTGCAGCCGGATGAACCGGCCGCGCTGAAAGACGTCGCGGTGCTCCTTGTAGAAGGCCACCTGCCCCGCGACCTCCTCGCGCTCGTCGTCGCTCAGCCGCGTCAGGTCGAGCTCGTAGCCGAAGACGCCGAAGAACGCGACCGCCGCCCGTGTCGACAGCGGCGTGATCCGGCCGACCTGGTGGTTCGGGACGGCCGAGACATGGGCCGACATCGAGCTGAGCGGATACGCCAGCGACGTGCCCCACTGGATGGAGAGCCGCTCGATCGCGTCGGTGTTGTCGCTCGTCCAGGCCTGCGGGGCGAACCCGAGCATGCCGGGGTCGAAGCGGCCGCCCCCGCCGGCGCACGACTCGAACAGGATCTCGGGGAACGCCGCCGTGAGTCGCCGGTAGAGCTCGTACACGCCGAGGATGTAGCGGTGGAACAGCTCGCCCTGCCGGTCGGCCGGCAGGGCGGCGCTCCACGGCTCGGTGATGTTGCGGTTCATGTCCCACTTGACGTACGAGATCGGCGCGCCCCGGAGGACATCCGAGAGGCGGTCGAAGAGGTGGTCGACGACCTCGGCCCGCGACATGTCGAGCACGAGCTGGTTGCGGCTCTCGGTGCGCGGCCTGCCGGCGACCCCGATCGCCCAGTCCGGGTGCGCATCGAAGAGGCGGCTCCGGGCGCTCACCATCTCCGGCTCGATCCAGAGGCCGAACCGCAGGCCGAGGGCCTCGATGCGCCGGGCGAGTCCGTCGAGGCCGTTCGGCAGCTTTCGCTCGTTGACGAACCAGTCGCCGAGCGACGTCGTGTCGTCGTCGCGGGCGCCGAACCAGCCGTCGTCGAGGACGAAGACCTCGAGCCCCAGGTCGCGGGCGACCTCGGCGATCGCGATGAGCCGGTCCTCGGTGAAGTCGAAGTACGTGCCTTCCCAGTTGTTGACCAGGACGGGACGGTCGCGATCGCGCCAGGCGCCTCGGGCGAGCCGGCGCCGGTAGAGCTCGTGGTAGTGGTCGCTGAGGGCGCCAAGACCGTCGGCGGAGTGGACGATCACCGCTTCCGGCGTCGCGAGCTCCTCGGCCGGACCGAGCGTCCACGCGAAGCCTTCGGGGTGGATGCCGACGCGGACTCGCGTCGTGCCGAACGGGTCGACCTCGGCCTCGGCGAGGAAGTTGCCGGAATAGACGAGGCTGAAGCCGATGGCCTCGCCGCGATCCTCGGTCGTCGCCGGCCGGCGCAGGACGAGGAACGGGGTGTGATGATGGCTCGACGCGCCGCGGAGGCTG
>DATBKB010000011.1:0-25375 GCA_036556145.1 Candidatus Limnocylindrales bacterium | reverse complement strand
CCCCCGGCGCACGACGAGACGCCCGGCAAGGCGGTGGCAGGCGAGGAGCGGGCCGACGTGGCACCACGCGACGCATGACCCGGACCGTCGTCAGCTCCGCCACCCGCGAGGTCGTCATCGGCGATGACCAGCCGTTCGTGGTCATCGGCGAGCGTATCAACCCGACCGGCCGCAAGATCCTCATGGAAGAGATGAAGGCCGGCGACTTCTCGCGGGTCGAGCGCGACACGATCGCCCAGGTCGAAGCCGGTGCGCACATGCTCGACGTCAACGCGGGCATCCCGCTGGCGGACGAGCCGGCCATCCTGGCCGACACCATCAAGCTCGTCCAGTCGCTGACCGAGGTGCCGCTCTCGATCGACTCGTCGATCGTCGAGGCGCTCGAGGCGGGGCTCGCCGTCTACCAGGGCAAGCCGCTCGTGAACTCCGTGACCGGGGAGGAGGAGCGCCTCGAGCGCGTCCTGCCGCTCGTGAAGAAGTACGGCGCCGCCGTCGTGGCGATCTCGAACGACGAGACCGGCATCTCCGAGGACCCCGACGTGCGATTCGCCGTCGCGAAACGCATCGTCGAGCGAGCCGCCGACCACGGGATCCCGCGGGAGGACGTCGTCGTCGACCCGCTGCTCATGCCGATCGGGGCGATGCCGACGGCGGGCCGGCAGGTCTTCCGGATCCTCGGCCGGCTGCGCGACGAGCTGAAGGTCAACTCGACGTGCGGCGGCTCCAACGTCAGCTTCGGCCTCCCGAATCGGGAGGGAATCAACGGCGCGTTCCTCACGATGGCGGCGGCGAGCGGCCTCACGAGCGCGATTACGAACCCGATCTCAGCGGAGGTCCGCCAGTCGGTCATGGCCGCCGACGTCCTTCTCGGCAACGACCCCGAGTGCGGCCGATGGATCCGGACGTACCGCGCGGCGCCGGCCGAGGGCGAGCAGGGCCGCCGCGTGAACCGCCGGCGAGCCGGGGCCGCGGCCGCGACCGGCTGACGCCGTGGGCGCCACGCAGCCGCTCGTCGTCTTCACTCCCTCCGGCCGGCGCGGCCGGTTCGAGCCAGGAACGACCGTCCTCGATGCCGCGCGCAGGCTCGGCGTCGACATCGACTCGGTCTGCGGCGGGCGCGGACTGTGCGGGCGATGCCAGGTGGAGCAGGGGATCGGCAGCTTCCCGAAGCACCAGATCGAGTCGCGCCCGGAGCACCTCTCCGCGCCCGGGGAGGTCGAGGCTCGCTACGAGGCCGACAAGGGCCTGACCCCGGGCCGCCGGCTGAGCTGCACCGCGACGCTCCTCGGCGACGCCGTGATCGACGTTCCGCCGGAGAGCCAGGTCCACCGCCAGGTCGTCCGCAAGGGCCTCGACGTCCGCGCCTTCGAGATCGACCCCGTCGTCCGCCTCTACTACGTCGAGGTCGAGCCGCCCGCGCTCGCCTCCCCGAGCGGCGACCTCGCCCGCCTGACGGCCGCCCTCGAGCGCGAATGGCAGCTGACCGGCCTCGAGGCCGACCTCGGCGTCATCCGTTCGCTCCACGCGGCCCTCGCCGAGGGCAAGCAGGGCGTCACCGTCGCCGTTCACGACGGCTCGACGATCAGCGCCGTGTGGCCCGGCCTCCGGGAGAAGGCCTACGGCGTCGCGATCGACGTCGGCTCGACGACGATCGCCGGCCACCTCGCCGACCTCGCCAGCGGCGAGGTCCTCGCGAGCAACGGCGTGATGAACCCGCAGATCCGGTTCGGCGAGGACCTCATGAGCCGGGTCTCGTACGCGATGCTCCACGACGACGGCGCGACCCAGATGACCGAGGCGGTACGGAAGGCGCTCAACGGGCTGATCGCGGGCCTCGCGAACGCCGCCGGGATCAAGCGCGAGGCAATCCTCGAGCTGGCGATCGTCGGCAACCCGGTGATGCACCACCTGCTGCTGGGCTTCGACCCGACGCCGCTCGGGCAGGCGCCGTTCGCGCTCGCGACGGATCGGGCGGTGCGCACGACCGCCCGCGAGCTCGATCTCATCGCCCATCCCGGCGCGCGCATCTATGTCCTGCCGTGCATCGCGGGGCACGTCGGCGCGGACACGGCTGGGGTCATCCTCGCCGAGGCGCCGCACCGGGTGCGCGACGGGGTACGAGTCGTCGTCGACGTCGGCACGAACGCGGAGATCGTCCTCGCCGCGGGGCAGCGGCTCCTCGCCGCCTCGAGCCCGACCGGCCCGGCGTTCGAGGGCGCCCAGATCTCATCGGGCCAGCGCGCGGCACCCGGCGCCATCGAGCGCGTCCGCATCGACCGCGACACGCTCGAGCCACGGTTCAAGGTCATCGGCGTCGAGGCATGGTCGGACGAAGCGGGATTCGACGCCGCGCTGGCCGAGGCGGGCGTCGGCATTACCGGCATCTGCGGCTCGGGCATCGTCGAGGTCATCGCCGAGCTGTTCCTTGCCGGCGTCATCACGCCCGACGGGATCGTCGACGGCGCACTCGCCGGTCGCACGGCCCGCGTGGTGCCCGAGGGCCGGACGTTCTCGTACGTCCTCCACGACGGCCAGCCGCGCATCGCGATCACGCAGAACGACGTCCGGGCGATCCAGCTGGCGAAGGCGGCGCTCTACGCCGGCGTTCGCCTCCTCATGGACCACGCCGGGGCCGATTCCGTCGACGCGATCCGCCTCGCGGGCGCGTTCGGCAGCCAGATCGACGTCTTCCACGCGATGGTCCTCGGGCTCATCCCGGACTGCGACCTGTCGCGCGTTGCGTCCGCCGGGAACGCGGCCGGGACCGGCGCGCTCATCGCGCTACTGTCGGGCGCGGCGAGGGCCGAGATCGAGGAGGTCGTGCGCCGGGTGGAGAAGATCGAGACCGCGATCGAGCCGCGGTTCCAGGAGCACTTCGTGGCGGCGATGGCCTTCCCGCATCGGACGGCCTCCTGTCCGAACCTGTCGAAGGCGGTCAAGCTGCCGGCGCGACCCGCGGCGACGCCGGGTGGCGCCGCGCCCCTCGCCGAGCGACGTCGCCGCCGAGCCGTGGCGGCCGCGACGAGGGCCGACCGATGACGGCCCCGAGCGCCCGATGACGACCGAGCAGCAGGCACCCCGCCAGCGGTCGGGCGGCCGAGCCGCCCGTCAGGCCGCACGCCTCCACCGCCACGTCGAGCGGACGCCGTTCCTCACCCGGACGATGGCGCCGTTCGAGGTCCTCGACGAGGAGGGCCTCTCACTCATCGAGCACAACGCCGACACGATCCTCGAGGAGGTCGGGCTCGAATTCCGCGGCGATCCGGAGGCGATCCGGCTGCTCAAGGACGCCGGCGCGGACGTGGACGGGGTGCGCGTCCGCTTCCCGCGCGGCATGTGCCGGCAGATCGTCCAGGCCACGGCCCCGAAGGTCTTCACCCAGCACGCTCGAAACCCGGCGAACAGCGTCCAGGTCGGCGGGATGGCCACGATCTTCGCCCCGAACTACGGCTCGCCGTTCGTGCGGGACCTCGACAACGGCCGCCGCTACGGCACGCTCGAGGACTTCCGCAACTTCATCAAGTTGGCATACACGTCCCCGCACCTCCACCACAGCGGCGGGACCGTCTGTGAGCCGGTCGACGTGCCCGTGAACAAGCGCCACCTCGACATGGTCTATTCGCACATCCGCTACAGCGACAAGCCGTTCATGGGCTCGGTGACCGCCCCGGAGCGTGCGCGGGACACCGTCGAGCTCGCGCGCCTGACGTTCGGCGCCGAGTTCGTCGACCAGAACGCCGTCGTCATGAGCCTCATCAACGCGAACTCGCCGCTCGTCTGGGATGGGACGATGCTGGGCGCGCTGCGCGCCTACGCCGAAGCGAACCAGGCGACGGTCGTCACCCCCTTCATCCTCGCCGGGGCGATGGCGCCGGTGACGGCCGCCGCGGTGTGTGCCCAGACGCTCGCGGAGTCGCTTGGGGGGATGACCCTCGCACAGCTCGTCCGGCCCGGTGCACCGGTCGTGCTCGGCAGCTTCGCCAGCTCGATGTCGATGCAGTCGGGCGCGCCGACGTTCGGCACGCCGGAGCCGGCGCTCGTGCTCTTCGCGATGGCGCAGCTCGCCCGCCGCCTCGGCGTCCCGTTCCGGAGCGGCGGCAGCCTGTGCGCCTCGAAGATCGCGGATGCGCAGGCGGCATACGAGTCGGCGGCGACCCTCTGGCCGACGGTCCTCGGCGGGGTGAACTTCGTCCTCCACGCCGCGGGCTGGCTGGAGGGCGGCCTCTCGGTCGGCTACGAGAAGTTCATCCTCGACGCCGATCAATGCGGGATGATGGCCGTCTTCGTCAAGGGCATCGACCTGTCGGAGAACGGCCAGGCGCTCGACGCGATCCGGGCGAATGGCCCCGGCCAGCACTTCCTCGGCACGGCCCACACGCTGGCGAACTTCGAATCGGCCTTCTACCGCTCCGAGACCGCCGACAACAACAGCGTCGAGCAGTGGCAAGAGGACGGCTCGCTCGACGCCGCGCAGCGGGCGAACAAGATCTGGAAGCGGATGCTCGCCGAGTACGAGGCGCCGCCGATCGACCCCGCGATCGACGAGGCGCTGCTCGATTTCATCGCGCGCCGCAAGGCCGCGTTCCCCGACTCGGACGTCTGACCGCACTCGCCGCGCCGTGATCGCCTTTCGACGCCGCCGGCCCGTGGATCCCGTGGGCGCGGCCGGTCTCGTGGCAGCCCTCGAGGAGGCGACGTTCGAGGTCCTGCCGCTGAAGAGCGGCTATGAGCAATCGGCGTTCATCCCGGCGGGGACGTGGGTCTCGGTGACCGCGTCGCCGTCGAAAGGCCTCGAGGCGACCGTCGACCTCGCCGTCGTCCTCGAGTCGCGAGGCTATCGCGCGATCCCCCACCTCTCGGCCCGGATGGTGCGCGACCGCGACCACCTCCGCGCGCTCCTCGCTCGCCTGCTCGACGGCGGCGTGGATCGCGCGTTCGTCGTCGGTGGGGACTCGACCGAGGCCGGCGCGTTCCCGGACGGCCTGTCGCTGCTCCGCGAGATCGCCGATCTCGGGGTCGAGCTCTCGAGCGTCGGTTACCCGGCCTATCCGCAGGGGCACCCGATCATCCCCGAAGACCGGCTGCTCCGCGCGCTCCACGACAAGGCGCCCTTCGCCCACTACGTCACGACCCAGCTCTGCTTCGACTCGCGGGCGATCCGCGACTGGATCACCGCGCGCCGGGCCGAGGGCTTCAGGCTGCCGATCCAGATCGGCGTCGCCGGTGCGGTCGAGCCGCACCGGCTCCTGACCGTCAGCGCCCGCATCGGCGTCCGCGACAGCGCGCGGTTCCTGCTCAAGAACGTCGGCCTCGTCGGCCGGCTGCTCCGCTCGGGCGGCTTCTACCGGCCCGACGGGCTGCTCGACGAGCTGGCGCCGCTGTTCGGCGACCCGGTGGCGGACGTCCGCTGGGTCCACCTCTACACGTTCAACCAGGTCGAGGCGACCGACGCCTGGCGCCGCCGCTACCTCCGTGCACTGACGGTTCGCCGGCCGGCCTGAGCGCGTCCGGTGCGGCGCCGCACCGGGAAGTGGCCGGCGTGTTTGGTCCGGTACGGATAGGCCATTGGGCGGCCGCCGCGTGGCCCCCTACGCTCGGGTCCCAGGACCCCGCGAAAGAGGCCGTCTACCCCGTGTTCGGCTCGGAGCCGCGACTTCGACGACCCATCCTCCTGATCCTCGTGTTCGGCGCCTTCCTCGCGCTGGCCGGGATCACGGCGACGACCCAGGCCGTCCTCGTGTCCGCGCACCTGACGGTCTCCACGCTCAACGGCGTCGTCAGCAGTGACGCCGCGACGACGCGGTCCTTCGTCAACGCCTACGTCCAGCCGGCCCAGCTCCGCTCCGGGTCGCTGACGGCGAGTCAGCGCGCGCGCCTCAACACCCAGCTCGGAACCCTCGTCGCGCCCGGCGAGATCCTGCGCGTCGAGCTCCGACTGCCGGACGGCACGATCGTCGCCGCGTCCGACCCGGCGGCCGCCGGGAGCCTCGTCGCGCCCGATGCGGGTTTTCTCCTCGCCGTCGACCGCCGGCCGCAGGCGGGCGTCGTCGCCCTTGCCGACGCCGGCGCCGGCCCGGGGACGCTCGCGGCGCCGACGCTCATCCGCGAGTACCTGCCGCTCATCGCTGACGACCAGGTCCTGGCGGTCGCGGTGGTCTGGCGCGATGCGGCCCCCGTCTTCGCGCGGCTCGCGATCGTCCGACGTGATGTCGTCCTGTTGACGGTCTCGGCGGCCGTCGTCGCCGCCGTTCTGCTGTTCATCGTGTTCCGCGCCGCCCAGGGCCGGCTGACGCGACAGACGGCGGCGCTCGTCGAATCGACGCGCCGCGATCCGCTGACCGGCTCGCTGAACCACGGTGCCCTCGTCGCGCACCTTGCCCGCGAGACCGAGCGGGCCCGGCCGGCCGGAGCGTCACTCGGCGTCGCGCTGCTCGACATCGACAACTTCCGGCTCCTCAATGACAACCACGGCCATGGCGCCGGCGACGACGCGCTGGCGACCGTTGCGGACCTGCTCGCCGCGGACCTCCCCGAGGGGATCGTCCGCGGCCGCTACGGCCCCGACGAATTCCTGCTCATCGCCCCGCCGGATCTCGTCGACGAGATCGGCCCCGCCGTGGAGCGGCTGCGGGCCGCGTTGGCGACGACGAGCCTCCAGTTCGAATCGACCGAGCGGCTCCCGATCACGATCAGCGCGGGCCTCGCGACGTACCCCGAGCACGGGGCGTCCGTCACCGCACTGCTGTCGGCGGCCGCGCAGGCGCTCGGCGAGGCCAAGGCGAGCGGGGGCGACGCCGTCCGCACGGCGGGTCCGGAGGAGGACGGCGCCGCGAAGTCCGGCTTCGACGTGCTCCAGGGCCTCGTCATCGCGGTCGACACGAAGGACCGCTACACGAAGCGCCACTCCGAAGACGTCGCGCGATACGCGGTCTTCATCGCCAACCAGCTGGGCCTCGAGGAAGAGCTCATTCGCTCGATCAAGGCCGCCGGGTTGCTCCACGACGTCGGCAAGATCGGCATCCCGGACCCGATCCTCCGCAAGCCTGGCCGCCTGACCGACGAGGAGTACGCGGTCGTCAAGCAGCACGTCGCCCTCGGCGACATGATCGTCCGCGACCTGCCCGACAGCGAGATCGTCCGGGCCGGCATCCGGCACCACCACGAGCGCTGGGACGGCGGCGGCTATCTCGACCGGCTCGAGGGCGACGGGATCCCGCTCGTCGCGCGAATCCTCGCCGTCGGCGACGCGTTCTCGGCGATGACGACGACGCGTCCGTACCGCAAGGCGCTCGACGTCCGGGAGGCGCTGCGGCGGCTGGAGGACGCCGCCGGCACCCAGCTCGACGAGCGGCTCGTGAAGGTCTTCGTCGAGGGCCTCGAGACGGCCGACGATCCGCCGCTCCCCGGCGACGGCGGCACGGCCGTCCTCTGGCTTCCCGGCCGGAGGGTCGCGTGAACACGCGTCCGCGGCGGTACCGCCGGCGTCTCGGCGCCCTGGCGCTCGTCGCCGTGGCGGTCGCCGGTTCCGCCGGGCCCGGCCCGTGGGCGCAGCCCGCGGTTGCCCTGACGCTGCTCGCCGTCAACGACGCATACACCGTGGTCCACGACGATGTGCTGAAGGTCGCGCCCCCAGGCGTGCTGGCCAACGACGTCGGCCTCCTCGGCAGCCCCAGCGCGGTGCGCGACTCGGGCCCCTCGCACGGCACGCTCACGCTCGCCGCGAACGGCGGGTTCACCTACACGCCGGACGCTGGGTACGTTGGAATCGACTCGTTCCGCTACCACGTTCGGGACGGTCTCCTCAACTCGCTTCCTGCAACGGTGACGATCACCGTGACGAACACCGCTCCGCGCGCCGTCGCGGACGCCTACGCGACCGAGCAGGGCGAGACGCTCGTCGTCGCCGCGCCCGGCGTCCTCGCCAACGACAGCGATTCGGACCAGGACGCGCTCCGCGCCGAGCCCGAGGGCGGGGCGAGCAACGGTTCACTCGACCTTCGGGCGAACGGCAGCTTCACGTACGACCCGGCTGCCGGCTTCGTGGGTGTCACGACATTCGAGTACCGGGCCTGCGACGTCATCGTGTGCTCGCTCCCCGCAACCGTGACGATCACCGTGGTTCCGAAGCAGGTGCCGACACCGACGCCGGCGCCCACCCCCACGCCGACGCCAACGCCGACACCAACGCCGAGACCCAACCCGCTGCCGTCGATCCTGCCGACGCTGCCGCCGCTGCCGTCGATCCTGCCGACCCTGCCGCCGACGCCGCGGCCGACGGCGACCGCGCGGCCGACGCCCGCTCCGACCCCGACGCCCACCGCCAACCCGGACTCGACGCCGACGCGCCCCACGCCTTCACCCAGCCCGGTCACCGCGGTCGTGCCGCCGGGCGGGCCCGCCGGCGGCTCCGGGTCCGCGCAGGGGCCGTTCGCGCTGCCGGAGGTCCGGATCGACCCGTTCGACGATCGCTTCGGTGGCGTCGGCGGCTTCGCCGGGTTCGAGTGGGCCGTGCCGGCGATCGCCCTGACCGTCCCGGGCATCCTGATCATGCTTGCGATCCTCGCCCAGGCGCTCATGGGGATGGTCTGGCTGCCGATCGTCCGGCGGCAGCTCGCCGGCGTCGGCGTCAGGCGCCGCCGGCGCCGCGCCGAGGCAGCGACGAGGACCTAGCGTTTGCCCGCCGGCTCAGCCGCGGGCGCCACCGGTGAAGTTCCAGGACGCGAGATGCAGGCTCGGCACCAGGTACGAGCCCTCGCCGCCGCCGCCGATCAGGGTCTGGTCCGAGCCGATGCTCCTGACCGCGCCCGGCGCGAGCGCCTCGACGTAGGACTGGGTGAACCGGAGGTTCTTCACCGGCCGGATGATCCGGCCGCTCTCGATGAGCCAGACACCGTTTCTCGTCAGGCCCGTGACGACGAGCGTTCGCGGATCGAGGACGCGGGTGTACCAGAAGTCGGTGACGAGCAGGCCGCGCTCGACGCCGCGGATGAGCGCGTCGCGCGTGCGGTCGCCGGCGGAGAGGACGGTGTTCGTCGGGAGCGCGCCCCACTGCTCGGCGCCCTCGAGGGCGTGGCCGGTGCTCTCGACGCCCGCCCGCTTCGCCGTCCGCCGCGTGTGGAGGACGGCCTTCGTCACCCCGGACTCGACGACGGCGGTCCGCCGCCGCGGCGTGCCCTCGACGTCGAACGCGACGCCGGTCTGGCCAGGGTCGCTGACGTCGTCGCGCAAGTCGATCGACTGGTCGAATTGCTGCTCGTCGAACTTGACGAACGAGCGGCCCTCCTCGACGGCCCGGCCGTTGAAGCCGTACACGAACAGGAATTGCACGAGGTTCGCGACCGAGTAGGGCTCGAGGACGACCTCGTAGCGCCCCGGCTCGAGGTCCGTCGGCTCGGCCGCGCCTCGGGCCTTCTCGGCGGCGGTCGTGCCGGCCGCCGTGCCGTCGATGTCCGCGAGGCGGACCGACGAGTGGCGGCCGCTGCCATCGGACGTCGGCGTGCGGGCGATGCCGTCGAGCTCGGCGACCGTGGCGCGGCCCGACAAGCGCTGGCCGGCGCTGTTGGCGAAGGCCGTGATCGCCGCGCCGGTGGCGAAGAAGCCGGCGCACTCGAGGCCGCCGCCGGCGTCGACGAAGTCGCGTACCCGCTGGGCTCGCTCATCCGGGCCGGCCGCCGCGGTCGGGTCGTCCCAGTGGTCGACCTTCGGCGCGTCGGCCTTGGGGGCGAGGCCGGGCCAGTCGGGGTCCTCGGGACGCACTCGGGCGGCCTCCAGGACGCCGTCGATGAGCCGGACGAGCGTCTCGTCGTCGGTCGGCCCGTCGAGGCTCGTTGCCGCGGTTCGGCCGTCCAGGGCGACGCGCAGCAGGACGTGGCTCGCCGACTCGGCGACGTTCTGGTGGATGAAGCTGTTGGCGAAGCGCGTCAGCGCATCGGTGCCGCCGTTGACGGTGACCTCGGCCTCGGCGTCCCGCGAGCGCTTGCGGACGAGCTCGACGATCCGGTCGGCCGTCGCGAGGGCGGCGGCCGGCGTCGCGAGGCCGGTCGGGGACTCGGTGGTGGCGGCCGGTCTCGTGGTCGTGCCGGTCATCCCCGCACCCCCACCCGGATCCCGCGGAAGCGGGCTGGAACCGCCGGGTGCCCGGTGTGGCCGATCTGGAGCGGCTGGCCCTTGCCGCAGTTCGGCGTGCCCCAGAAGACCCACTCGCTGCGATTGCCGAGCATGTCCATCGACCCCCAGAAGCGCGGGCTGATCCCGGTGTAGGTCGGGTTCTTCAGGAGCCGGCCCCGCTTGCCGCCCTTGACTTCCCAGCCGATCTCGCAGCCGAACTGGAAGTTCAGCCGCTTGTCGTCGATCGACCACGACCGGTTCGTGTCCATGTAGATCCCGTCGTCGGTCGCCGAGATCATCGCGTCGAGCGAGTCGTTGCCGGGCAGGAGGCCGACGTTCGTCATCCGGACCATCGGGATGCGGTTGTAGCCGTCGGCCCGGACGGCGCCGCCGCTCGGGATGCCGGCGAGCGCCGCGGAGTCGCGGCCGGACAGCACGCCGACCCACGTGCCGTTCTTCACGATGTCGACCGGGTGGGCGGGGGTGCCCTCGTCGTCGAAGCCGAAGCTGCCGAGCGAGCCGGGGAGCGTGGCGTCGGCCGTGATGTTCATCAGCTCGGAGCCGAACTTGAGGCTGCCCATCTTGTCGAGCTCGAGCCAGGACGTCCCGGCGAACGCCGCCTCCCAGCCGAGGATCCGGTCGAGCTCGGTCGCGTGGCCGACCGACTCGTGGATCTGGAGGGCCATCTGCTCGCCACCGAGGATCAGGTCGGTCGCCTCGAGCGAGGGACACTCGTCGGCGGTCAGCAGCTGGCGCGCCTCCTCGGCGATCCGCGGCGCGTTCTTCGGCAGGTCGAGCTCGCGGACGAGCTCCCAGCCGCGCGTGCCGTACTGACCGCGAATGCCGGGGTACGAGCGGACCTGCGTCTCGTTCTCGCCGACGGCGGTCGCGGTCATCGAGCAGCCGCACTCGGTGATGTCCTGGTCGACGCGGTGGCCCTCGCTGCTGACGAACCACTTGCGGGTCTTCCAGGCGTTGAGGTCGGCCTCGGCGACGTCGGCCCCGTGGTCCTGCATCGTCTTCGTGACCGACTGGAGGAGGTCGCCCTTCTCGGCGAGCGTCACGCTCCACGGGTCTTCCTTGCACTCGCTCTTCCATGAGCCCTTCGCCGGCTCGACGTGGGCGAGCTCGAGCGGCTTGCCGGGGACCTTGGCGGAGGCCCGGGCGACGGCCGCGGCCTGCTCGCCTGCCTTCCGAGCCGCCTTTGTCGACGCCTCGGGGACGGCGAAGAAGCCCCAGCTGCTGCCGATCAGGGCCCGGACGCCGATCCCGGCGCGCTCCTCCCGGTCGAGGCTCTCGACGACGCCGTTGCGGGCGGCCATCGCCTCGGACCGCATCTCCATGGCCCGGGCGTCGGCGTACTTCGCGCCGGCATTGATGGCGGCCTCGACGGCCGCGGTCGCATGGTCGTACATGCCGCCATGCTAGGCGGGACGGGGAGCCTCCGCGTTGCTCGTCCAGCAATTCGGCTGCCGGTGCCGGCGTCGGAGCGCCTGGCTACTCGGAGTGGCCATCGGCGAACGAACACGCAGGCATCGCGACCAAGGACGCCCGAACGAGCCACGTGCCTGCACGATTACCCGGCCGTGGCTACCTGGAGTAGCCCCGCCACCGTGAAGCCGCCCGCCGGTCAGTTCGGGACGGTGCGGACCTTGGCGCCCTCGGACCAGAGCAGGTAGCCCAGCCACAACCAGCCGAGTCCAAAGAGCGCCCAGAGCGCGGCCACCGGGCCGAGCGCCAGCGGAAACACGTCCGCGGGCGAGCCCTCGAGGAGCTGCCGCCAGAGGGCGAGCCCGCCGGCGAAGGCGACGCCGGCCGCGCCGAGCAGCAACGGGATCGGGCTCAGCCGAGGCATGACGTTCGCGACGAGGATCGACACGGCCGTGATCGCTGCGCCCGCGCCGAGGATCGTGGCGCCGGGGGCGATGCCGGTGAAGCCGATCGGCCCGTAGGCGAAGCCGAGGATCTCGCCGGTCAGCACGAGCTTGCCGATGCTGCCGTAGCCGATCATGACGAGCCCGAGCAGCGTGAGGAGAAAGCCCATCGAGCCGAGGAAGCCGCCGCCGGTCGCGTGCCGCGCCTGGAGGGCGAGCAGGCCGACGAGGAGGAACATCGCCGGCGCGATGAGGATGCCGGCGAACTGCGGGTTCAGCGCCTCGACGATGCCGAAGGCGGCGACCCACAGGGTGCCGCCGAGCAGGGCGATGAAGCCGCCGACGCGGGTGAACTTCGTGTGGGTCATCGATGCCCCTTCCAGCCCCTCGGATTGAGCGCCCAAGGATCGTGCCGCGCTCGCTCGCACGGCAAGCGGGCGAATGGTCCCGACGGGGGAGTACGGCCGACCCGAACGGTGCGTCGGGGCACCGGCGGGCCGGCTCCGGGTCGAGGGTGGTAGGTTGCCGCCCATGGTCGACCCGATGACCCCGGAGACGTTCAGCGCCCACGTGGGATCGGTCTTCGACGCCGACGGCGTCACGCTCCGGCTCGTCGAGGTCCGTTCGCTCGGTCACCAGCCCGGCGCCCCGCGGCCGCACCCGTTCGCCCTCGATTTCACGGGTCCCCGGGAGCCTTTCCTCGACCAGCGGATCCACCGGCTGCGGCACGGCGCCCTGGGGGAACTGGAGATCTTCCTCGTGCCGATCGGCGTGGACGCCGACGGCGCCCGCTACGAGGCCGTCTTCAACTGACCATCGGCCGCCGTGCTGGCCGCGTCATCGACTCGTAGACCCCTTCGACCGGTCCGGGCTCGAAGCCGAGGCGCAGATAGAGGCGCCGCACCGGGTTCCAGGGCTCGACGCGGAGCGTCACCGGCAGGCCCTCGCGGTCGGCCTCCTCGAGGACATCCGTCACGAGCCGGGTCCCGATGCCGCGGCCCCGCCGCTCGGGGACGAGCGTGATGTCGACGACCACGATGCCCTCGGCCGGCCGACGGCCGACGATCAACCGTCCGATCGGCTCGCCGTTCAGGGTGACGATGCTGAAGCGGCCCCCCGGATAGACCTGCCGGTACCAGGCGTCCTGGGCGTCGAACTGCATGCGCACGAACGCCGCCTTCTCCTCGTCCGTCCAGGGAACGAGCGTCAGCTCCTCGGCTCGCACGGAGCCGTACAGCGCCACGAGGAACTCGCGATCCTCGGATGTCGACGTTCGCAGCGCGACCCGGCCAATCGGCAGGTCCGCGTCAGGATCAGGCCGCGGCGGGCTCAATCGTCAGGAGGACCGAGGGCACGGACGACCACGCGGGATCGTCGGCGGCCGGCAGGGGGCGGGCGCCGGCCCAGCCGTCGTGCGCCACCGGCACGAGGTACGCGCCCGGCCGCAGCTTCGTGAGCTGGCGCCCGGAGCCGGTCCCGAAGACCGCGGCCCGGGTCTGTCGCGTCGCGCCGGTGCCGGCCGCGAGCGCGATCCCGAACCTGGGACTCCGGTCGAGCGCGACGACGAACGTGCTCCGCCGGCCGGCGGCCCCGGCCCCTCCCGCGGCGAGCGTCCAGGCGTAGAACGGGTGCGGCTCGGCGGGATCGTGCGACGCGAAGAGCGCGTCGAGGTGGACGGCGCCGGCGGTTCGGGCCAGGGCCGTCGACGGATGGAGACCGTGGACCGTCACCCGGACCGTCTGTCCCACGAGCCGCTGGTCCCCAGTGCGCCCGCTCGTGGCCGGGCGCACGAGACCCGACAGCCGCGCGGCGAGCCCGCCGCCGCCAAGCCCGGCCACTGCGTCGCTGCCCTCGAGGTAGCCGAGGTTGAGCGGCGGGAGCCCGAGGGCGTCGAGGTCGATCCGGTCGTCCACATCGAGGAGCGCTGCCCCGAGACGGACGAGGACGGGCGTCGCCGCCACGGCCCCCGCGCCGACGAGGAAGCGTCGACGCGTCAGGCCCTCGAGAACGGTGCGCTCCATGCCTCGCTCCTAGCCCCGTGGCGGGAAGACGCCCTGCAGGGCGATGCAGAAGTTGAGCGTCAGGTACGGCTGCATGTTGTTGTGGGGCTGGCCGCCGCCCGTGGGTGCCAGCGCAGCCTGCCCAAGCGACACCGGACTCCCAGGAGCGCCGTACATCCCGACGCCGATGCCCGTTGCCAGCCGTTGACCCGCCGGGATGCGCTCGATCGCGTCGGACTGCGAGGCGACCAGGGCGTGGCTATGGGCCGGGATCTCGCTCGTGAGCAGCGTGACGGTTTCGGACCCGCCGGTCTCGCCCAGGTCGTGGAGGCTGAGGCCGGGGCCCTGGCCCGGGTGCATCGGGCCGTTCCCGCGCAGGTCGGGCAGCGCAAACGTGCTCTTCCCGTCGCCGCCGTAGGTCGTGCCGAGGAGCGAGAACAGCGCGGTGTTCTGGGAGATGGGCAGCAGCTGCCCGTTGCACTGCGCCCAGCCGGTCGGGGCGAAGTTGAACGGAAAGATCCGGATCTCCGCGACGAAGGGATCAGCCACGTACCGTCTCCTACGTCGCGCTCGGGAAGATCCCGAACAGCGAGATGATGAAGCTCACGCAGAGGAACGGCTGGAAGTTCGCGTGGGGCTGCGACCCGCCCACCGGCGTGATCGACGACGCGTGCATGTTCGTCATCGGGTTGTCCGTCCCGTAGGCGGCGGTCGTCGCCCCGGTCGTCGCCGCAAGCACCGCGCCACCCGGGGCCGTGGCGGTCGCGACATCATTCGTGCCGAGCAACGGGTGGGCATGGGCCGGGATCTGCTGGACGGTGAGGGTGACGGACTCGACGCCGCCGGTTTCGGCGAGGATGAACCCGATGCCCTGATGGATCGGGACCCGGCCCCGCAGGTCGGGCAGCGCGAACGTGGACTCGCCGTCGCCGCCGTACGTCGTGCCGATCAGCTGGAAGAGCGTCTCGTTCTCGGAGATCGGGAGGAGCTGTCCTTCGCAGAACATCCACCCGGCCGGGGCGAAGTTCCCGCCGAACATCCGGATCTCGCCCACGTAGGGTTGTGCCACGCGCCTCGGACCTCAGTTCTGGGACGGGAAGATGCCCTGCAGGGCGATGCAGAAGTTGAGTGTCAGGTACGGCTGCATGTTCTGGTGGGCCTGGCTGCCGCCGACATTGCCGACGGATCCAGGATCCATCGCGGCAAGGTTCACGCCCGGGCCGTAGAGCTGCGAGGCCGTCGAGGCGGCCAGGGTCACGCCGGACGATGGCGTGCCCGTCGAGGCCGGCGCCGAGGATCCCTGCACGAGGTGCTGGTGGGTGGGCAGCTCGGCGATCGTGAGGGTGTGGGCCTGCTCTCCGCCCTGGCTGCCGAGCGTGTGACCGGCGCTCGTGTGGATCGGCACGCGGCCGCGCAGGTCGGGCAGCGCGAAGTTCGTCTGGCCGTTGCCTCCGTACGTCGTCCCGAGGAGGGCGAACAGTGCCTGGTTCTGGTTGATCGGCAGGAGCTGGCCGTTGCAGAGCGCCCAGCCCTTGGGCGCGAAGACGAAGCTCATCAGCCGGATCTCGGAGAGGAAGGGCTCGGCCATCTAGAAGGACGCGCAGCTCGTGAATCCGTCCGTGGACGAGATCAGGAGCGTGCCGCCACCCAGCGGGTTCTGACCGGTGACATAGGCGATCACCTGGGGTCCGGTCGCGGGGGACGGCGAGAGGCCCACGATCCCGAAGGCGTTGACGGTCGTGCTGGTGCCCTGCTTGCGGAGCCCGATTCCGAGCGCCGCCGGCTGACCGACGGAGAAGGTGCTGGTGTTTCCGGAGATCTCCAGGCACACGTCGTTGTCGCCGGTGGCGTTGCCCGCATCGACGCGAATGCCCTGCCGGACGCCGGATTGGGGCGCACCCACGACGTTGCTGAGGACCTTGATCTTCAGCAGGCCGCTCTCCGCGTCCCGGGCGACTGCGAGGATCCCGTTCCCGTCGGTGTCGCTGACGTTGTTGCTCGAGACGGTCACGGTCATGCTCGGCGTGTTCGTCACGAAGCCGCCGGTCGTGCTCGTGCCGATCCCGATCCCCTGCGAGCCGACGGTGTTGTCCGAGACGATCGTGTTGCTCGAGACCGTCTCGGTCACGACGGCGTCACCGAAGGCGGAGCTCGAGATCGACGTGCCGGTCGTGTTCCGGACCTCGTTCCCGGTGATGGTGAAGTTGCCCTGACCGACGCCGTTGACGAGGGCGATGATGCCCTCGGCGCCCGTGTGGACCGTCGAGCCGAGCCCGCTCCCGTTGACCTTGTTGTTCGTGATCGCCACGACGTTCGTGCCGCTGCCGGCGGTCCCGCAGTCGGCCGCCGGTGCCGCCTCGTTGGCGGCGTTGCCGCACTGGACCTGGAGGCCGACGCCGCTTGGGAAGTTGTTGATCGTGTTGTTGTTGATCGTCGCCTTGGTGATGTCCGCGGCGTTGGCGGCGCCGCCGCGGGCGATGACCCGGATGCCGCTGCCGACCGAGTTCAGGACCGAGCTGCTGCTCGTGATCGTGTTGTTCGACAGGTTGAGGTCGGCGATCACGCCGGCGTAGTTGAAGATGTCGACGCCCTGGTACCAGGCGTTGGTCAACGTGTTGCCGGTGATCGTCACGTTGCCGGACAGGTTGTTCTCGGTCCCTGCCGCCGTCGTGTTGAAGGCGACGTTCGACGAGTCGACGACGGTGTGGCCCGACCCGGAGTTGTTGATCGTGCTGTTGACGAGGCTGAAGTTCACGACCTGCGTCCCGGCGATGCCGCTCGCCGTGGCGTTCGAGATGTTCATTGAGGACAGCGAGACATTCCGCGTGTTCGTGAGGTCGATGCCGGTCGTCGTGTTCTGAATCGTTCCGCCCGAGCCGTTGTTCGTGCCGTCGCCGGTGACGGTCAGCCCGCCGCCTGTGATGCCGGTGCTGGACAGCCGAATGCCGTTCACGGCGCCGTTGGCCGAGATGCTCAGGAACGTGACGCCCGAGGCACCGATGTCCGTATTGACGACGTCGAGCGCGCGCCCGGTCGTCGTGCTGATCGTGTTGTTCGCGCCCGTGATCGTAAGGCTGGCACGCGGCGTTGCGACTCCCAGCCCGGTGGCGTCGATGCCCTTCCCGGTGGTGGTGTCGATGTCCAGCCCGCCGTTCGTGAACGAGAGGCTGTGGCCGTCGCCGCCGTTGAACAGGACGGCGATGCCCGAGCCCGTGTTGAGCGTCTTCGTCGCGTTGCTGAAGACCGTCGAGCCGCCGCTGTTGTTCGAGACCGTGATCCCGCCGCCGGCGTCGCCCGTGTCGTTGATCTGGCCGGAGAGCGCCACCGTGCCGCCGGTCCGGTTCGTGATCGACGCCGTGGCCCCCGCCCCGTTGTTCAGGTTGCCGGGGTAGGTGATGCTCCCGGAGCCGCCCGAAACGCTGAACGCGGTCCCGGCTGCGCCGGTGATGTCGCCGCTGGCCGCCGAGAACGTCCCGGTTCCCAGCCCGCCGAGGGAAATGCCGCTCGAGGCGCTGCTCGCCGAATCGACGTCGTCGAAGGCGAGCGTGATGCCGGGGGTGCCGCTCACCTCGATCGCCGGCCCGCCGGTGGCGGACACGTTCGCCGTGCCGGAGCCCGGCACGGTGATCGACCCGGCGCTCGAGAGGCGGAAGGCCGCGGCCGTGCCCGACGTCGTCGTCAGGTCGAGGTCCGTGAGGGTGAGCGGGCCCGTCGTGTTGACGATGCTCACGCCGCCCGACCCCGAGCCCGTGACCGTGACCGTGTCGATCGTGCTGCCCGGGGCCAACGTCGTGCCGAAGACGTCGAGGGCCTTCGCGCCATCCGTCGAGATCGCGATGCCGGTCAGCGGGGTGAACTCGACCGTGCCCGCATTGCTGAGCAGGACGCCGACCGCCGTGCTGCTGCCGCTCGTCGTCACCGACAGGTCCGAGAGCAGCCAGGTGCCGCTCGTCCCGTTGAGCTCGAGGCCTGGCTGGTCAGCCAGGGTCCCCGTGTCGTTGACGGTGATGCTGCCGATCGACCCGGACGCGTCGCCCGCGCCACCGGCGATGCCCCCGCCGGTCCCGGCCGGGTCGATGACGAAGCCGCGGATTTCGTTGCCGTCGTCGAGGTCGACGACGTCCTCGTTCGACGCCGTGAGGGTGGGGCTCGCTCCCGGCACGGCCGTGTGAAGGGTGACGGAGTCGACGACCAGCGTGATGCTCTCGCCGATGAGGCGCCCGTTCGCGTCCATCGCAATTCCGCTATCCAGGCCGGTCGTCGTGCCGTCGCCTTCGAAGACGAAGACGGTGTCGCCCGTTCCGGACGCTGCCTCGGCCTCGAGGAGGGTGTCGAATGGTCCGTCCGAGGTCCCGTCACCGCCCGCGGTCGCGGTGTTGTCGACGTACCAGACCTCACCGGTCAGGGTGATCGTCACGGTCGCGGTGCTGTTCGCGACGGCGCTCGAGCACGGGCCCGAGTCGCAGACCCGGTAGTTGAACGTGTCGGCCGTGTCGCCAGCTTGGGGGTGGTAGACGAAGTCGCCGTCGGCCTCGATCGTGATGGTCCCACCGCCATCTGTTGCCCCGCCCGACACGGCCTCGACCTCGATGAGGTCGCCGTCCTGGTCGGAGTCGTTGGCGAGGACCGAGCCGCTGATCGCCTTGCCCGCCTGGCCGGCCGGGATCGACGGGCTGCCCACGAAGAGCCCCGTATTCCCAACACCCGTGAACGAGTCGTCCTCGGCCGTCGGGGCGTCGTTGATGTCGTTGATCGTGATCGAGAACGACCACGAGAACGTCTCGCCGCCCGAGTCGGTCGTCTGGACGCGGACGAAGTAGACCGACTTGGTCTCGTAGTCGAAGACCTCGTTCGTCAGGAGCTGGTCGCCCGAGGTCGAGAACGAGGCGTTGTCCTCGTCGCCGAGCCCGCTCACGAGCGTGTAGGTGAACGTGTCGCCGGCGTCGGGGTCGGTGGTCGTCAGCGTCCCGACGACGGTGCTCGTCGGCTGGTTCTCGTCGACCGTGTTGTTCGAGAGCTGGATTGCCGTCGGTGGCTCGTTGACGTCGTTGACGGAGATCGTGAACTGCTCCTCGTAGGTCAGCTGCGGCGACCCGTCGTCCGTCGTCCTGACGCGGATCGAGTAGCTCGTGTCCGCCTCGAAGTCGAAGCTTCCGACGGCGTCGAGGTTGGCGCCGTTGACCTGGAACGCGGCATTGTCCGTGGCGCCATCGCCGGCGACCAGCTCATAGGTGTGCGTATCCCCGCTGTCCGGGTCGGTCGTGCTGAACGTCCCCACCGTCGTCCCACCCGGCTCGTTCTCGTCGATCGTCGAGTCGGACAGCGCGATGTCGGTCGGCGCGTCGTTCGTCGCGAAGATGTCGATGAGCCGGCTGTCCTCGCCGCTGAGGTCGCCGTCACTGACGTGGAACGTCACGATCCGCTGCGCGGTGTTCGGGTCGTTCGAGCCGTTGGAGTAGGTGACCGTCCGCAGCGCGTCCCGGTAGTCGTTCACGGTCGCCGTTCCGGTCAGCGTCAGCGTGCAGGTCGGGACGTCGAACGAACCCGTGATGTCCGCGGTGTCGTCGAAGCCGAGGACGTCCTGGCCGCCATGGCAGGCCGCCACCGCGACGGTGGCGCTCTCGATCTCGGTGTCGTCCGGGTCGGTCACCCCGACGCCGGGGTCGATGACGACCGCGCCGTCGCCCTCGGAGTAGTTCAGCGTGCCCGGGGTGGCCGTCACGACCGGCGCGTCATCGGCGCCGGTGACGGCGATGCCCTTGGTCGCCTCCGCGCTCGGCAGGTCGCCGTCGTAGGCGACGAATCCAACCGTCTTCGAGGCGCTCGGATCGTTGGCCGTCGTGCTGAAGGTGATCGAACGAAGCGCCGCCTGGTACTCCGCCAGCGTGGCGGTGCCGGTGAGGGTGATTGTCGTCGTGCCGCTGCCGCTGCCCGTGATGGGCGGGCTGTTCGTGAACTGGAGCGCGTCGCCGGCCTGCGGGCCGATGATCCGGACCGTGGCGGACTCGAGGTGCGTGTCGTCGCCGTCCGAGACCGTCAAGGCCGAGTCGACGGCGACCGGTGCCCCGTCCTCGGTGGCGGCCGTGTCGCCGGCGCTCGTCGTGACGACGGGGGCCTCGTCGAACTCGACGGTGATCGTGGCGTCGTCGGTCAACGGACCGCCCGACCCGTTGTTTCCGAGGTCGTCGAGCGTGAGGGTGATCGTGTCCTCGGCGCCCGGAGTCGTCGGCGGCACGTACATGAGGCCATTCGTGGCGCCCAGGGTCGTGTTGATCTGGGCGATCGAGGCCGTGACGGTCACCGGGTTGGTGCCGGCAGGTCCACTGAGGTCGTCCTCCTCGATCCCGCCGACGACCGTCGTGTCGAACTCGACGTCGCCGTCGCCGACCGAGATCGTCAGCGACACGTCGTCGCCCGCCGCATCCGGATCGGAGATCGAGAGGCCGATGACCGGCGAATCGATGCCGTCGGCCGCGGCAATGGCTGTGGGCGCCGAGATCGACGGCGCGTCGTTGACCCCCGATACCGTCAGGCTCTGGGTGGCCTCGGTGCTGTCGATGTCACCGTCGTTGACCTTGAAGGCGACCGTCCGCGACGGGTTCGGGTGGTCGTTCGTCGTCCGGAACTCGACCGATCGGAGCGCCTCCTGGTAGTTCGCAACGGTGTCGGTTCCCGTGAGGGCGAGGACACCGGTGCCGGTGTTGTAGACACCGCTGATCGTTCCGGTATCGACGAAGAGGAGCTCGTCGCCCGACTCGAAGCCGGCGGAGATCCTGACCTGCCCGCCCCCGAGGTCGGTGTCGTCGGGATCGGTGACCGTGAGACCGCCGTCGACGTGCGACGCGCTGCCCTCGGTGACGGCCGTCGAGCCGCCCGAGGTCGTCACGACCGGCGCGTCGTTCACCGCGGCGACCGTCACGCCTTTCGTCGCCCCGGTGCTGTCGACGTCGCCGTCGTTGACCTTGAACGTGACCGTGCGAGCCCCGGTGGTCGGGTTGTCGCTGAGGTTGCTGTACGTCACGCCGCGCAGGAACGCCTGGTAGTTCGCGATGGTGGCGTTCCCGGTGATGGCGAGCTTGCACTCCGAGATCGTGTAGACGATCGTCGCGATCCCCGGTGGGATCGACCCCGGCACGCCCAGCCGGTCCTGCGCCATCACGCAGCCAGAGGTGATCTGGACGGTCGCCCCGGCCAGCATCGTGTCGTCGATGTCGGCCACGAGCAGGCCGGAATCGACGGCCGCGCTGCCGTTCTCCGTGTAGGCGGTCGAGCCACCGGTCGTCGTGACCGTCGGCGCGTCGTTCACCGGCGTCACGGTGATCGACACGATCGCCAGGGCTCCGGCGGCGCCGTGCGAGTCGGTCGCCCGATACGTGAACGAATCGGGCCCGTTGTAGTCCGGATCCGGCGTGTAGACGACGGTCGCCGTGCACGTGTTCGGCGCGGGGGAGGTCGCGACGCATGGTGCCGCCGTGATCGCGGACAGGGAGCCGTGGACCGGGGCCCCAACGATCGAGAACGTCATCGCGTGCCCGTTCGCATCGGTGGCGCTGAGGCCGATCGGTCCGCTGGCCGTGTCCTCGGCGGTCGTGGCCGAGGCAGCCGCGGCGACCGGCGCGGCATTCGTCGCGGTGTACCCGGCCAGCGTCGTCGACGGCGACGTCCGCGTCGAGTGCGACCCGACCTTCGCGACGATCGTCTTGCCGGCGCCGGGCGTGGCGGTGATGTCGACGTTCGCCCAGTTGCCGATGACGACGTTGCCGCTGTTCCGGGGGATCAGCCCGGAGGTGAACGCGCCGTGCGAGTCGACGAGCGTTCCGCCGAGGGTCGCGTACGCCGCCAGTGGCCGGAGGGCGACGTTGGCGCGGTTACGGCCGCAGATGGCCACGACCCGGTCCTGCGCGGCGGCCGCGGCGGAGTGGTTCGCCGTCGTCCGGGCCGGGCAGGCGCTGCCGATCGGCCGGGCGGACGACACGATCACCGCATCCGTGACCTGGAACGAGTGGACCATGAGCTTCAGGCCGGGCGCGTTCTGCGGGGCGCTCCGGAGGTTTGCCGCCGTCGTGAAGCTCGTCGTCTTGCTGACGACGACCCGCCAGCGGCCGAAGAAGTCGGCCGTGCCGGAGCGGACGGTCGCACGGATCCGGAACTGCGAGTTCGAGCTGTGACCGGGGATGTTGTCCGCGGCCGTCGTCCGGCTGATGTAGCGGCAGCCCCAGACGTGCCGCTCGATCCGCCAGCCGGTCGGGCCCGCCGGGCAGGCCGTGATCGTCCAGGAGGGCGAGCCGCGGGCGATGTCGACCGCGCCGAACGACGTGTCGCCGGTGTTGAAGACCGTGACGGTGAACGTCGTGCCGGTCCGGTCGTTGAGGTATTGGACCAGCGGGTTCATCGCCGCGGTGGCGGAGAAGGTCGGCGCGGCGGAGGCGACGGTGGCGGCCATCGCGAAGGCCACGAACGCGCACACGACCACGGCGAGCCGCGTGCGGCCGAACGCGCCGACCACCGATGGACCCTCCCTCGCCGCGACCCGGCCATCTTCCCGGTCGCGCTCGCCTCCCTCCAGAGTCGGCGTGGGCCGCACTATAGCGTCCCCCCAATGGCGCGGATAGGGTCAATTTGCAGTAGGCGGGTGCGGTTGACGAGCGGGGGTCGCCGTTGACGGTCGTCTCGGGCCTCGGCTAGACTCAAATCCGACGAAATCACTCGGGATTGAGGCAAGCACCCTGGTCCAGGCAACCCGTCCGGTCTTCCACGGCAGCGGCGCCGTCGCGTTCTCGACGAAGGGCGAGTACGGCGTCCGGTTGATGGTGCAGCTCGGGCGGCACTACGGACAGGGCCCGGCGAGCCTCGCCGAGATCGCCGCGGAGGAGGACCTCCCCCGCGCCTACCTCGAGCAGCTCGTCATGAGCCTCCGCGATGCCGGCCTCGTCGTCTCGACGCGCGGCGCCCACGGCGGCTACGAGCTGACCCGCCGCCCGGACGCCATCCGGATGAGCGACGTGCTCCGAGCCCTGGAGGGCCCGATCGCGCCGATGATCTGCGCCACCGACGACCCGGAGCACGCGGTCCTGTGCGACCGCTCGTCCCGCTGCACGGTCAACCTCCTGTGGGTTCGCGTCCGCGACGCGATCGCCGGCGCCCTCGACGGGATGACCCTCGCCGATCTCGTCCCACCTCGCGTCATCCAGCTCGATCCGGCGGTCGATCCCATCGCCGTCCCGACTGCCCCCACCGCCAACGGAGCACTGACTTCATCGTGACCGACACCAACGGCACCAGCCCCGCCGGGCAGCACCTCGTCATTCGCGGCCTCCGCGTTGCGCCCGCCGCGAACCCGCAGGCCGAGATCCTCCGCGGCATCGACCTCGACGTCGGCAAGGGCGAGGTCCACGCGATCATGGGCCCGAACGGCTCGGGCAAGACGACCCTCGCCTACGCGCTCATGGGTCATCCGGCCTACGTCGTCACCGGCGGCACGGCGACGTGGAAGGGCCGGGACGTCCTCGCGCTGAGCCCCGACAAGCGGGCTCGGCTCGGCCTGTTCCTCGCCTTCCAGTACCCCACGGCCATCCCAGGCCTCAGCGTCGCGTCGTTCATCCGAAGCGCCCTGAACGCGAAGCTCCAGGGCGTCGACAAGACCGGCGACGTCGACCCGACCGACCCGATGAAGGGCGGGATCTCGATGCGCGACTTCCGGACGAAGATGCGCGAGAAGATGGCCCTCCTGCGGATGGACGAGTCGTTCGCCACGCGCTACGTCAACGAAGGTTTCAGCGGTGGCGAGAAGAAGCGGCTCGAGATGCTCCAGATGGCGGTCATCGAGCCAGAGATGGCGATCCTCGACGAGACCGACTCGGGGCTCGACATCGACGCCCTCCGGATCGTCGCGGTCGGCGTCAACGCGATGCTGAACCCGAACCTCGGCGTGCTGCTCATCACCCACTACCAGCGCCTGCTCAACTACATCCAGCCGAACGTCGTCCACGTCCTGGCCGAGGGCCGGATCGTCAAGAGTGGCGGCAAGGAGCTCGCCCTCCAGCTCGAGGAGGAGGGCTACGGCCCGATCCTCCGCGAGGCCGGTCTCGAAACCGGCGTCCCGGACGAGGCGCTCAAGGTCCCGCAGGCGCCCGAGCCGGCCGAGGTCGGCCGCTAGGCGGCACCGGATGACGCTGACGTCCGAGCCGAAGGTCGCCACTCCGCCGAGCGCCGCCGCGCGGATCGCCGGGGGCCGTCTCGTGCCCGAGGTCATCCGCCGCGACTTCCCGATCCTCGCGACGGAGGTCAATGGCCGGCCGCTCGTCTATCTCGACTCGGCCTCGACGAGCCAGAAGCCGCAGGCCGTGATCGACGCGGTGGACGAGTTCTACGCCGAGTACAACGCCAACGTCCATCGCGGGATCTACACGATCGGCGAGCGTTCGACTGCGGCGTACGAGCGGGCGCGGGCGACCGTGGCCCGCTTCATCAACGCCCCGGACCCGCACGAGATCGTCTTCACCCGCAACGCGACCGAGGCGATCAACCTCGTCGCGTACTCCTGGGGTCGCCGGCACATCCGCCGAGGCGACGCGATCGTCCTGACCGAGATGGAGCACCACGCGAACCTCGTCCCGTGGCAGCTCCTCGTCCAGGAGAAGGACGGCGACCTCGAGTTCATCCCGATCACCGACGACGGCCTGCTCCGCCAGGACGTGTTCGACGTCCTCCTTCGGCTGCGGCCCAGGCTCGTCGCGTTCACCCATGTCTCGAACACCCTCGGGACGATCAACCCCGTCGCCGAGATGGTCGAGAAGGCGCACGCCGCGGGGGCGCTCGTGCTCGTCGACGGCGCGCAGGCCGTCCCCCACGTGCCGGTCGACGTCCAGGCCCTCGGGGCGGACTTCTACGTCTTCAGCGGCCACAAGATGCTGGCCCCGACCGGATCGGGCGCGCTGTGGGCCCGGCGCGAGCTCCTCGAGGCGATGCCGCCGTTCATGGCCGGCGGCGAGATGATCCGCGAGGTCCACCTCCGCCGCTCCGAGTGGAACGAGGTCCCGTGGAAGTTCGAGGCAGGCACGCCGGACATCGCCGCGGCGATCGGCCTGGGTGCGGCCGCGGAGTACCTGATGGACCTCGGGATGGGCCGCGTTCGGGAGCACGAGAAGGAGCTGCTGACGTACGCCCTCGTCGCGCTCCAGCGCGAGCTGCCGTCGATCCAGCTGTACGGGCCGATGGACGCCGGCGTCCGGAGCGGCGTGATCCCCTTCAACGTCCCGGGCGTCCATCCCCACGACGTGGCCCAGGTGCTCGACCGCTTCGGTGTCGCCGTCCGGGCCGGCCACCACTGCACGATGCCGCTTCACGAGCGCCTCGACCTGCCGGCCACGGCCCGGGCCAGCTTCAACGTCTACA
>DATBKB010000010.1:0-40678 GCA_036556145.1 Candidatus Limnocylindrales bacterium | reverse complement strand
GGGTGGCTGTTCGACAGCCACGTCCTGTGGCGGGATCCGTATCCCCTCCTGACGCTGATGGCCGGCGCCACCGAGCGGATGCGACTCGGGACCTGCGTCACCAACCCGGGCACCCGAGAGCCGACGGTGACCGCGTCCGTCCTGGCGACCCTCGACGAGATCAGTGGCGGGCGGATGGACCTGGGCATCGGCCGGGGGGACTCCGCCCGGCGCGTGCTCGGCAAGCCGCCCATCACGATGGCACACACGGAGGAGGCGATCCGGGTCATCCGCGCCCTCGTCGCCGGGGAGCGGATCGAGTACGAGGGCACCGAGCTCCACTTCCCGTGGACCCAAGGCTGGACGCTGCCGGTCTGGGTGGCGGGCTACGGGCCGATCGCCCTGGCGATGACCGGCCGCATCGCCGACGGCGTCATCCTCCAGCTCGCCGACCCCGACCTCATCCGCTGGTTCGCCGGTCAGGCTCGCGAGGCGGCGGGCAAAGCCGGCCGCGATCCGTCGTCGATCCGGATCCAGGCAGCGGCGCCGGCGCACATCGGCGACCTCGAGACGTGCCGCGAGCGGACCCGCTGGTTCCCGGCTCTCGTGAGCAATCACGTCGTCGACCTCGTGACGAAGTACCCGCGCGAGCATCTGCCGCCCGCCCTGACCGGCTACATCCAGGACCGAACGGGCTACGACTACCACCACCACGCCGAGGTCGGCTCGACGAACGCGGCGTTCGTCGGCGACGAGGTAACCGACCGGTTCTGCGTCCTCGGCTCGGTCGACGACCACGTCGCGAAGCTCCGGACGCTGGCCGAGGCGGGCGTCGACCAGTTCAACATCTACCTGATGAACGGCGACGAGGAGTCGGTCCTCGAGACCTACGGCCGGGAGGTCATCCCCGCCCTCCGGGACGTCGCGGCCGCCCGGACCTGACCTCTGCCGAGCCCTCCGGCCCCGAGGTACTAGCCCGGAAGTCGGACTGGCGCAGGCCCGCTTGCCCGGCGACACTCCGGCCGTTCGCCCTTCGCAGGAGTGCGCCGGATGCCCCTGTTCTCCCGTGGCCGCGACCCGTTCTGGGACATGGACGGCAAGGCCGTGCGCCGGAACCGGCGCCTCCGCCGCCTCCTCAACCTGCTCGTGCTGGCGGCGATCGCCATCCTCGTCGTCACCGTGGGGGTGCCGATGGCCCAGCGGGCCCTGGTCGTCTACCCGGACCTCGAGTCCTGGCTCGACGCCGGCTTCGCCCTCGTCGGCGACCCGTTCAAGATCGTGGGGGCGATCCTGCTCGGGGCCGCGGTCGCCGTCGGCTTCGGCTGGTACCGGCGCGTCCGCAGCCGGCGGACGGTCCACCGCTAGACCCATTCGCTATCCTCCGACGGTGGCCGGCGGGAGGACCGGCCCGGAGGAGGAGCGGATGCGCACGCTGATCAGCAACGGCACGGTCGTCACGGCCGAGGCCTCCTACGACGCCGACGTCCTCGTCGACGGCGAGCGGATCGCCCAGATCGGCCGGGGGCTGGCGGGCTCTGGGGTCACCGCCGACGAGACGATCGACGCGAAGGGCAAGTGGGTCATCCCGGGCGCGATCGACGTCCACACCCACATGGAGCTGCCCTTCGGCGGCACGTTCGCCAAGGACACGTTCGAGTCCGGCACGCGAGCCGCGGCGTTCGGCGGGACGACGACGATCGTCGACTTCGCCGTCCAGTCGAAGGGGAAGTCCCTGCGCGAGGGCCTCGATGCCTGGCACAAGAAGGCCGAGGGGAACGCCGTCGCCGACTACGGCTTCCACATGATCATGAGCGACGTCAACGACTCCACCCTCGCCGAGATGGACAAGCTCGTCGCCGAGGGCGTGCCGGACTTCAAGCTCTTCACCGCCTACCCCGGCGTGTTCTACAGCGACGACGGAGCCGTATTCCGGGCGATGCAGCAGACCGCGAAGAACGGCGGGCTGATCATGATGCACGCCGAGAACGGGATGGCGATCGACGTTGTCGCCGCCGACCTCGTCGCGGACGGCAAGACCGACCCGTACTACCACGGCGTCGCCCGCTACCCGATCTTCGAGGGCGAGGCGACGAACCGGGTCATCCGCCTCGCCGAGGCGGCCGGCGTCCCCGTCTACATCGTCCACCTGTCCGCCCGCGACGCCCTCGACGCGGTTCGGTCCGCCCGCGATCGCGGCGCGATGGCCTTCGCCGAGACGTGCCCGCAGTACCTCTTCCTCTCGCTCGACGACCTGGGCAACGGGTTCGAGGGCGCGAAGTTCGTCTGCTCGCCGCCGCTGCGGCCGAAGGATCACCAGGCCGAGCTCTGGACGGGGCTCGTCAAGGACGACCTCCAGGTCGTCTCGACCGACCACTGCCCGTTCGACTTCGAGAGCCAGAAGACGCTCGGCAAGGGCGATTTCCGGAAGGTGCCGAACGGCCTGCCCGGGGTCGAGGATCGCGTCGACCTCCTCCACGACGGCGGCGTCGTCGGCGGGCGGATCTCGCGGGAGCGCTGGGTCGAGGTCATCTCCACGGCGCCGGCGAAGCTCTTCGGGATGTACCCGCAGAAGGGCGCGGTGGCGATCGGGTCCGACGCCGACCTCGTCGTCTACGACCCGAAGCGGAAGCGGACGATCTCCGCGAAGACCCACCACATGGACGTCGACTACTCCTGCTACGAGGGTCGCAAGGTCCAGGGTGGGTCGGACGTCGTCCTGTCCCGCGGCAGCGTCGTCGTCCGCGACGGCACCTTCACCGGCCGCAAGGGCCACGGCAAGTTCGTCAAACGTGGGACCGCCGACTTCGCCCGAAAGAGCTGACGATTTCGTATCAACTCCCGGACGGCGACCGTCCGAAGGGACTAGAATCAGAGGACCGAATCGCGGTCCGTCGCGGTCGGTCTCCCAGCCGCCTCCCGGGACCTGGAGACGCATGCCTCGCGACGTCCTGCTCATCCTCGTCCTCGTCGCCGTCCTCCTGAACCTCGCCCTCCTTGCCGGCGCGGGCATCGTCCGCTGGCGGGCCGTGTCGAGGTCCGCTCGACCGAGGTTCGGCGACGTCCTGCCGGCCGCGTCCCCGGCGCCTGTCTCGGTGCTACCGAAGGATTCTGTCCTGCCCATCCGCGAGAGGACGATTCCCGTCCCGCCGGCAGCCACCGAGCCGATCCGGTTCTCGACGCGCCGCTCCGCGGCGCCCGCGCATCGGCCGCCCGCCGCGCGCCCGCTGCCACTCGCCGGCACGCCGTCCGGCCGCCAGCAGGTCTGGCCGTCGGCCCCCGCGTTGCGCGCGGCCGAGCAGGCTCCGGTCGTGCCGCCCCATCGCCCCGACGCCTGGCCCGTGGCGACGCCGCTGCGCGCCGCGCCACTGCGCGTCGAGCCCGTCCGGGCCGAATCAGTCCGGGCCGACGCGTGGCCGCTCCCCGCGCTCCGACCGCCCGCACCGTTCGCCTCCGTCGCGACCGAGCCGGTGAGCGAACCGGCCGTGGCGCCCGCGGACGCGGAGCCGGCCGCACCGACGGAGCCCGTCGGCGATGCCACGCCCGCCGCGACGTCAGCCGAGCCGGCCGAGTCGATCGAAACGCTTCCTGCGCTCGAGCCGCCGGGGCCGGCAGAGCCCGGGTACGCGAAGCGCTCCCGTGGAGCCAATGGCCACGGACGGTCTGCGTCGAAGGGCGGCGGCCGCGCCCGCCGGTTCGTGCTTCCGGAGCACGGCGATGAGGACCGCGGGCGGACGGAGCGGGCCATCGAAGCCTTCCTCGGCGAGCCCGCCCCGACCGGGACGGCCTCGGCCCACCGGCCGCGCCGCCGCGCTCGCCGTCAGCGGGCCGGCACCGAGGGCGAGCCGATCGTCCTCATGGCCGCGCTCGGCGGGTTCGACGATCTCCGCCAGACCGTCGGTCGCGAGGGCGCGACGAAGTTCGCCGCTGCGTACGGCGAGGCGCTACGGGCGACGCTCCGGTCCGGCGACCACGTGACCGACCTCGGGCAGGGCCGGCTGCGGCTCGTCGTCCACGCCGACGTCGAGGGCGCCAACGCCCTCACCGAGCGGGCGAAGGCCGTCTGCGATCCGTGGCTTCGCCTCGCGCCCGTGCCGCTCGCGCTCCGGGTCCGCCCCTTGCCCCCCGAGTCCCGGGCGGCTCAGTCGAACGGCAACGGCCACGCGCCGGTCAAGCCGACACGCCCCGACGATCCCCAGCAGAGCCTCGCCGCCGGCTGAGCTCAACGGCGGCGCCAGGCGACCAGCCGGGTGAGCGCGTCGTCCGTCCAGAGCAATCCCGCGGCGCTTGGCGGTTCATCAGCGTCCACGATCGCCCGGACCCACTTCGCCGACGAGCCCGGGAAACGCGCCGCGAACAACTCTGGGTAGCGCGCGACCAGATCGCGATTGCGCCGGGTCGGACGTACGACCCAGCACCCGCTGACGTGATATGGCTTCTCGCCCCCGATGGCGACGGCGAGCGCCTCGGCCTCGGCCAGCTTGCGATTCGTCGATCGGACCGCCGCGCCGATGTCGCCAAAGGTGTTCCACACCTCGACGAGGATCAGCAGGCGTTGCGTGTCGCTTCGCAGGCAGACGTCGGCCGAGCGGCGCGGATCGGCGGGACGGGTCGGCAGCTCGAAGGAGCCCTGGTAGCCCGCTCGCCGGCCCAGCCGCAACACCAGCTCCTGCATGGCGAGGTGGCCGGCGTCCGACGGCTCCTCGAGAGCGTCTCGGTTGGGCACGATCGCGAGCTCGCGGTCGACGGCCGTGAAGCTGCGCTGCCAGACGTCCATTGACAGGCTCCCACCGCGACCGCGCTCCATCCGACTGATCGTCGACTGAGCCACCCCGACGATCGCGCCAACCTGGGCCTGGGTCCGCCGCCGCCGAAGCCGCGAACCCCGAAGCTCGCGTCCGAGTCGAGCCATGAGCTCGGCGTTGCGGCGGGCGGCTTCGGCGAGGAGCTCGGGCCGCTTGAGACGCGACATAGCGCACCCATGCTTGCTGCGAGCGCTTGTCGGGCGATTAGCCGAAGGTCGCCATCCGCTTATCGCCCCAAAGGCCGCTTGGCATGCATGGGTGGGATCGGCTGCTTCTCAAGGTGCTCAGCGATGGCGTTAGGACCACCCTGTGTGCGTACAGCAGGTATGGGGACGCTAAGGCGAGCGTTAGGGTGCGCGGCGATAGGGTGCGCGGCGTTTGGGTGCGCGGCGTTAAGGTGCGCGGCGTTAGGGTGCCTCGCGCTGGGCGCGCCTGGACCTGCCGCCCGGCAGACCCCGCGGCCGCGCCTAGCGCGTTCGGGGGAAGCCCAGGTCGACCTTCGAGGTGCCCGGGTCGGGCCAGCGGGCCGTCACGACCTTGGCCCGCGTGTAGAACTGGATTCCTTCCGGGCCGTACATGTGAAGGTCGCCGAAGAGCGACGACTTCCAGCCACCGAACGAGTAGTAGGCGACCGGCACCGGAATCGGCACGTTGATGCCGACCATGCCCGCCTCGGCTTCGAACTGGAACTGGCGCGCGACACCCCCGTCGCGGGTGAAGATCGCGGTCCCGTTGCCGTACGGGTTCTCGTTGACGAGCTTGACCGCGTCGGCGTACGTCGGCACCCGGACGACCTCGAGGACCGGGCCGAAGATCTCGTTCCGGTACGAGTCCATGTCCGGCTTGACGTTGTCGAGCAGCGACACACCAAGGAAGAAGCCGTCGCCGTCGTAGAGCGGGTGCTCGCGACCGTCGGCGACGACCGACGCGCCCTGGGCCTTGCCCTTCTCGATGTACGAGGCGACCTTGTCGCGATGCTCGCGCGTGACGAGCGGGCCCATCTCGGCGCTCGAGTCGCTGCCCGGCCCGACGCGGATCTTCGGCAGCCGCTCCTTGATCGCGGCGACGAGCGGATCGCCCACGTCGCCGACCGCGACAACGACCGAGATCGCCATGCACCGCTCGCCCGACGAGCCATAGCCCGCCGACACCGCCGCGTCGGCGGCCATCCCGATGTCCGCGTCGGGCAGGACGACCATGTGGTTCTTCGCCCCACCGAGGGCCTGGACGCGCTTCCCGTTCTTCGTGCCGGTCTCGTAGATGTACCGGGCGATCGGGGTCGAGCCGACGAACGACACGGCCCGGATGTCGGGGTGCTCAAGGATCGCGTCGACGGCGACCTTGTCGCCGTGGACGACGTTGAACACGCCGTCTGGGACGCCCGCCTCGTGGAGGAGCTCGGCGATGAAGATCGAGGCCGACGGGTCCTTCTCGGACGGCTTGAGGACGAAGGTGTTGCCGCAGGCGATGGCGTTGCCGAACATCCACATCGGCACCATCGCCGGGAAGTTGAACGGCGTGATCCCGGCCACGACGCCGAGCGGCTGGCGGATCTGATAGACGTCGACGCCGGTCGAGGCCTGCTCGGTGAAGCCGCCCTTGAGGAGGTTCGGCACGCCCGTCGCGAACTCGAGGTTCTCGAGGCCGCGGGCGACCTCGCCGAGGGCGTCGGACGGGACCTTGCCGTGCTCGGCGGTGAGGATCGCGGCGATGTCGGCACGGTGCTTGTCGACGAGGTTCCGGATCTTGAACAGGATCTCGGTACGCTTCGAGAGGGACGTCGCGCGCCAACCCGGGAAGGCGGCCTTCGCCGCCCGCACCGCCGCATCGACCTCCTCGCGCGACGCGAAGTCGACCTGCCGGGCGAGCGCACCGGTCGCCGGGTTGTAGACCGGACCCGACCGGCCCGATTGCCCGGCCACGAGGCGACCGCCGATCCAGTGGTTGACCCGATCGGCGACCGGCGGCCCGTCAGTCGTCCTCGTTCGCGTCTCCGCGACCTGCGTCATCTCCGACCTCACCCTTCCGTCGTCGTCGAGCCGGGCGCCGGCGTGCCCGGGTCGCCCACGATACTCCCTCGAGCGGAATCCTCCCGCCTCCCGACGGGCGCTTCCCGGCGCGCGCGACGAACGGCGAGGAGCCCAAGCGAGGCCGCGAGGATGCCGATCGCGATCAGCTGATCGGTCCGCAGCGGGCCGAATGCCGGCGACTCGCGGAACGTCACGCCGACGACGATCCGTACGGCCGACCAGCCGGCCAGCGCGACGAGGATGAGGGAGCCGTCGCCGGCGATGCGGGCACGGACAGCCGGCACCGCCAGCGCGCCCAGGAGGGCCGCGGTGGCCGCGGCCTCGTACAGCTGGCTCGGATGCGACGCGATCGCGGGGCCGAGCGAGCCCCACGGGCCCGGCCCGACGTAGGCGGTCGCCCAGGGCAGGTCGGCGGGGATCCCCTGGCCCGTCCCGCCGAGGGCGGCGCCGACCTTGCCGGCGGCGATCGCGAGCAGGGCCGGAAGCGCCGCGAGGTCGAGCCAGCGCCCGACCGGCTCACCGAGCAGCCGCGCGGTTGCCGCGACGGTCAGGGCGCCCCCCACGATGCCGAGCCCGAGCTGGAGCCCGCCCTGGCCCGGGTCGAGCAGCGCGCCCGGGTGCGCGGCGTAGTAGTCGAGATGGACGAGGCCGTAGCCGACCCGCCCACCCACGACCGCGCCCGGAACGGCGGACAGCGCGAGGTAGAGCAGGTCGTCGGGACGGAGGGTGACGCCGCCGTCCGCGGCGGCGCGCGCCGCGAGGCGGGCGGCGAGGAGCAGCGCGACGAGGACGCCCGCGGCGATGACGATCGACTCGAGCCGGACCGACCGGTCGGCGACGCGGACGACGGGGTCGAAGTCGAGCGCGATGACGGCGACCGGCACGATCCCGGCAGTGTACCCAAGGCCCCCGCCCGGACGACGCCCGGGCGTGGAGTGTCGGCTGCGCGACAGGTGACGTGTCGTCCAGCCGATGAGGACTGGGCGGGTCCCAATTCGATGATCAGCCGACCGGCGGCGGTCGCGGCGATTGGGGACGCGGCACGCTGAGCCGTCGGAGCCAGCTCGGGACGGCGTCGCGGGGAGGGGTCCCGGACGCGGCCGGACCGGGGAGGGGGCTCGTGGGACGTCGACCCAGGCGTGCCTCGCGATGGTCGGTCCGGCTGCTCGGCCGGGTCGAAGTGGACCTGAACGGGGCGCCGATCCGCCTCGCCGGGCGGCATGCGCAGGCGCTGTTCGCGCTGCTCGTCCTCGACCGGCGGCGGCGACCCCGCGAGGCGATCGCCGCCGATCTCTGGCCCGACGCGAACGGCGCCTCGACGGCGTGCCTTCGCCAGGCGCTGTGGCTCGTGAAGACCGGCGTCGCGGAGGCGGGCATCGAACCGGACCGCCTGCTCATCGTCGAGACCGATCTCCTCGGGCTGCGGCCGGAGGCCGAGATCGAGCTCGACACGACGCGCTTCGAGCAGGCGGCCCGGGGTCGCGCGGCCGATGCCGAGCTGGCCCTCGAGCTCTACGACGGCGACCTCGCCGAAGGCCTGACCCACGAGTGCTTCGCCGCGGAGCGCGAGCGCCTCTCCGACCTCTACGAGGACGCGCTGTCGGTCGCCGCCCGGCAGCGGCTCGAGTGTGGCGACGCCGAGGCGGCACGCGACGCGGCCGAGCGCCTGCTCGCTCGCGATCCGCTGCGCGAGGAAGCCCACGCGGTCCTCATCGGCGTGTTCGGTGAGAGCGGCACGCGATCCCAGGTCGTCCGCCAGTACCGACGCCTTCACGCCCTCCTCGATCGCGAGCTGGCGGTCGAGCCGCTGCCCGAGACCGAGGCGGCGTACCGGCAGGCGCTCGCCGCGAGCGTCGACCGGTCGCGGCGCGCGGTCGCGGCGACCCACGGGCCACTCCGGCTCGCACCCGCGCTCGTCGCCAACGCCTGACGACCGCTCCGCACCGGACCGGAAACGTCGAGGCCCCCGGGCGATGCCGGGGGCCTCGGACTGGTCGCCGACGGAGTGTCGACTACTGGCGGTGGATCGTGATCGGAACCCGCAGCGCGTTGGGCGCCGTGGGCGGACCGAGCTGGAGCTCGCCGAAGTAATCCTGGCCAGCCGTCATCGGCTTGCTGAACGTCACGTGGATGGTCACCGCGGTGCCGGCCGGAACGGCTCCGGCGGGAACGCCGCTGACCACGAGATCCACGCCCTGGATGGGATCGATCGTGAGCGGGAACGTCGGCGTGCCGGCCACGGAGAACCCCTGGACCCACGCCTGGTAGTTGCCGTCGGCCGGAGCGATGATGGTGACCGACTCGTTGCCGTCGGCCCCCGCGGACGACGCGATGATCTCGGCGGCGGTGAACGTTCCGTCGCCGTTCGCGTCGTGAACGATGAACAGGTCGAGGTCGTCGGTGAGGGCCGTCGTGACCGTCACCCGCGCCGCGTGGTTGAGGGTGAACGGCTTCTTGACCGATGCCGACGCCGGGTCGTTCGGGTCGTCCTGGTGGGCGGTCTCGGTCGTGGTCACCGGCTGGCTGAGGCCGAACGCCTCGGCCCGGAGCCCATCGAGGTCGAGACCCGAGCGGAAGGTCACGTCGAAGGATCCGCTGTCGGCGGTCACGGTCTGCGAGACCGCGGCCGGATTCACCGTGGCGCTGCCGACCTGGGTCGTGAACGGCACCGCAAACGAGGTGCCGTTCCAGTTCACCTGGTGTCCGAGGATCGCGTGGAGACCCTCCTGGGCCGCGGCGGCCACGAGATCCTCCGCACCGCCGGAGGCGGTATCGAAGGTCCATACGCCGCCGCCGACGTTCGTGTTCGGGCTCCCCCCGACGGTGTCGAGGATGTAGGGAGCCCCGAACGGGCCGTCATCGTTGAGCTGATAGTGGTTCACGGACGGGCCGAGGATGAGCGTATCGATGTCGGTGTGGGGCGCGGAATCGCTCCACGTCGTGTTGACCAGGAAGAGGCTGCCTTCGGCCGGCTGGCGGGCGACGTCGAAGTAGAAGAATCGCCAGTCGCCGGACTCGGCGCGCCAGTTCCAGTCGGTCGCTCCGAACACGGAACCGTTGTTGTACGGGAGGTTGGCCTGCGCAGCCGCGACGCTCGCGCCGCCGAACGTCATGCTGCCCGTGAAGTTGCCCGCGGCGTCCTGCGGCGCCTCGACGGCGACCGTGACGGACACCGGGATCGCGATCGTCCGGCCGTTGCCTCTGACGACGATCGCGCCTTCGTACATCCCGGCCGGCGTGCCGGCAGGAACGTTGATGGCCGCGTTGAACGAGCCGCTGACGGGTCCGCCTGGTGTCGAGACCCAGCTCCAGTCCTGGTTGTCGTAGAAATCGACCTTGATCGTGAAGTGGGTCACGGGAATGGCCGCCGAGCTCTCGGCGTGGCTGAAGCCGATGAACATGCCGTCGGTCATCCGGTGGGCCGGATCGCCGACGTGGATGCGCAGGCCGTTCGTGGCCGGCCCGTTGTACGAGAACCGGACGTACTCGCCACGGTCGATCTCCGACCGGCCCCAGTTGACATCGAGATTGCCGTCGATGTTCGAGCTGGTCTTGCGGTCGACGTGATCGACCGCGCCGTCACGATCGCGGTCGGTCCACAGGTTGCCGTCGCGGTTGACGTCCTTCCAGTCGTAGGCGAGCAGCCGCCAGCGCTGGTCGTACGAGTAGTCCCCGTCGGGGTCGAACTCGGCGTATGGATAGTTCGCACTGATCGCGATCATGTCCGCGTTCGGATGGGACCGAACGAGGGCGCTGATGTCGATGAGGTAGTCCGGGACGTTGAAGTTCTGGGTGCTCTCCCGCGCCAGCGGGGCGGTGGTCAGCGAAAGGGACTGCGACGCCACCTTCACGAGCTGGCGGTCGGAGACCCGGTAGGAGCCCGAGCCGTCGAGGTCGAACGTCTGGCTGTCGCTGCCGCCGGCGGCAAGGACGTGCGGGAAGACGTCGTACGCCGTCCCCCGGTAGTCCCCGGGTCGCCATTCGCCCGGCGTCACGAGCGCACCTGATCGGCCCCGCGCAAGCTGGACCGCACGGTACGCGTCGACCGACCCGGTGCCCTGCGTCCACGCGTCATAGCCGAGATCCCTGGCGCTCGACTTGAGGACCTCCCGCGCCTGGATGGCGAAGCCGGGTGGTGTGGCCGTACCGGGGTTGGCCTGGCGCCACGCCTGGTAGACCAGGGCGGCAGCGCCTGCGGCGACCGGCGTCGAGCGGCTGGTGCCACCCCACGTCGTCCACGCGATATCGCCGTTGAGGACCGTGTTGAGGGTGGCGTCGCCGGCCGAGTAGGCGCCGTCGGCGACCACGTCGATGGCGTTGGCGCCGGTGGCACCGGGCCCGCGGTCGGACCAGGCGATCACGTCGTTGTCGCGGATCTGGCTGTGGTTGACGATCGAGTCCCAGCCGGTGCCGCCGAACTGCGTCGACGCGCCGACGCTCATCGCCGTGACCGGCGAAGGAGCGTTCGTCGTCCCGTAGCCCGGCGCGCCGTTGCCGCTCGACCCGATCATCAGCGTGCGGACGCCGAACGTGTCGTTCCAGATATCCGCTTCCTGGCTCATCGCGTCGAAGCCGTCGTTGTCCGAGTCGCTCAGGCCGTACGAGTTCGACGTGATGTCGATGGCGGAGGAAGGCAGCTGGGTGAGGAAGTAGGCGAACTGGGTGGAGAAGTCGAACGAGAAGTAGATGTCGCCCATCGGGGCGAGCTTGGCCTTCGGCGCGCCGCCGATGACCATGCCCGGCGGACGGCCGCCGGGCACGTCGCCGAAGGTGGGAGCCAGGCCGTTGATCACGCCCTGGCCGACGACGTTCGACGCCGTCAGCGTGCCGTGGCCGCCGATGGCCGGATCGAAGTCGCCGGTCCAGGCCAGCAGGCCGCCGGGCACGTCACGGACCGAGAGCCCGAACGCGCCCGGACCGCCCGGCAGCACGGCGCCGGTCGAGCCGGTTCCGGTCGAGATGTAGTACAGCAGGCCGCCCGAGACGTCGGTGAGGCCGTCGCCGTTCATGTCGCGGTACGAGACCGGCGACGCCTTCGTTACCGGCTTCTCGTCGACGAACGAGTGGTCGTTGTCGAGGTCGACGTACACGGTGTCATAGACACCGGCCGTGTTCGGGTCGGTCACGATGAACGCCGCGCGCTCACCGAACAGCGCCAGCAGATGGTCGTCCGGATGCCCGCCGAGGCGGACCGTCCCGGACTTCGTCCACTTCGTCAGGAACGAGTACTCGTGGGTCACGGTCGCATTCGGGGCCGCGAAGTTGCGTGACGGGCCGCGCCGGACGGCATAGACGACGCGGGCGATGCCCTGGCGCCGCTCCCTCGCCGTCTGCGGCAGTGCCGTCTTCGCCTCTGTCCTCGTGTACCAGGTGAGGCCCTGGTCGACGTTACCCGGGGCCACGAGGAGAACGAGGGTTCCGAACGGGTCGAAGGCATTCGGCCAGCCCGAGCTGGCGCGGGTCTGCCATGTCCCGATGAGATCGGGATGACCCCAGTCCGTTCCGCCGTCGAGGACGGACACGACGGAGCCCTCGCCGGTGAAGCCGGCCCGCCACGCGCGCGCGAAGTTGTGGGTCTTCGCGTCGAGCACGGCGAGCTTCATCAGCGCTTCGAGGTTCGACCCCCTCAGCGGCGGAGCCTCGGAGTACGGAACCTCCTTGCCCTTGAGCCCGGCAAAGACGCCCCTCAGGTGGGCGTTCGAGATCGTGCGCTCGACATCGGGATCGGGGCTGCCGAGGGGTGAGCCGGTCTTCTTCAGCTCGACCGGCTGGATCGAGACCACGCCCTTGAGGCTCGCCAGCTTGGCCAGCTGCTGGGCGCGGATCCGGCCGACGACGATCGACGCGGAGCCGTCAGGAGCCGTCGCCGTGTGCTCGTTCTTCAGGAGCGCCTCGGCCGGGTCCGCGTTGCCGCTCACCGTCGCGAAGACGTAGACGTCCGCATTCGACCCGGAATCGACCTGCTCCAGGAGGCGCGGGTGGATCTTCTCTTTCGCCTCGTCCCGCTTCGTGTGGACCTCGGGCTTGGCCCTCTCGCGCGGTGGCGCCGCCAGCGTCGCCGCCGGTGCGAGGGTCGCGAGCAAGGCGACCGCGGCAAGCAGCGCGGCGAAGCGCTTCATCGGGCCGCTCCCCGGACGGTCGAGCGCGCGGCAGCGGCTCGGCGCCAGTCGAGTGGAGTCGCTGAAGCCAGCCGGTACATGATCCCTCCCCTCGGGCCACGGCCCGAACTCCTCCAACTCGTCAGGGATCGCGCAACCGGGGCCGACCGGGGCCGACCCTGCGTGGTCGGTCCGCGCGTCGGAGCGGTTCCCCCCGACGGTCAGCGCCGGCCCCCTGGACCGGCGCGCTCGTGAGGCGGAAGGTACTACTCCGCGCGATTGCCGGTCAATTCCGGGCCAGACGCCCGGGTGGGCACATGAAACAACGAGGCCCCCGGCGATGCCGGGGGCCTCGAGTGGTTCCGAGTTCCTCTCGTTACGGGGTGTCGACCCTGACGATCGTCGGGTTCGGCAGACCGGCAACGCCGCCGTAGGCGACGGATCCGAGGTACTTCGTTGCCGGCTCCAGACCGCTGAACGTCAGGTTGATCGCGCCCGTGGCGCCGGTGGTCGCGGTGCTCGGCGCCGAGACCGTCATGTTCCCGGCCGCGGTGCTGCCGAGAATCCAATGGAACAGCGTGAAGGTCGCATCGGGACCATCCGTGGCGAACCCGTGAACGAAGACCGTGTACGTGTCGGCGGCCGGGTTGCGGAGGTCGACCTGCTCGGCCGACGTCCCGCTCCCGCTCGTGCCGACGAGGGTGCCTGCAGAGTTGAACACGTACAGGTCGAGGTCGTCCGCTCCGTCGGTGAATTCGTCGAAGAGCGAGAAGCGGGCGTGCGTGGTGCCGGCGGGGACGGCGACGTCGAACGACGCCACGCCCTCGCCCTCTGGATCGAAGTTGTCCGCCGGGTCGTCTGCGACCGTTCCCGGCGTCAGGACCGCGGGCACGAGCCCGCGAGCCGTCGCCGAGAAGGGCCCGTCATACCCGAACGTCACGTTGTATGAGATGGGACCGCCGGTCCCGCTCACCTGCGCGGGCGCCGCGAGGGCGACCGGGCGGATGACCATCGGGACGCGGACGCTGTGCTTGCGCGAGGCGAGCGTCAGCTGGCCGCCGGCGTAGGCATTGAGCGCCGCCGTCGTCCGGGTGAACTTGACCGAGATGGTCCTGGATTGTCCGGGGCGCAGGGTGAACGACGCCGGCGTCACGTTGACGGTGATGCCCGTCAGCCCGGTGACGGAGGCCGAGTAGGTTTCACGGTCGTGACCGACGTTCGTGACCTTCCGGGTGACCGTCTGGACCCCGGCCAGATCGCCGATGGCGATCGAGGCCTGGTTGAAGTCGCTGGCGTCGATCGCGACCGCCGGCGTCGAGCCACCGCACAGCGTGCAGAGGCCCTGGCCGCGGAGGAAGCCTCGCCAGTCATCGAAGCCCGAGTCGAACACGAGCCCAGGGTCGGCCGCCGAGTTCGGCCGGATGTGTCCGGCACCCTGGCGGAAGATCACGACGGGATCGGTATTCGGGCCGTCGAGCACGTCGCTCGCCGACGTCATCAGGGCCGACTTGATCGCCATCGGCGACCACTTCGGATGAAGATCCTTCAGCAGGGCCGCGACGCCGGCGACATGGGGCGACGACATCGAGGTTCCGCTGAGGAGATTGAAGTCCAGGCCGTTCTGCCCGGGAGGTGCGACCGCCGCCAGGATGTCCTGGCCCGGGGCAATGACGTCGGGCTTCAGGATGTCGCCGCCGCCGGCCGCGAGGGGCCCGCGGGACGAGAAGGCGGCCGTGAATGGGGCCGGGGCGTCGAACACGATCGTGGCCGCATTGATGGTCGCCGTTGCGCCGGCGACCGCTGCCGCGGCCTTGACTGCCGCCCGGTCGGTGTTCTGGAGATGGACGGTCGGCACGAAGTGGAAGTCGGCGTTGATCGAGTTCGGGCTGGTGTTGACGAGGATCATCCCGATGCCGCCGGCCTGCTGGACGGCGAGGCTCTTGTTCACCCGGGCGTTCGTGCCGCGGTCGCACACGACGATCTTGCCGCGAACGTCCGCCGGATCGAGTGCCGGTGTGCCGCCGTTATCGGAGGCGGTGAAGCAGAGCCGGACGGCTGTCGCGCTGGCGCCGGGCAAGCCTGCCGCCTCGGCGTCGATGAGCGGCGCCGGACCGACCGCCTGCGCGATCGAGGCCCCATTGAACGTCGCCGCGGCGCTGCCCGGCACGTTGATCGTGACGGAGCCGCGACCGTCGCGATTGTGCGTGCCCGCGGCCACGGTCGTGATCCACGGGCTGGGATGGGCGACCGTCGCGGTCGCCGGACCGTTGTTCCCCGCCGACGCGGCGACGAACACACCGGCCTCCGCGGCGAACATGAAGGAGATCTCGACCGGGTCGGCGAAGTTCGTCGTCGTGCCGCTGATCGAGTAGTTGATGACGTCCACGCCGTCGGCGACGGCGGTGTCGATCGCCTCGACAAGGTCCGAGGTGAAGCCGCTCGCGGTCGACGCGTCCTGGGTTGACCAGAGGGCCTTGTACATGGCAATCCGGGCCCGCGGCGCCATGCCGCTGATCGAGCCGAACACCTCGGCCGGACCCGTCGTCGGGGTGTTGTAGTTGCCGCCCGCGGTGGACGCCGTGTGCGTCCCGTGGCCGTTGTAGTCGCGCGGTGAGGTGAACTCCCAGGGCCGCTGGGCGTTGATGCCAGCGTTGCCGCCCCACGCGGCGTTGAAGTATCGGGCGCCGATGAGCTTGTCGTTGCAGTCGGCGAGGACGAAGATCTCGCCGGTCTGGCACGTGCCGTGCCAGCCCCTGGGCCGGCCGTAGACGTCCGTGCCGGTGTAGCTCGGCACGCCTCGCCGGACGCGCTCGCTGAAGCTCAAGGACTCCGGCCAGATGCCCGAGTCGACGACGCCGATGACGATGTTCTCGCCGGCGCTCTTCGGGCCGCCGAGCTTCGACCAGAGCCCGCGCCGGCCGGTCAGGCCGAGGAAGTCGGGCGTGTTGGAGGTGTCCATTTCGCGCAGCTCGTCCGGAACGATCGAGACGACGTTCTTGTCGCCGGCAAGCTTGTTGGCCTGGCGTGCCGTCAGCCGAGCTGCGAAGCCGTTGAAGGTGAACGTGTAGTCGTAGACCTTGCGGCCGCCGGCCGCGCGAATCTTCGCATCGTGCCGGCTGCTCAGGTGGTTCGAGTAGCGAACGACGTCGGCGCTGGTGCGATCGACCTTGAGGCCCGCCGCCGCTCTCGTCGCACGGAGGCCTGGCGTGCGGCCGTCATAGGCGACGACCGGCAGCTCGTCGAGCTGGACGATGTAGATCCCGCTCTTCGTGAACGGTCCGCTGTCCCGGGGCGATGCGGCGATCGTCGCGCTCGGCAGGAGCGTGGCGACGAGCAGCAGCGAAGCCCCGAGGGCAGTGAGCAGCCTCCGGTTCATGTCCCTCCCTTGGGCCGAAGCCCGACTCCTCCAACGCGTCGAGCGGGGTGGCACACGAGGCCGACGAGCCCGGAGCCCCTCCAGGGTCCTCCGGTGGCGGACGGTGATCCCCCTGACGCACAACGCCGGCCCACGAGGCCGGCGCATTCGTGGCTCGGAAGGTACTACCGGGCGCGGACTCGGGTCAATCGGAACCGTACGGTCGGGGCGCCGGATTCGTTCAGTGAGTGGTGCCGGATGGCACCACTACCGGAGACGGCGTCAGGACAGCTTGGCGACGAGCTCCCGCACCGCTTCCGCGGACTTCGTGAACGCCGCTTGCTCCTCGGCGGTCAGCTCGATCTCGAAGACGCGCTCCATGCCCCGCGCACCGAGGACGACCGGCACGCCGACGAACAACCCCTTGATCCCGAACTCGCCCTCGAGCCGGACGGCGCACGGGAGGACGCGCTTTCGGTCGAGGAGGATCGCCTCGACCATCTCGAACGTCGCGGCCGCCGGCGCGTAGAACGCGGAGCCTGTCTTCAGCAGCGCGACGACCTCCGCGCCGCCGTTTGCCGTTCGGTCCGACAACGCCTTGACGCGCTCGGCGCTCAGCAGCTCGGTGATCGGAACCCCGGCGACCGTCGAGTAGCGCGGCAGCGGCACCATCGTGTCGCCGTGGCCACCGAGGACGAAGGCGTGCGTGTCCTCGACGCTGACGCCGAGCTCCTGGGCAATGAACGTCCGGAACCGCGCCGAGTCGAGGACGCCGGCCATGCCGAGCACGCGCTCGCGCGGGAAGCCGGACGTCTCGAACGCGACATGGCACATCGCGTCGAGCGGATTCGTGACGACGATGAGGATCGCGTCCGGCGAGTGACGCACGGCCTGCTCGACCACCGAGCGGACGATGCCCGCATTCTTCGCAAGCAGGTCGTCGCGGCTCATCCCGGGCTGCCGGGCAAGCCCGGACGTGATCACGACGATCCGCGAACCGGCCGTGTCCGCATAGTCGTTCGTGCCGATGACCTGGGCGTCGTGACCGACGACGGGCGCCGCCTCGGCGAGATCGAGACCCTTGCCCTGCGGGAGGCCTTCGACGATGTCGACGAGCACGACGTCGGCGAGGCCGGCTTCGGCGATGCGCTGGGCGGTCGTCGCGCCGACGTTGCCCGCTCCGATGACGGTGACCTTGTCCCTGGCCGGTCCTGCCATCCTGTCCTCCCTGCCGGCCCCCGGTATCAGCCCTCGCCGGGCCCGGCCTGCTCGATCGTTTGCGACTCGCCCGCATTGTCGCCCACGCGCGGCCCGGCCTCGCGCACCGATTCCGGTACCCCGTCCGCGTAGGCCGCGAAGTTGTCGGCGAACATCCTCGCCAGCGCCCGTGCCTGGCGGTCGTAGGCGTCCTTGTCGTGCCACGTCCGGCGGGGATCGAGGACATCCCCGGGGACGTCCGGACAGGACGTCGGCACCGCGACCCGGAACACCGGATCCCTTCGCGTCGCGACGTCGTCGAGCTGGCCCGCGAGCGCCGCCCGCACCATCGTCCGCGTATGAGCGATGTTCATCCTGGTGCCGACGCCGTACGGGCCGCCGGTCCAGCCGGTGTTCACGAGCCAGACCGGAACCGCGTGGCGGTCGAGGCGATCGGCGAGCATCCGGGCGTACTCGCCGGGATGGCGCGGCAGGAACGGCGCGCCGAAGCCGGCCGAGAACGTCGCCTTCGGCTCCTTCACCCCGACCTCGGTGCCGGCGAGCTTCGCCGTGTAGCCGCTGATGAAGTGGTACTGGGCCTGGTCGGGGGTCAGCCGCGAGATCGGCGGCAGCACGCCGAACGCATCGGCGGTGAGGAACACGACGTTCCGCGGCTGGCCGGCGATGCCCGTGTCGGACGCGTTGCCGATGAAGTGGAGCGGGTAGGCGCCGCGGGTGTTCTCGGTGATCCGGTCCGAGTCGAGGTCGAGCTCGCGCGTCGCCGGGTCGAGGTCGACGTTCTCGAGGATCGTCCCGAAGCGGCGCGTCGTCGAGAAGATGTCCGGCTCGTACATCGGCGAGAGGCGGATCGTCTTCGCGTAGCAGCCGCCCTCGAAGTTGAAGACGCCGTCGTCGCCCCAGCCGTGCTCGTCATCCCCGACGAGCATCCGCAAGGGATCCGCGGACAGCGTCGTCTTTCCGGTGCCGGACAGGCCGAAGAAGATCACCGAGTCGCCCGCCTCGCCGACGTTGACCGCCGAGTGCATCGGCAGGACGCCCTCGTCGGGGAGCAGGTAGTTCATCACCGTGAACGCCGACTTCTTGATCTCGCCGGCGTACTCGGTGCCGACAATGATCACCTCCATCCGCTTGAGGTGGAGGAGGATCGCGGTCTCGGAACGAGTGCCCTCGGTGGCCGGATCGGCCTTGAACGAGGGCACGTTGATGATCGTGAAGTTCGGCTCGAACGACGCGAGCGCCTCGCGAGGCGGCCGGCGGAAGAGGTTGCGGGCGAAGATGCTCGCCCAGGCGGTCTCGGTGTAGACGCGGAGCGAGCGCCGGTGGCCGGGATGCGCACCGATCCAGCAGTCCTGGGCGTAGAGGTCGCGGTTGGCCACGTAGTCCACGAGTCGAGCCCGGAGCCGGTCGTAGTGCTCCTGGGCGATCGGCCGGTTGACCTCGCCCCACCAGACCTTCGACGCGGACGAGGGCTCCCGGACGATGAACTTGTCCTGGGGCGATCGGCCGGTGTGGCGGCCCGTCCGCACGACGAGCGGACCCTCGGCGGCGATGACCCCCTCACCCCGCCGGACCGCGTCCTCGTAGAGCTCCGCCACGGGCAGGTTCGACCGGACGTTGCGGCCGAGGGCGGCCGGAGCTCTCGTGGGGGGTCGGGTGGCGGTCATCGACTCGGTTCCTCCGCGCGCGATCACGTTCGTGACCGGCCGCGCGTGGCGGGCGCGAGGCGCCCGAGAGTCGGCTTTCGCAGTCCCCGGCATCATACGCCGGTCGCGTTCGCGGCTGTCGTGGGCCGAAGGTCATGGGGGTTGCGAAACGGTTGCGGGATGGCCCAAATCCGCTCAGGCCCGGTCGAGGGCCTGCTCGAGGTCCTTCACGAGGTCGGCGGCGGCCTCGATCCCGACCGAGAGCCGCACGAGCGCCGGCTCCACCTCGAGCGGCGACTCGGCCACGGAGAGGTGCGTCATGGCCGCCGGCAGCTCGATCAGCGACTCGACGCCCCCGAGCGACTCGGCCAGCGTGAAGAGCCTCGTGCCCTCGCAGGTCGCGACGGCCCGGTCCCGGGCGCTGCGGCCGCCCTTCGCGGCGGGCACGAACGACACCATCCCGCCGCCCGAGCCCATCTGGCGGGCGGCGAGGGCGGCCTGGGGGTGAGCGTGCGGCCCCTCGGCCAGGCCCGGGTAGCGAACCCGGGCGACGTCGGCGCGGCGGGCCAGCCAGCGGGCCACCTCGAGCGCGTTCGCGGCGTGGCGCTCGACGCGGAGATGGAGGGTCCGCAGCCCGCGCAGGACGAGAAAGCAGTCGAGCGGGCCGGGCACCCCGCCCATCGCGTTCTGCAGGAACCGGAGCCGCTCCGCCACGGCGTCGTCGTTCGTGACGGCGACGCCGGTGATCGTGTCGGAGTGCCCGGCGAGGTACTTCGTCGCCGAGTGGAAGACGATGTCGGCACCCAGCCCGAGCGGCCGCTGGAGGGCCGGCGAGGCAAACGTGTTGTCGACCACGACCTTTGGGCGCGTCCCGCCGCTCTCCGCGGATCGCCGCCTGACCGTCTCGGCCGCCGCGGCGATGTCGACAAGCTTCAAGTACGGGTTCGTCGGCGTCTCGAACCAGACGAGGCGCGTGCGCTCGGTGAGCGCCTCCCACAGGGCGTCCGGACCCGAGTCGAGGTCGACGTACCGCGCGTCGGCGCCCGCCGCCCGGTGGACGCGCTCGAGGTAGCGGTACGTCCCGCCGTACACGTCATCGCCGACGACGATCTCCTCGCCGCTCGTCGCGAGCTGGGCGATCGCGGCGGTCGCCGCGGAGCCGCTGGCGAAGGCGATCCCGTGGCGCGCGCCCTCGAGCGCCGCGACGGCCCGCTCGAGCCGCTCGCGCGTCGGGTTCTGGGAGCGGGCGTACTCGTAGCCGCCACGCGGCCGGCCGACCCCGTCCTGCGCGAACGTCGAGGTCTGGTAGATCGGCGGCGCGACGGCGCCGGTCAGCTCGTCCGGCTCGGCCCCGGCATGGACCGCCAGCGTGTCGAACTCGACGTCGTCGGTCATGCGCGCATCATGCCTCGCAACCTCTCCCTGCTGATGATCGGCAGTGCAGGCGTGGGTGGCATCGTTGGGCCATGCCCCGGCGAAACGGCACCGGAATCGACCTGCTCGCGGACCCCACGCGCCGCCGGATCATCGCCCTCATCGCGGTCCGTCCCCGGCGCCCCGGCGCGATCGCCCGCGAACTGAGCGTCGACCCGTCGACCGTGACCCACCAGCTGCGGCTGCTCCAGCGAGCCGGCTTGGTACTGAGCCGGTCGGTGCCGTATGACGGGCGCGGCAGGAGCTACCTGCTGGCGCCGCGAAGCATCGGCCCGGTCGTGGCCTGGCTCAGCGGGACGGAGATCGCCCGTCCGCTGGAGCCGGTGGGGCGGCTCGACGCTCGCCCCGAGCGCGTGGGCGGCTCCAGGACGACGCGTTGAACGGGGCCCGGTTGAACGCGGCGCGCACACATCGATGTTGGACATGGTTGGAGACAACCGCAACGAGATGGGGCGGGTGGGCGGCTGCGCGGGCGCGGCGCGAACCCGGCGCGAGTCGGCGCGCCGGGTGCGCGTGCCCGAAGCTCCAGCCGCCGCAGCCGTCGTCGCGCACGCGATCGTTGCGCTTGCGTCAAAGCGTCTCCAACACGGGCCTGCGGGCGCCGAAACTCCCGGAGTCAGGCCCCGCCACGGCGGTGCGTGCGACCTGCGCGCGGTGCGCGCGACGTGTGCGCGGCCCGTCGCGAGGGTCAGGACGAGCGCGAGGGATGGTGCGCGAGGTACTCGAGGACGTCGAGCTTCGAGACGACGCCAGCAGGGCGGCCGTCGCGGACGGCGACGAGGGCCGGCGCGCCGGCCGAGAGGAGGCGGAACGCCTCGTCGAGCGTCGCGCCCGCGTCGACGATCGGCAGCGGCGGGTCCATCACCTCGCCGACGGTCCGCTCGACGACCGACGGGTCGCGGTACGCCCGGTCGAGCAGGCTCTTCTCGGTCACCGAGCCGACGATCGCCGTGGCGACGCCCGGGCCCTCGCCGTCCGTGTCCTCTGAGACCGGCAGCTGGCTGATCCCGAACTCCTGGAGCAGGCCGATCGCCTCCCCCACCCGCTGCGTCGTGCGCGCGAGCACGAGGTCGGGCAGGTCGCCGTCGTGGTGCCGCTCCGCAAGCAACTCGAAGACCCGGATGACGGCGCCGGTCGTCGGCAGCAGCCCGTTGATTCGCATCCACTCGTCGTTGTAGAGCTTCGAGAGGTAGCTGCGACCGCCGTCGGGCAGGATCACGACGAAGACCGCCGCCGACGCGGCCGCGCCATCGGCCGCCATGACCCGGCGGGCCTCGTCGAGCGCGGCGACGACCGCGGTGCCGGTCGATTCACCCGCGAGGATCCCCTCCTCCCGGGTGACCCGACGGGCCATCGCGAAGGCGTCACGGTCGGAGACGCGGACCCAGCGATCGACGGAGGCCGGGTCGAACGTGCCCGGGAAGAAGTCCTCGCCGATTCCCTCGGTCAGGTACGGCCGCGCCTGGTCGCCGGAGAGCACGCTGCCCTCGGGATCGGCGCCGATCACGCGGAGCGACGCGTTCTTCGACTTGAGGAAATGCGCGGCGCCGGACACGGTGCCGCCGGTGCCGACGCTCGCGATCAGGTGCGTGACCGTCCCGCCGGTCTGCTCCCAGATCTCGGGGCCGGTGGTGAGCTCGTGGGCCTTCGGGTTCTGCTCGTTCCAGTACTGGTCCGGCTTGAACGCGCCGGGGATGTCGCGGGCGAGGCGGGCCGCGACGGAGTAATACGACTCCGGGGATTCCGGCGCGACGTTCGTCGGGCACAGGACGACCTCCGCGCCGTATGCCCGCAGGAGCGCCTGCTTCTCGGCCGACTGTTTGTCGGCCATGACGAAGATGCAGCGATAGCCTTTGAGGGCCGCCGCGATCGCGAGGCCGTGGCCGGTGTTGCCCGACGTCGGCTCGATGATCGTGCCACCCGACTTGAGCTTTCCGGCGCGCTCGGCCGCCTCGATCATCGGCAGGCCGATCCGGTCCTTGACCGAGCCACCGGGATTGAGCATCTCGAGCTTGGCGAGGATGAGCGGCTGCGCGTCGGCGTGGCCGAGGTCCCGCGTCACCCGGGTCAGCCGCACGAGCGGGGTCCGACCGACGAGCTCGAGGATCGAGCCGGCGTACTCCATGCGCGCCGAGTATAGGTTCGGGTCCGGGCCGCTCGTCCCGCGAGGCGTCAGTCGCGGTCGAGCCGCCCCGGGCGCAGGAACAGCCACGTCAGCTTCCGACGGAAGCGGCGCGGATGATCGGGCGGATCGACGGTCGCGGGGTGGAGCGCCTCGACGACGGGGCCCAGGAGCGCCGCCAGCGCCTCGGTTGCGCGATGCGCAAGCTCGAGCTCGGCGCGGCTTCCCTCCGGCGGTCGGGTGCCGTCCCAATCCGGGACGAGTCCGGCGATCGATGTGGGCGGCAGGATCCGGGACGCCATCCGCCGGCCGACGTAGAGCTCCTCGGTGCCCGCGATCGCCATCGGCACGATCGTCGCCCCGGTCCGGAGCGCGATGAGCATCGCCCCGCTGCGGAACGTCCCGATCCGCCCGACCGGCCCGCTGACCGTCCCCTCCGGCATCTGGACGAAGACGGCGCCATTCGCGACGACCGCCCGGGCCGACTCGACGTGCTTCTCGATCCCCACGCCGCCCCGCCAGACGGGTAGCAGCCCGCCGAGGCGGTGGACGAGCGCCTCCCGCCAGCGCGACGTGAACGTCGACGGCCCGCTGCCGAGGAACCAGGCCCTGGGCTCCTTCGGCAGCGCGTGGATGACGACGAACGGATCCATCCAGCCGCGATGGGCCGCGGCGACGAGGAAGTAGCCGCCCCGTGGGAGATGCTCACGTCCCGCCGTATCGATGCGGAACCGGACGACGCCGAAGAGCATGAACCGGGCGAACAGCCACGTCAGCCGGTAGAAGAGCGAGGCCTTCGCCTCCGGTGGCCGGCCGAGCCAGGCCAGTCCCTCGACCGCGCCGCCCCGCGCCGCGGCGAGCGCCTCAGGGGAGATGCGCGACGGCGGCAGCCGTCCGCGGCGGGGCCTGGCCGTCGTCATCGGTCAGGCCGGCGGCGGCAGATCGGACGCCGCCGAATCGGTCGGCCGGCGGCGAGACGCGTCGGACGCGGACCTCGGACGATTGAGCCAGACGAGACCCACGACGCCGACCGCGATGACGATCGCCGAGACGATCTGCGCGGTCGGGATGCCGAAGACGATCCAGTTGTTCTGGCGAAGCGCCTCGAGCGCGAAGCGGACGACGCCGTACCAGATGAAGAAGATCATCAGCAGGGAGCCTGGGCGGAGTCGATCGCGGTACCGCAGGAAGAGGAAGACGAGGAACAGCGCCCCGAGCGCCCCGGAGATCGACTCGTAGAGGAAGAGCGGGTGGAAGCGGGTCGTCGCCTCGGGCAACGTGTCGCACGAGAACTGGGCGACCCGATGGGCGCAGTCGATCGGGATCCCCCACGGCAGCGTCGTCGGCGGGCCGTACAACTCCTGGTTGAAGAAGTTGCCCCAGCGGCCGATCGACTGCATGACGAACAGGCCCGGCGCGATGATGTCGGCCCAGACGCCGAACGGCTCGCGGTGGCGAACGACGAAGTACCACCACCCGGCCAGCGTGCCGGTCGCGATGCCGCCGTAGACCCCGAGGCCGGAGTACGGCGGCAGGAAGATCGACGCGGGGTTGTCGCGATAGAGGTGCCACTGGTCGATGACGTGGTAGAGCCGGCCACCCAGGAGCGCCGCGGCGGCGACGATGATGATCGCGTTGTTCACGAGATCGGCATTCCGCCCGGCACGCCGGGCGAGCCACGTGACGACGAAGTAGACGGCCGTCAGCCCGACGGCGTACGCGATGCCGTACCAGTGGACGGGAAACGGACCGATCTGGAACGCGATCGGGTCCGGCGTCAGGTCGAACATCGGCCCGGAGTGTAGCCCGGGGACCCCGGAGCCTCCGCGCGAGACCGCTGCCTATACTGGCCGCCGGATGGACCAGCCGCTTCGCGCCCCTCGAGCGCGCGTCGCACCCGCTCCCCCGCCGTGAACGCCGAGTTCAACTGGTGGCTGCTCATCGTCGGCCTGGCCATCGGCGCGGGGCTCGTGTGGCTCGTGCTGGCGGATTCGAGCCGGCGCGACGTCGATGTCGACGCCGACGAGCTGCCCGTCGAGGCGGCGTGGATCTCCGCGACGCTGGCTGACTCGGGCGAAGCAATCGACGTCGAGTCGGTCGAGCGGGTGTTGCGCCTCCACCGGGCCTACCTGGCGGCACCGCCGCCGGACGAGGTCGTCGAGCCCGAGCACGAGCCATCGAACACCTCGACCGCTCGGCCCAAATCGCCGGAGAGCTCAGCCCTCGCCGAGGCGGCCGCTGAGCACCGGGTCGGCGACCGGTTCGCCTGAGGCGTCGACGGGGCTGACCCCGAACTCCGCGCCCGGCCGGATCGCATCGAGCGCCTCGACGGGCCCGGCCCAGTAGGCGAGGTCGCCGCCGAAGAACATGCGGCCGACCCGCTCGCGCCGGCCGTCCACCGAGACCCAGCACTGCAACTCGCCCGATGCCGGCTCCGTCAGGCCGGTCGCGACGACGACGAGCTCGTGGCTGGCCGGCGAGAAGAGGATCGTCCCGCTCCCGGATCCGGGACCCGCGAGGGCGACCCGCCGGGCGTCCGGCTCGGCTCCGACGCGAAGGGTCCAGGTCGTCACGCGGCTGAGGGCCGCGACGATCTCGGACTGCCGGGCGAGCTCGGCGTCCCGGGCCGCGATGACGTCGCGGTTGCGCGCGTCGACGAGCGCCGCCGTGCCGACGACGGCAGCGATCAGCACCGCCGCGAGGCCAGCGGCCATGGCGGCGCGCGGCAGCCGCCAGCCGCGCCGGGTCCCTTCGGTCCGGGAGGACATGCCCCCGGCCACACCGACGCCGACCGCGGCGGCCGCGCCGTCGGAGCCTCGCTCCCGGCCGACCGACCGCACGTACGCGAGCGTCCGGTCGCGCAGGCCCGGCGGCGGGGTCGTGCGGACGACGCCGGCGATGACCGCGACGTCGCGGCGGAGGCGAGCCATGAGGCGCGTGCACTCGTCGCAGCCGGCAAGGTGCCCGGCGAGGGCGGCCGCCTCGCGCGTGTCGCCGGCCATCAGCCGGTCGAGGCCACCCGGCTCGACCGCAGCCGCCTCGAGGATCTCGCGGGCTTCAGGATGGTCCATCGCTGCCCCGCCTCATTCCGACGGCCGCCCGCCCGCGCGGACGGCCGCGTGCTCGACGTCGTCGAGCGGCTGATGGAGCTCCGCGGCGAGTCGCTCGCGCAGATGATGGAGGGCCCGCCGGGTCCGCGTCTTGACGGTTCCGAGGGGCCAGCCGAGGCGCGCCGCGATCTCCGACTGCGAGAGCTCGTCGTGGTAGGCGAGGACGATCACGGTCCGCTCGACGTCAGGCATCGTCGAGAGCGCGTCCTGCAGCGCCGTCCGCGTCTCGGCCGACTCGAGCGCGCGCTCCGGTCCCGGCCCGAGGTCGGCTCCGCCGAGGACCACGCCGGACGCGAGGAGCCGCTCGAGTGCCGCGGTCTCGTGCTCGTCGTCGCTCGTCGCCGCGGAGAGCGCGACCAGGTTGGGGCGTCGGCCGGCAGCCCGCAGCCGATCGACCGTCCGATTGCGGGCGATCGTGTGCAGCCAGGCCGCCAGCGAGCCCGCCGACGGATCGAAGAGCTCGGCCCGGTTCCACAACGCGAGGAACGTCTCCTGCACCACCTCCTCGGCGACCTGCCGATCCGAGGTCAGCCGGCAGGCGGCGTGGTAGACGGCGTCCGCGTGCCGGTCATAGAGGGCCGCGAGCGCTTCCTGCGACCCAGCTGCGACCTCGCGGACGAGGGCGGCGTCGATCCCGGAGGCGGACCGGTCCCTGTTCATCGCTACGCTCGGCCCGCTCGCCTGGTTTCGCCCGGGGCGGCCCACTCGGACGCCGGCCGGCGTGCCAGGCCGCCGAGCCGCCCGGCCGGCAGGTGCGCCTCGAGGCAGGTCACCCCGTGCGGGCCGACGATCGCGTCGTGCCGGGTCCGCGCCGGCAGCTCGAGGCGGTCGCCGACCGACAGCGCCATCGAGTCGCCGCGGTCGGGCAACCCGAACGCGATCGACCCGGCCGCGACGACGATGACCTTGTCGTAGCCGTGGTCGTGGGCGCCGTAGACGTCGCCCGGCCCATTCGACCACGAGGATGCGGCAAGGCCCTCGGCACGAAGGCGGGCTTCCAGGTCAGTCGGTCGCATCGCCGTCCCTCGATCCGGCGGCCGGCTCGTCCGGTCCGGGCTCGCTGCCGCCGGCGACGAAGGGCAGACGCCCTGGATCGCCGCTCGCAAGGTCCGGTGCGGCCGCCCGCCACGCGGCCGCGGCCGCGGCGTCGTCTCCGCCGACCGACGCCGAGACGAGGAGGACGAGGAGGATCATCAGCGCGCCCACGCCGACGGCGAGGAACGTCGGCGCGCCGATCCACGCCTGGAGGTACACGCCGACCGCGACGCCACCGACGACCGAGAGGAGCAGCGTGCGCAACCCGGGCATCGCTCAGGCCACCGACACGCCGATCACGGCGCCGACAACGTATGTCACCGCGGCGGCACCCGCACCGATGCCGACCTGACGGAGCCCGGAGTACAGCGTCGAGCGGCCGGTCAGCAGGCTGACGCCCGCTCCCACGGCGAAGAGCGATACGAGGCTCGCGACAAGCGCCGCGAAGAACGCCGGCGCGCCGCTCGCGACGAGGTACGGGAGGACCGGGACGAGCGCGCCTGCGGCGAAGGCGAGGAACGACCCGGTTGCCGCCCCCCACGGCGACCCCAGCTCGTCGGGATCGAGCCCCAGCTCCTCGCGAACGAGTGTGTCGAGTGCGGTCTCCGGGTCCTGGAAGAGCCGATGGGCGATGCGAGCGGCCTCGTCCTCGCTGAAGCCCTTCGACCGATACACGGCCGCGAGTTCGGCCTCCTCCTCCTGGGGCATTGCCTCGAGCTCCGCCCGCTCGAGCTCGATCTGGCGCTCGAAGAGCTCGCGCTGCGACTGCATCGAAATGTACTCCCCGGCGGCCATGCTGCTCGCGCCGGCGAGGAGCCCGGCGATACCGGCGAGGAGGATGAAGCGTGGCTCGGCGGCCGCTCCGGCGACGCCCATGACGAGCGAGAGGTTGCTCACGAGCCCGTCGCTGACGCCGAAGATGACTGCGCGCATCGTGCCCGAGCGACTGGAACGGTGCCAGCGCTCGTGGAGCGGGATGTCGGCCGGCCGGCGGACCCTCCGCGCGACCGCGGCGCCGTCGCGCGGCGCCGTCGCGATCGCCGCCCGCGCCTCGGCCACCGATCGCGAGTCCGAAAGGCGCTTCCAGATCTCGGCGTGCTCACGCTCGTCGGCCGCGATCGAAGCGACCTCCGGGGAGGTTGTCTGCTGGTCGTAGATCTCCTCCTCGTCGCCCTCGAGCGAGCGGACGAGGTCGGACACCGCGTGCGTCCCGAATCGCCGGGCAAGCCAGATGATCGTCCGGACCCGGAGCCTCGGTGCGCGTGCCGGCGGGACGTCGACGCCCTGGGCCCGCAGCTTCCCCGCCCAGATGTCCGCGTGGCGGCGCTCGTTCGAGGCGATCTTGCGGAACGCGGCCGATCGGAGCTCATCGGGCTCGATCTCCGCGAGCGAGTCGTACAGGGCGATCGCGTCGCGCTCGAGGCGGAGGTTCTCGAGGCTCTGCTTCGGGTCGACAAGCGGCATGGCCGAAATCCTAGCCGAGGGTCGTTTCGGCCTCCGGTGGCGGGTCCCGTCCGCGCATGCCGACGCCTACACTGCGGCGATGCCGTCACCGGCCGTCACCCGGTTGCCGCCGCTGCGATACCTCGCTGCGGCCGACGTCGTCGCGGCGATGCCGCCGCTCGAGGAGCGGCTCGCCCTGGCCGAGCTGACGCTGACCGCCTTCGCGCGGCCCGGCGCGGCCGAGCTGCCCCCGAAGATCGCCGTTCACCCGCGACCCGAGGGCTCCTTCGCCCACGCGATGCCGGCCCATCTGCGCGGCACCACCGACGCGGGCGACGGCGACCTGCTCGGCATGAAGTGGATCGCCGGCTTCGGCGCCAACCGCGCGGCGGGCCTGCCCGCGCTCCACGGGATCGTGATCCTCAACGACGCGGCGACCGGCGTGCCGCTCGCGATCCTCGACGCGGGGCCGGTCACGGCCGAGCGAACCGCGGCGGTAACCGGCGTCGCGATCCGCCACTTCGCGCCGCGGGTAACGGGCCGTCCGGTGCGGGGTGCGCTCATCGGCGCGGGGGTCCAGGGACACAGTCACCTGCCGGTCCTCGGCCACCTGCTGCCCGGCATCGAGCTGGCGACCTTCGACCGCCACGCCGATCGCGCCGAGGAGCTGGCCCTGCGGGCGCGCACGACCCCCGGGATCGCGGACGCCTGGACCTGCCCGACGGCCCGCGAGGCGGTCGCCGGCGCGGACGTCGTCGTCACCGCCGCCGCATTCGGGCCGGTGCGGCAGGTGATGACGAACGAGTGGCTCTCCCCGGAGGCACTCGTCGTGCCGGTCGACTATGCGACGTACTGCGCCGCCGAGGTCGCGCGCGACGCGGGCCTCTTCCTCGTCGACCACCGCGAGCAGTTCCTCGCCAACCGCGACGCCGGCCTCTTCGACGGCTATCCGGACCCCGCGGCCACCATCGGCGAGGCGATCGTCCGCGACACGGCGCGGCCCGGCGGCCGTGTCGTCACGACACACCTCGGCGTCGGACTCGCCGATGTCGTCTTCGGCGACGCGATCCTCCGCGCCGCAACGGAGAAGAATCTCGGCACGGTGCTCGCTCGGTGATCGGGCGCCTCGTCCGGACGGCTCTTGCGCTGCTGCTCGTCCTCGCCGTCGCGGTCGGCGGCCTCGTGGCCGCGATCACGACCCGCGCGCTGCCACAGACGACCGGGTCGATCCGCGTGGCCGGGCTCGACGACGACGTTCGGGTCCTTCGCGACTCCGCCGGGATCGCCCGCGTCTACGCGAGCACGCCGCACGACCTCTTCCTCGCCCAGGGCTACGTCCACGCCCAGGACCGCTTCTGGCAGATGGAGGTGTGGCGCCACATCTCGTCGGGCCGGCTGAGCGAGCTCTTCGGGAAGAGCGAGCTCGACACCGACCGCTACATCCGCGCGCTCGACTGGCGCGGCGCGGCACAGCGCGATCTCGAGGCCCTGCCGGGCGACGTGCGCTCCGTCCTGGACGCCTACGCCGAGGGCGTGAACGCCTGGCTCGACGAGCACCGCGGCGGGCTCGGCCTCGCCTTCGTCGTCACCGGCCTCATGGCGGGCACCGGCGGCCTCGGTGGCTACGACCCCGAGCCGTGGACCCCGCTCGACTCCCTCGCCTGGCAGAAGGTCCAGTCGTGGAATCTCGGCGGCAACATGGACGAGGAGATCTTCCGGATGCTCGCCGACGAGCATCTCGGCGATCCGGCGCGAACGGACGAGCTCTTCCCGGACTACCCGGCAGGCGCGCCGCTCATCGCCGAGCCGGGGCGGACGGCGGCCGGATGGCGACCGCGCTCGGCCGCCGCAGCGCCCGTCGCGCCGAAGCTGACCGAGGAGCAGGCTACCGCGTGGCGCGAGGTCGCCGGCCGGCTGTCCCACGCGCTCGCGCTGGCGGGCGTCGACGGCGGAGGTGGGCTCGCCTCGGACGGCGGCATCGGCAGCAACAACTGGGTCGTGGCGCCGTCGAAGACCGGATCCGGGGCGATGCTCGCGAACGATCCCCACCTCGGGCTCGGCATGCCGTCGGTCTGGTACATGAACGGGTTGCATTGCGCGGTCGTCGGCGACGCGTGTCCCTTCGACGTCGTCGGCGTGTCGTTCCCCGGCATCCCGGCGGTCGTCCTCGGCCACAACGGGCGGATCGCGTGGGGCGCGACGAACGTCGACCCCGACGTCCAGGACCTCTACATCGAGCGCCCCGATCCGTCCAATCCCGGCCGCTACGTCTACAAGGGCGAGGCGCGCGCCTTCGACGTGCGGCGCGAGACGATCCGAATCGCCGGCGGCGAGGACGAAGTGCTCGAAGTGCGGTCGACGATCCACGGCCCGATCCTCAACGACGTCGACGAGCGTCTCGAGGATGCGCCGTTGCTCGCGCTCCGCTGGGCGGCCACGGATCGCGTCGACGGGACGTTCGGCGCGATCTATCGGCTCAACACCGCCCGCAACCTCGCCGAGTTCCGCGAGGCGTTGCGCGACTACGGGACGCCCTCGCAGAACTTCGTCTACGCCGACGTCGACGGTCACATCGGCTACCAGCTGCCGGGCACGATCCCGATCCGGGACGGCGGCGCCACCGGCGCCCGACCCGTCCGGGGCGACGACGGCCGCTCCGAGTGGACCGGCACGATCGCCTACGCCGACCTCCCGACCGTCCGCGACCCCGCGACGGGCTGGATCGTCAGCGCGAACAACGCCCCGACCGGGGCGGACCACCGGTTCGACCTCGGACGCGACTGGGATCCCGGCGACCGCGCGGCGACGATCATCGAGCGGATCGAGAGCCTGTCCGCCGACGGCCTGACGCCGTCCGAGATGACGGACATCCAGCTGGACAGCGAGCTGCGCCGGGCGAAGCGCGTGATCCCCCTGCTGGCGGGCGCGACGCCCGCGACCGCCGACGGCACGGCGCTCCTCGAAGTGCTGCGGAAGTGGGACTTCGAGTGCGGCGAGGCGAGCGCCGGCTGCGCGGCGTACGCGACGTTCGAGGTGCGCCTCCTCGGCGCGATCTTCGACGACGACCTCGGCCCGCTGGCCCGCGACTACGTCGGCAGCCCGGCCTCCTGGCTCGTCCTCGAGCGGCTTCTCCGGGAGCCGGACTCGCCGTGGTGGGACCACGCCGGGACGCCGGCCCGCGAGACGGCCGCCGCCACGACGGCCGCCGCCCTCGATCGCGCGGGCCGCGAGCTGCGCGAGCTCATGGGCCAGCCGGCGGAGTGGCGCTGGGGCCGCCTGCACACGATCTCGTTCCACGAGGAGACGCTCGGTGAGGGCGGTATCGGGCCGCTCGAGGCGTACTTCAACCGCGGTGGGCAACCGGTTTCCGGTGCGGCTGGCGCGGTGAACAACAACTACTACCGGCTGAGCCGCCTCTACGCCGACCCGTACGACGAGGACTTCCAGCCCGTCGGCCTCGGCGAGGCGTTCGCCGTCTCGAACGGCCCGTCGTACCGGCTCGTCATCGACATGTCCGACCTCGACGGCGCCCGGATCGTCCAGACGACCGGCCAGAGCGGAAACCCGTTCGACCGCCACTACGGCGACCTCATCGACACGTGGCGGACCGGCAAATCCGTGCCGTTGCCGTTCACGCGGGCCGCCGTCGAGGCGACGGCCGGCGAGACGCTCGTCCTGCGCCCGTGAGCGACCTCGTCGTCGTCGGCGCCGGCACGATGGGCGCCTGGACGGCCCTGCGGGCCCGCCGCGCCGGGCGCTCCGTCGCGCTCCTCGATGCCTACGGACCCGGCAACTCCCGCTCGTCGTCCGGCGACGAGACGCGGATCATCCGCTCGTCCCACGGCGCCGACGCGTTCTACGCGCGCTGGTCGCGCGCCGCCCGCGAGGCCTGGATCAAGCTCGGCGAGCAGGTCGGCGAGCGCATCTTCGTGCAGGCCGGAGCGTTGTGGTTCGCGCGCCGCGACGGCGCGTTCGAGGACGCCTCGATCGCGACGCTCACCGCCGAGGGCATCCCGGTCGAGCGGCTTTCACCCGCCGAGATCGCCGCCCGCTGGCCGGGCATCGCCGTCGACGATCTCGCGTTCGGCGCCTTCGAGCCGGAGGCGGGACTGCTCATGGCCCGCCGCGGCGTGTTCGCGGCCGCGCGGCGCGTCGAGGCGGAGGGCGGGTCGGTCGCGATCGCGGCCGTCCGGCCCGGGCGAGTCGACGGCGATCGGCTCCTCGAGGTCGTCGATTCGGGCGGTCGTCGGTGGGCGGCCGACGCCTTCGTGTTCGCCTGCGGTCCCTGGTTGCCGAAGCTCTTTCCGGACGTCGTCGGCGACGCGATCCGGGTGACGAAGCAGGACCTCCACTACCTCGGGCCCGCTCCGGGCGACGACCGCTGGAACGCGCCGCGATTTCCTTCCTGGGTCGACTACGAGACGACGTGGTACGGCATCGGCGCCGTCGAGGGCCGCGGCGTCAAGGTCGCCACCGATTCGTACGGCGGCACGTGGGACCCCGACACCGGAGCCCGCATCGTGTCACCGCAGTCGATCGACGCGGTCCGCGACTACTGCCGGCGCCGCTTCCCCGACCTCGCCGACGCCCCTGTCCTCGAGACCCGCGTCTGCCAGTACGAGACCACCGCCGACTCGCACTTCCTGATCGACCGCCACCCGGGCTGGTCGAACGTGTGGCTCGTCGGCGGCGGGTCGGGTCACGGCTTCAAGCACGGACCCTCGATCGGCGCGTACGTCGTCTCACTGCTCGACGGTCACGAGCCATCCGGCGAGGAGCGGCGCTTCGCGCTCGGCCGCGACGCGGCCGCACCCTCAGGACTCCGGACAATGGCCGACGCGGCGCGCTGACGCTCGAGCTATTCGTTGACGGGCAGCGGCCCGTTGGGGACCTCGATGAGGATCCGGCCGTCCTCGACGACGGTCTGGTACATGACGAGCGGGAGCTCGGCCGGTGGGTCGAGCGGGTCGCCGGTCTCGAGGTCGAAGCGCGAGAGATGGAGCGCGCAGGTCAGCGAGTCGCGGGTGAGGAAGCCCTTGTCGAGCTCGAAGTACTCGTGGCTGCAGATCCCCTGGTAGGCCCGCGGCGTGCCGTCCGTGTTGACGACGAGGACCTGGTCCGTGCCGTCGACCCAGGCCATCTTCATCGTGCCCTCGGGCACCTCGTCGACGCCGAGGAGGTCGACGCGCCTCACCCAGGCCGACCGCCGGTCAGGCGGCCGTCGGGACCCACGACCCGGCCCACTTCGCGTCGAGCAGCCCGCGCAGCCGATCCTGGGCGTCCGCGAGCGGAACGCGGGCGACGACCGGCTCGAGGAAGCCGAGGACGATGAACTTGCGGGCCTCGTCGGCCGGGATGCCGCGCGACTCGAGGTAGAACAGCTGGGCCTCGTCGATCGGGCCCACCGACGACGAGTGGGCCGCGCGCCGGCAGTCGGGCTGGTCGATCTCGAGCGACGGGATCGCCACCGCCCGCGCCTGCTTGGAGAGGTTCATCCCGAACTCGCCGAGGAACGAGTCGGTGCCGACGGCGCTCTTCTCGATCGTGATCAGGCCCTTCATGTAGGACCGCGACCGGTCGAGCAGCACGCCCTTCGACAGGAGGTTGCCGGTCGTGTCGCGGCCGGCGTGGCGGGTGTACGACGTGAGATCGAAGAGCTGCTCCTCGGAGCCGAAGACGATCTCGACCTGCTCCGCGGACGACCGATCGCCGCGCAGCTGGTTGTCGACGCGCGACCGGACGAGGCGCGACCCGAGCTGCGCCAGCGCCCAGTGGAGCGACGCGCCCTCGCCGAGGCGGGCGTTGCGGTGCTGGAACGTGACCTGGGAGGGGCCGAATTCCTGGATGCTCGAGACGGCCAGCTCGGCGTTCCGGCCGAGGACGACCTCCAGCGTGCCGGTGAACAGCGACTGGCCGCCGCCAGCTGGCGCCGACGGCACGAGCTCCTCGACGATCGACGCCGATGCGCCGTCGCCGAGCTCGACGATGGTTCGGGTGATGAGGGCGTGACCGGGTGCACCGGCCCGCCAGCGGAGGACGATCGGCCGCTCGAGCCGGGCCCCGGCCGGCACGCGCACGACGAGCCCCTGGTTCCATGCCGCGCGGGTGAGCTGCGCCAGCTTGTCGTCGGCCGGCAGCGAGGCGGCGTCGCCGAGGAGCCGGCGGGCAGACTCGTCGTCGGCGCGGATCAGCGCCCCGAGCGGTTGGATGGTCACGCCGACAATGCGTGCCTCGTCGTCGACGACGAGCGCCCCGATGCGGTCCTCGTCGACCTCGGCCAGTCCGGCCGCGCCTTCGGGCAGCCGGCCGCCATCGCGTTCGGGCTCTTGGGCCGTCGTCTCGTACGCCCGGACGTCGCCGAGGTCCGCGGCGCGCAGGTCGACGTACGGGGTGTAGAGCCGGTTCGACTCGACCGGCAGCTCGGCGAAGCGCGCGAGCGCCGCCCTCCGGTCGGCGGCCAGCCAGTCGGGCTCGGTCGACGCGCGGCGCTCGACGAGCGCCTCGTCGACGCGGAACGTCAGGTCGGTGGGGCTGCGGCGGGGAGCCCGAGCGGTCCGGGTCGGCGCGGCGGCCCCGGCCGGCGCGGCCTGGGCCGTCTCGGTCACCCGAGCGAACCCTCCATCTCGAGCTTCACGAGCCGGTTGAACTCGATGGCGTACTCCATCGGGAGCTCCTTCGTGAAGACCTCGAGGAAGCCCTGGACGATGAGGTTCTGGGCCTCGTTCTCGGTGAGGCCGCGGCTCATCAGGTAGAAGACCTGGTCCTGGCTGATCTTCCCGACGGTGGCCTCGTGGGTCATCGTCGTGTCGTCTTCCTGGATGTCGATGTAGGGGTACGTGTCGCTGCGGCTCTGGTCGTCGAGCATGAGCGCATCGCAGCGGACGCTGGCGACGACGCCGGTGGCGCCGGGGGCGACCTTGAGGCTGCCGCGGTACGTCGCCCGGCCGCCGTCCTTCGACACCGACTTCGAGACGATCCGGCTGCGGGTGTTCGGGGCAAGGTGGATGGCCTTGGCGCCGGTGTCCTGGTGCTGGCCCTTGCCGCCGACCGCGACGCTGATGATGTCGGCCGTCGAGCCCTCGCCCCGCAGGTAGATCGCGGGATACTTCATGGTAAGGCGGCTGTTGTGGGCAAAGATGCCGTTGGCGATGAAGTTGGCCGTCCCTTCGACTTCGATGTCGTAGGTCACGTGCTCACCGGCCGGCTCAATTGTGAGAACCGGCACGAAGTGCACCGGGCTATCGAGGGCCTCGTCACCGAAGTACAGGTAGCTGCTCGTGTAGGTCTTCTCGCTCGTTCCGAGAGGCAGCTTCTGCCGACGCGTCCATGTCGAAATCCTCGTCGCGTTGATTCCCGCCGATACCGCCAGCGCCTTGACCTGTTCCAGAAGTGTCCAGCTCGCACTGGTGATCGAGACATTCCGATGACCATCGCGAACGTGGCCGTCTGCCGCGACGTAGCCGTCGATGAAGGCTCGCTTCTGGGAGTGCGGCAGCCGGTAGATCCAATCCGGGACACGCTTTGTGTCGGCGTTGCCGCCCAACCCGTTGGCCTGCAGCCAATCCACGAGCTGGGCCGAGGCGATGCGTAGCTGCACTCCGCGCCCTCGGACCGCCTCCAGCCCGAAGACCGCCTTCAATCGCGACTTCAGTGTTTCGCAGGCAGGATCGGTCTCTGGGACGGCAAAGATGACGCGGTTGCTACCGTCCTGGAAGCCGTCACCGATGTAGAAGCCAAGAAGCCACAGGAGCTCGTCCGAGCTCTCCTGGGGTGATACGAACGGCTTGCGCGAACGCGGCCTCCGAATCACCTCGTCGAAGACGTGAGGCCTACCCCTGTCGGGAACAGACCCGGCAATGGCGATCTCGTCTCCTGGAACGATGGCGGCGAGCGGCAGCCATCCGAGCCTTCGAGTGCGGCCAACCTTGCGCGCAATGAGGAACGGGTGGTTCGCGGTCGCCCTCACCTCACGGTGGTTCTGCAGCACGAGGTCGTAGACCTGCTCGGGCGGGTTCTCGCGAGTCGCAAGTACGCGGCTGCGCTGGATGTCGAACTCAGGCGTCAGAGAGTAGACGTGGTCGCCCGGCTGGATCGTTGCGATCGGCACGACGTCGTTGTTCTTGAGAACGAGTGCATCGCCGGTCAGGCAACCGGTGTTCGCGTCGATCCACTCGACGGTTGAGTTCTCGTGAGCGTGGGCGCGCTTGGTCACGAGGTTGTACACGTCATTCGACCAGTTCTGGATCGTCGTGTAGCGAACCTTCGCTCCCGGCAGCGCGATGACCTCGACGACGGCCGCGTGGAGCGAATCCGTGGCGTAAATTGGGGCAGTACAACCTTCAATATAGTGTACCTTCGCGCCCTCATCGACAACTATTAGTGTCCGCTCGAACTGGCCCGTATTCTCGCCGTTGATCCGGAAGTAGGCCTGGAGCGGCAGCGGCACCTCGACGCCCTTCGGCACGTAGACGAACGAGCCGCCCGACCAGACCGCGCTGTTGAGCGCGGCGAACTTGTTGTCCTCCGGCGGGACGACCGTGCCGAAGTACTTGCGGAAGATCTCGGGGTACTCCACGAGCGCCTGGTCGGTGCCCATGAAGACGACGCCGATCTTGCTCAGCTCCTCACGGACGCTGTGGTAGACGACCTCCGAGTCGTACTGGGCGCCGACGCCGGCGAGGAACTTGCGCTCCGCCTCGGGGATGCCGAGCTTCTCGAACGTCTGCTTGATCTTCTCCGGGACGTCGTCCCACGACTTCTCCTCGCGCTCGGACGGCTTCCGGTAGTAGACGATCTTGTCGAAGTCGATGTGCCCCAGGTCGCCGCCCCAGGTCGGCATCGCCCGCTTGACGAAGTGGTCGTACGCGCGCAGCCGGAACTGGAGCATCCACTCGGGCTCCTTCTTGAACCGGCTGATCTCCTCGACGGTCTGGCGGCTCAGGCCGCGCTTCGTCTCGGCGAGGTAGACGATGTCGTCGTGGAAGGCGTACTGCTCGCGGCGGTCGGCAACCGCTTCGCGGGTCGTGGTCATGGCACTCCTGGAACGGCCGGCGGCAGGGCCCGGCCGGGGTTTCGGTAAATCCGAGTGACATTATCGGAATTAGCCTCCGAACCGTCAACGACGGAGGGGTCCGAGGGGGTCCGGTGGAGTGGCGCGTGCGGCCGTGGGGCTGGCGGCGAAGGGCCTAGAGGCCGCGGATGAACGACCCCAGCAGCACGATGACGAAGGCGATGATCGCCGCCCACAGCGCCAAGGTCCCCATCGCGATGCCGGCGATGGCCGACGGCAGGAGGGTCGTGAAGAAGACGACCGCGGCGAAGATCGTCAGGAGTGCCGCGAGGAGGACCGTGCCGGCGCGAGGGGCCTGGTTCGCACGCATCGTCAGAGCCCTCGGATCAGCGAGCCGAGGATCAGCAGCGCGTTCGCCACGATGATCAGGACCTCGCCGAGGTCGCGGCTGGCGGCAATGCCAATGACCCGCAGAGCGTCCGCGACGACGCCGTTGAGCGCCGCGATCGAGAAGAGGCTGCCCTCGAGCGACAGGCCGACGACCATCAGCAGGATCGCGACGACGATCGTGACGTAGGTCGGTGGGTTGGTTCTCACGGCGTCCCTCTCCGGTCGAGCGAGTATGGCAGGGCCACGAGGCGGCTGCCGGGAAACGAACGCCCCCGGCGGGCTGCCGGGGGCGTCCTCGAGGAGGAGATCAGAACCGCTCGGAGCTCACGCCCTCCGCGCCGGTGCCGAGCGTGTCATCAGGGGACGCCGACGTCGTGTCGTACCGACCGACGCCCGTCCCGGTCGGCGTGGTCGTGCTCGTGCCCAGGCCGGTCGTCGGGCCGACGGCGGTCCCGCCGCCGAGCGAGCTCCCGGTACCGAGCGTGCTGCCGTAGCTCGAACCCATCGAGTCCGTGCCCATGTCGAATTCGTCGTCGAGGTTCGGGCCGCCGTTCCGCCACTCGTCGATCTTGCGGCGGGCGTTGCCCATGGCCGCGCTGATGCGCGGCCCGGTGACCGGCGACGTCGCCAGCAGCCAGCCGACGACGAGACCGCCGAGCATCGCGAGGATCGCGAACGGCACCGGCGACGGGCCGGGCTTCGTCGGCAGGGACTTCTGGATGCTCTTCTCGATGTCCGAGCGCTTCGGCAGCTCGACCTTGAACTTGACGTCGGACATCGCCTTCTGGATGTCCTCGCGGCTGACATCGCGGAGGCTCTCCGGGAGCTTGAACTCCGGGAGCTTGACCTCCGGCAACTTGATCTCAGGCATGGCAGCCTCCTCCGGCTGGTTCTGAACAGCTGCCAGAATCGGCGGTCTCGCGTCACGATCCGACCCGCTCGCCGAGCAGTTGGGTTGCAAGCCCATCGCAGCACGCCGGCAACACCGCTGCGTACCTGTCGGCTCCTGTCGAGCGGCTCCCCTACGATCGCGGCGATGGCCACTCGAGCGGTCTCCGGCGACGTCGCGCGACGCTTCCTCGCGCTTCGTCACTTCCTCGCGCCGCCGCGATCGCTGCCGGCCGAGCCAGCGAGCGTCATGCGCGTCGTCGACCGATTTGGCTCGCTCCAGTTCGACCCGATCGACGTCACCGGCCGGAACCACGACCTCGTGCTGCTCGCCCGGATCGAGGGCTACCGCCGCTCGTGGACTGACGACCTCCTCTACGGGGAGCGGCGCCTCTTCGAGACCTACAACAAGGGCCTGAGCCTCCTGCCGACCGACGAGCTGCCGTGGTACCGGCTGACCTGGGATCGGGCGCGAGCGGCCTACGAGGACGGGACATTCCGCGAGCACGCCAACCTCGTCGACGAGCTCCTCGGGCGGATCCGCGAGAACGGGCCGTTGAGCTCGACCGACGTCGAGCCGCGGGCCGCGATCGACTGGTGGTGGCGCCCGACGAATCCGGTCCGGGCCATCCTCGAAGCCTTGGCGCTGGCAGGAATCATCGGACTGACGCGACGCGACGGGAATCGCCGGGTCTACGACCTCGTCGAACGGCTCTTCCCGGCCGACCTGCTCGCCGAGCGCCGGCCCGAGCGGGAGCAGCGCCGGCACCGCCTGTTCTCCCGGTACCGGGCCCACGGGCTGCTCGGAAAGTCGGGTGGGAGCGCCGAGGTTTTCCTCGGAACGGCCGAGTCGGCCCGGAAGCCGGGGGCGATCCGGCGCCAGGAACTGCTCGCGGAGCTGCTCGAGATGGACTGCCTCACGCCGATCGCCGTCGAGGGCGTTCGCGGCGAGCGGTTCGTCGTCACCGCGGAGCTGCCGATCCTCGAGCAGGCCGAGGCCGAGGTCGCCGCGGGCGGGCCGCCCGGCGGCGTCGTCCCTGGGGTCGCGTTTCTCGCGCCGCTCGATCCGCTCGTCTGGGACCGCGACGTCCTCCGACCGCTGTACTCCTTCGACTACCTCTGGGAGGTCTACGTCCCGCCGGCGAAACGCAAGTGGGGCTACTACGTGCTGCCCATGCTCTTCGGCGACCGCTTCGTCGGCCGGATCGAGCCGCGAATCGACCGCGCCAGCGGCACGCTCCGGGTCCTGGGCCTGTGGTTCGAGGCGGAGTTCGACCCGCTCGCCGACGAGGGGTTCGCTGATGCGCTCGCCGCCGCCCTGGCCGCGCACCGCGACTTCGGTCGCGTCGACCGCGTCGCATTCCCGCGGACGCGCCGTCACGCGCCGCTCATCCGCGGCCTCCGCGACCGCCTCGCCTGACGCCACCTCGCCCGGCCTGTGGGACCATCCCCCTCCGAAGACGCGATGGAGGAACTGCCATGGCCGCAACACGAAGGGCGGATGCCACCTGGTCGGGTGACCTGTTGAAGGGCAAGGGAACGGTCAGCGCCGGGACGAGCCGGCTCTTCCGTGACCTGCCGATCAGCTGGGCGACGCGAACCGAGGCGCCCGCGGGCCAGACGAGCCCCGAGGAGCTGCTCGCGGCGGCGCACGCGGCCTGCTTCTCGATGGCGTTCTCGAACCAGCTCGCGAAGAACGGCACGCCCGCGACGAGCCTCGACGTCAGCAGCGACGTGACGTTCGACAAGGTCGGCGACGGCTGGAAGGTCACGAAGAGCGCCCTCACGGTCCGCGGCACGGTGCCCGGCATCGACAAGGCGAAGTTCCGCGAGCTGGCCGAGGCGGCGAAGGACGGCTGCCCGATCAGCGGGGCGCTGAAGGGCAACGTCGAGCTGTCGGTCGAGCCGACGCTCGGCTAGACCGGCGTCGCCACCGTCAGGATCCGGCGGGGATTGGCGACGGTCATCGTCTCGATCTCGGCGTCGGAGGCGCCGGCCTCGCGCAGTCGCGGCAGGAACGTCTCGTGGAGGTACGTGTAGCCGTTCCCGCCGTAGCGCTTGAGCTGGCTGTTGTGGCAGACGTCCTGCGACAGCAGCACTCGCTCGACGTGGCCGCGTGAC
>DATBKB010000009.1:0-6843 GCA_036556145.1 Candidatus Limnocylindrales bacterium | reverse complement strand
TCGCGACGTGGTCGTCGACCGAGCCCAGGACGCAGAACCGGTCGGTTACCTCGTCGCCGACGAACGCCGCGTTCGACGAGCCGACCTCGGCGTGGTGGTGGTAGTCGTAGCCCGTTCGGTCCTGGATGTAGCCGGTCAGGGTGGGCGGCAGCTGCTCGCGCGGGTACTTCGTCACGAGGTCGACGACGTGATTGCTCACGAGAGCCGGGAACCATCGGGTCCGCTCGCGGCACGTCGCGAGGTCGCCGATGTGCGCCGGCGCCGCCGCCTGGATCCGGATCGAGGCAGGATCGCGCCCGGCCTTGACGGCCGCGTCGCGGGCCTGCGCCGCGAACCAGCGGATGAGGTCCGGATCCGCGAGCTGGAGGATCAGCCCGTCCGCGACGCGACCGGTCATCGCGAGAGCCATCGGGCCGTAGCCCGCGACCCAGACCGGCAGCCGCCAGCCGCGCGTCCAGGGGAACTCGAGCTCGGTGCCCTCGTACGAGATCGAATCGCCGGCGACGAGGGCCCGGATGACGCGGATCGCCTCCTCGGTGTGGGCGATCGTGATCGGTGGCTTGCCGAGGACGCGCCGGGCGCTGTCGCCCCGGCCGATCCCGAGATCCATCCGGCCGTCGCTGACCTCCTGGAGCACCGCCAGCGTCGAGGCGGTGACGCTCGGCTCGCGCGTCCCGGGATTCGTGACACAGGTCCCGAGCCGCAGCCCTTCGGTCGCCTGGGCCATGAGCGTCAGCAGCACGTACGGCTCGCGCCAGAGGACGTGCGAGTCGAAGATCCAGCCGTACTCGAACCCGGCCGCCTCCGCCTGGCGCGTCAGCGCGAGCGTCCGCTCGATCGAGTGCTCCGGCTTGAGTGTGAACCCGAACTGCATCTCTGCTCCGAGCTGCTCCGAGCTGGCAACCTCAGTGCTGGGTCATCACTCGCTCACCGAGGTCCGAGGCCGAGCTCCGCGAGGCCATCGGCCCGAGGTGGTTTGGCTCGGCCGTCCTCCTCCGACGGCCGAGCCCGGAGAGGCTAGGGGGCGACGAGATCGCCGTACGCGTCCGGTCGGCGATCCCGGTAGAACTGCCAGGTCTGGCGGACCTCCTGGATCTTGTCGAGGTCGAGGTCGCGGACGAGCAGCTCCTCGTCATGGGCGCTGCCGACGTCGCCGACGAACTGGCCGCGCGGATCGACGAAGTAGCTCTGCCCGTAGAAGTCGTCGTCGCCGAGATCCTTTTCGACGCCCACCCTGTTGATCGTCCCCACGAAGTAGCCGTTCGCCAGCGCGTGGCTCACCTGCTCGACGCGCCACAGGTACTCCGACAGGCCGCGCGACGTCGCCGACGGGATCATGACGATCTCGGCGCCGTTGAGCCCGAGCGCGCGGGCGCCCTCCGGGAAGTGGCGGTCGTAGCAGATGTACACGCCGACCTTGCCGACGGCCGTCTCGAAGACCGGGTAGCCCATGTTGCCGGGCCGGAAGTAGAACTTCTCCCAGAAGCCCTTGACGTGGGGGATGTGCGTCTTGCGGTACTTGCCGAGGTACTTGCCGTCGGCGTCGATGACGGCCGCGGTGTTGTAGTAGATCCCGGCGGCCTTGTCGTCCTCCTCGTACATCGGGACGACGAGGACCATGCCGGTCTTCTTCGCCAGGTCCTGCATGCGCTTGGTCGTCGGGCCGCCGGGAATGTGCTCCGTGTAGGCGTAGTACTTGGGATCCTGCACCTGGCAGAAGTAGGGCCCGTAGAAGAGCTCCTGGAAGAGCATGATCTGGGCGCCCTGCTCGGCCGCCTCGTGGGCGTACTTCTCGTGCTTCTGGATCATCGATTCCTTGTCGCCGGTCCAGCTGGCCTGGAGCAGCGCACCCCGGACGTTGCGCGGCATCGGTCCCTCTCCTGGCGGGTCGTGCTCGGACGATCGAAGTCGGAAGATGGGAGAGGGTACACCGGGCGCGCCGCTTTGCAACGGGACTGCCAGCCGGAGCCGTGGCGCGGCCCGCGCGCCGCGGGCGCAACGCTCGCGACCATCGGCCGGTGACCGCCACCGCCAGCCCGATCGAGCAAGCCGGCCGCCAGGCGCCCCCGGCCGTCCGCGAGGCCGCCGAGTCGGCGGTTCGCGAGGCGCACAAGGAGACGCTCCCGACCGGCGTCGCCATCGCCCGCGGCCGGGCCGCCTCGGCCACCGCGGTCGCCGGCCTGGCCGGGTTCATCGGGATCTTCGCGATCGTTCGGGCGCGCCGGAGCGAGGCCTTCGATCTCGCGCTGATGCTCAAGCTCCAGCGGCGGAGCAACCCGCTGCTCGAGCGTCTCATGGCCGCGGTGTCGTGGTTCGGCTTCCCGCCCCAGAGCCGGATCCTGCCGCCCGCGATGATCGCCGCGATGTGGGCGTTCCGGTTTCCGGTGGAGGCCCTCTTCCAGCTCCTGGCCTGGTCCACCGGTGCGGTCTCGACCGTGCTCAAGGCGATCATGCGGCGGCCGCGCCCGGTCGCCGGCAACGACCTGCGGGTCGTCGCCGCGCCGCTCGGCGGCTCGAGCTTCCCGAGCGGGCACGTCATCACGTACGTCGGCACGTACGGCTTCCTCGCGTACCTCGCCCACACCCTCATCCGGCCGCGGCCACTCCGCCGAACGGTCGTCGGCGCGCTGCTCGGCCTGCTCGCGCTCGTCGGTCCGAGCCGCATCCACCAGGGTCACCACTGGCCGACCGACGTCACGGCCTCGTACCTCCTCGGGACGAGCTACCTCATCGTCCTGACCGGCCTCTACCGTCGGGCCAAGGAGCGTCGCCGATCGGCGCGACACGATCGGGCCGCCCGGACGTGACGGCCGGCCACTGGACGAAGGCCCGCGTCATCTGGAATCCGAACGCCGGCCAGAAGGGCGGGATTCCCGTCAATCGCGCCTCGCCCGAGGCGATCCGGACGCTGCTCGTCGAGCACGGCTTTGGCGGCGCGATCCAGGAGACCGAGTCCGCCGAGCAAGCCCGCACGCTCGCGCGCGACGCCGTGCGCGACGGCTGCGACCTGGTCGTGGCCGCCGGCGGTGACGGGACGATCGGGATCGTCGCGACCGAGCTCCTCGGCTCGCGGGTCGCGCTGGGCGTCGTGCCGCTCGGGTCGATCATGAACATCCCGCGGATGCTCGGCATCCCCCGCGACCCGGCCGCCGCGCTCGACGCGATCGCCGACGGCGAGGTCCGGGCCATTGACGTCGGTCGGACCCGTGACCGGCCCTTCTTCGAGAACGGATCGATCGGCCTCAATGCCGCGATCTTCCGCGAGGTCCAGGGGGTCGACGAGGGCGACTGGCTGTCGCTGCCGAGATCGGTCTGGGTCGCCTTCCGCTACCGCCCGGCCCGGATGCTCATCCGGCTCGACGACGACATCGTGCGCACGAGGGCGCTGATGGTGACCGTCTCGAACGGGCCGTACACGGGCGCCGCGCTGACCGTCGCGCCTGCGGCGCGGGTCGACGATGGGCTGTTCGACGTCCGCGTGTTCCGCCACTTCTCGAAGCTCACGCTGCTGCGGCATCTGGCGTCGATCGCCTTCGGCCGCCGGCGCTACGAGCCGCACGTGTCGACGTACCGGTCCCGGCGCGTCCGCATCGAGAGCGTCCATCCGTTGCCGTGTCGCGTCGACTCGCACGACCAGGGGACGACGCCCATCGACTTCGAAGTCGTGCCCCGCGCGCTTCGCGTCGTCGTGCCGCGCGCCGAGCGGCGCGAGCCGGGTGCGGCACTGAAGGATTCGGCCGCGGCCTGATCCGCGCGTTGCCAAGCGTCCGCACCTTCGTCGCCGGACCGGGGCCGTGATATGGCGCTGACACTCGCCACGAGAGGCGCACCGGCCCAACGTCACAAGACGAGGCGACCATGGGGCAGACCCCAGGCCGCCACGGGCATACGCATGCGCCCCAGCCGGAGCGGTCCCGGCCGGCGAAGACGAGGTGACGCGATGACGATGACCACACGGACCCCGACGGGTCGCGATGCCGGTCGCCAGTCGACGATGAACGGCGGCGACGCGGATCGGCTCAAGGCAGCGGCCAGTGGTCTTGCCGAGCAAGCCGGCCGCACGGCCGAGGCGCAGGCCTCGACCGCGATGACGAAGGCCGGCGAGGCGCTCGACCAGGTCGCCCAGGCGGTCCGCGATGCGGGCTCTCAGATGCGCGAGCAGCGCCCGGAGATCGCGGGAATCGCCGACACGGCGGCGACGCGGGTCGAGGAGACGGCACGCTACCTGCGCGAGCACGACGCGCGTGAGCTCATGGACCAGGTCCAGGACTTCTCGCGGCGCCAGCCGCTCGCCGTCGTGGGCGGAAGCCTCGTCCTTGGCCTGCTCATCGGCCGGTTCCTCGGCAGCGGCCGATCGACGACCGACAGCGATGGGGCGACCGTTCCTCGCAACCGCGCGCTGACGACGCCCGACTACGGGACGCCGACGGCCACCGCCGGTCGCCGCGGCCGGACCGGAGCCGGCACGGTCGGAGGCCTGTGATGGCCGTCGAGCGTGAAGCGCCCCGCGACGAACGATCCCTGGGGCAGCTGGTCGGCGACCTGTCGCGCCAGCTCGGCACGCTCGTCCACAAGGAGATCGAACTTGCCCGGACCGAGGTGACCGCGAAGGCCACCGAGGCGGGTCGGGACGCCGCGATGGTCGGCGCCGGGGGCGCGCTGCTCTACGCGGCGCTCCTCGGCGTCATGGCCGCGGTCGTCTTCCTGCTCGCCGAGCAGGGCGTCGATCCGTGGATGGCTGCCCTTGTGGTCGCGGCCATCGTCGGCGCCACCGGCGGGTTCCTTGTCTGGCGAGGCCGGACGAACCTGGCGCAGGCCCGGCTCGCCCCCGAGGCGACGATCGAGACGCTGAAGGACGACGCCCAGTGGGCGAAGGAGCAGGTGAAGTGACGCAGCAGCGACGAAACGCCCGATCGAGCGGGACAACGCGCCGGCCGGTCCAGCGGCCGACGCGGACGGCCGCCCGGTCGACGCCCCGCGGGCGGAAGCCCGACGAGGTCGATGTGCTCCTCATGGAGATCGAGGACACCCGCGAGGGCATGACCAGCACCGTCGACGAGATCGGCGATCGGCTCGACCCGAAGAAGGTCGTCGCCGACACGAAGCAGTCGATCCGCGACGCAACCGTCGGAAAAGTGGAGGCAAAGGTCGACGACATGGCAACCACCGCCAACGAGATCGTGAGCAACGCCGGACAGGCGGCGCAGGAGACCGGCGACATGGTCATCCAGATGATCCGCCGCAACCCGATCCCGGCCGCCATGGTCGGCATCGGCGCGGCGTGGCTCTGGATGAACCGCTCGAGCGTCTCGAGCTCGACCTACGAGGGCACTCGCCTGTACGAGCGCGAGTCCCCGGAGGGCTGGCGTACCGCCGAGTACGGCCGCTACGACACGACCGGCCGGAGCACCACCGACAAGATCGGGCAGACCGCGGAGGACGCCGCCCAGAAGGTCAACCGAACGGCCGACGAGGTCGGCCGCAAGGCAAATGAGCTCGCCGGTCAGGTCGGCCAGACCGCCGACCAGGCGGGCCGGCAGGTGCAGGGCATCGTCGGGGACGTCCGCCGCGATGCCGGCCGGATGGTCCAGCAGAACCCGATCGGGGCGGCCGTGGCCGCCTTCGCCGCCGGTGCGGCCGTGGGGATGGTCCTGCCGGCGACGAAGCCGGAGCGCGAGGCGTTCGGCGGCATCCGCGACGACCTCGTCGGCCAGGCGCAGTCGGCCGCCTCCGAGGTCATGACCGAGGCCGAGCGCAAGGCCCGCCAGGCCGAGCGCACGGCGCGCGACTCGCAGACCGACGGCGCCCGCCAGCAGGCCCAGCAGTCCGGCCGCCAGGGCCAGCACCGCCAGCAGCCGCAGGGAGGCCGCCGGACGACCGGTCGAAGCTGACCCACCCTCGAGCCACACCGCGGGCGCGGCCCGGCTTCGCCGGCGCCGCGCCCGTTCGCGTGTGCTGTAATGTCGGCCCCCGGGGATCCGCCCCGTGAGCAGAGGTGGGACCGATGGGCATCAGCACCGCGTCCGGCCGGATGACGAGCCAGGAGATCGTCGCCCTGTCGCGGGCCCACACGTTCTTCTCCTGGTCGGTCCAGGGGCAGATCGACCCGATCGCCATCGACCGTGCCGAGGGCGTCTACCTCTACACGCCTGAGGGCGACCGGATCCTCGACTTCAACAGCCAGCTGATGTCGGTCAACATCGGCCACGGCGATCGCCGCGTGATCGACGCGATCACCGAGCAGGCGATGAAGCTCCAGTACGTCCAGCCGGCCTTCGCGACCGAGATCCGGGCCCGGCTCGGGGCGAAGATGGCCGAGATCCTGCCCGGCGACATGGACAAGGTCTTCTTCACCCTCGGCGGCGCCGAGGCGATCGAGAACGCGATCAAGCTCGCCCGCCACTACACGGGCCGCTACAAGGTCCTCGCCCGCTATCGCTCGTATCACGGCGCGACGTTCGGGGCGATGACGCTCACCGGCGATCCGCGTCGCTGGCCGAACGAGCCGGGCCTCGTCGGCGTCGTCCGCTACCCGGACACGCATCGCTGGGGCGAGAAGGAGCCGCGGCCGGTCGAGGAGAGCCTGCGCGGCCTCGAGGACGTCATCCGCTACGAGGGCCCGCACACGATCGCCGCGGTCTTCCTCGAGACCGTCGTCGGCACGAACGGCGTGCTCGTGCCGCCGGACGGCTACATCGCCGGTGTCCGCGCCCTGTGCGACAAGTACGACATCCTCATGGTCGCCGACGAGGTCATGGCCGGCTTCGGCCGAACGGGCCACTGGTTCGCCGTCGACCACTGGGACGTCGTGCCCGATCTCATGACGATGGCCAAGGGCCTGAC
>DATBKB010000008.1:0-3204 GCA_036556145.1 Candidatus Limnocylindrales bacterium | reverse complement strand
TCGGGCGGCCGTTCGAGGAGATCGAGCGCTCGACGCTCCAGTCGGTCGACCTCAAGCGGCACGCCCCGGCCCAGGTCGTCGACTGGTTCGGCGAGCTCGCCGACGCCGGCGCCCAGCACGTGATCTTCTCGCTCCGGGACGTCTGGGATCTCCGGCACATCGAGACGATCGGCCGCGAGGTCATCCCGGCCGTCCAGCCGCTGTGACGGCTTCGGCCCCCGGGTGGCCCGCCGGGCTTGGTCGGCCTCAGCGCCCACGCGGCGATGTTGGAGATGCTTTGACGCAAGCGCAACAACCCGCCGATCGTTGCGGATGCGTCCAACGATCTCCAACAGGGCATCGTGGGCGCGGCGACCCCTGGGCTCGCGCTCGATTCCCGCACGAATCACGCACGAATCGGCCATACTCCCGGGCCGTCAGACGATACTCCCGCATTTCCGAATATACCCCTAGGGGGTATGCGTGGCGTGGTAGGATTGACGCTCGATGACGAACTCGAAGGCCTCCTCGACCCCGTCCGCGGCTGACGCCTCCGCGGGCGGCCCCTCCGCGGCCTCGGCCTCGGCGGGCCCTGGCGACGATCGGAACGGCTCCGGTGCCGGCTCGGGCGCCGGCTCTGCCCGCGGCTCGGGCGGGGGCCTGGGGGGCTTCGGCGGGCTGGCAATCGACTTCGGCGGCGACGCGGGCGGCGCCGGCTCGGCGGCGACCGTCATCCCGGGCAGGACTCCCCCGCCCCAGGACGAGGACGACAACCGGCGCCACTCGAAGCTGCTGATCATCGGCTCGGGGCCGGCCGGCCTCACGGCCGCCATCTACGCCGCCCGGGCCAACCTCGACCCGATCGTCCTCGCCGGCTCGGTGCCCGGCGGCCAGCTGATGATCACGAGCGACGTCGAGAACTACCCGGGCTTCCCCGACGGCATCCAGGGCCCCGAGCTCATGGACAAGTTCCGGGCCCAGGCGGTTCGGTTCGGGACCCGGATCGTCGATGTCGACGTCGAGCGCGTCGACTTTTCGGGCCGGCCGTTCCGGATCTGGGCGCGCGGCACCGAGTACACGGCCGACTCGGTCGTCGTCGCGACGGGCGCGTCGGCCCTCTGGCTCGGGCTGGAGAGCGAGACGCGGCTGCGGGGCCGCGGCGTGTCGGCCTGCGCGACCTGCGATGGCTTCTTCTTCCGGGACCGCGAGATCGCGGTCGTCGGTGGCGGCGACACGGCCTTCGAGGAGGCCACGTTCCTGACCCGCTTCGCGAAGAAGGTGACCCTCCTCCACCGCCGCGACGCGTTCAGGGCCAGCAAGATCATGGTCGACCGGGCGAAGGCGAACCCCAAGATCGAGATCGTCCCGAACACCGCGGTCGAGGAGGTCCTCGGCGAGGCGAAGGTCGAGGGCCTGGTCCTCCGTGACACGCAGACCGACGCGCGCCGCGAGATGCCGATCGAGGGCCTCTTTGTCGCCATCGGCTACAAGCCGAACACCGACGTCTTCCGCGATTGGCTCGAGGTCGACGAGGCGGGCTACCTCGTCGTCCACGACGAGACCCGCTCGAAGATCGATGGCGTGTTCATCGCGGGCGACGCCCACGACCACCGATACCGGCAGGCGGTGACCGCGGCGGCCGACGGCTGCAAGGCGGCGATCGACGCCGAGCGCTGGCTCGAGGCCCAGGGGATCGCCGAGGCGAGCACCGCCACGGCGTGGTGACGGCGGCCGCGACTCGGCCCACGCGCGCCCCCATCCATCACATCGTTTGGTCGTTGCTCGACGAGGCGATCGCGGCCGCGGAACGGCGAAACGGCACGGACGGCGTCGCGGTGCTCGACGCGGGCTGCGGCCGCGCCTCGCTGCTGCGGCCGTTCCGCCCGCGGATCATGCGGCTCGTCGGCGCGGACATCCACCCGCCGTCCGCGGGCACGCTCCCCTACCTCGACGAGTTCGCGGCCGCGGACCTGTGCGCCGACACCGCGGCCTTTCCCGCGGGCTCGTTCGACGTGATCCTCTCGAACTTCACGGTCGAGCATTTCACCGATCCCGCCGCGGCCTTCCGCAACATGCGGACGTGGCTCCGACCCGGCGGCCGGCTCGTCATCACGACCGTCAACCGCCGCCACCCCTTCGTGGCGGCCTACCTGACGGTCCCCGCCTCGGTTCGCGCCCGACTCCAGCGCCTCGTCAAGGCGTCCGCCGCCGACGCGCACCCGCTCGTCGGCGCCTGCAACGACGTCGCCGCGGTTCGCGGCGCCCTGACGTCAGCCGGCTTCGAGGACATACATGTCCAAACGGTGGGGCACCTGACGGGCGCCTGGGGCCGCGCGCGGCCGACCCGCATCATCGGCCGACTCGGTGACGCCCTCGCCCGACCCTTCGCCTCCCGCCGCTCGACGATCGTCGCCTCGGCCACCGCCTGAGGGCCCGCGGCTCCCCGGCCGGCCTGGCTTCCGCCGGCCGGCCTAGCTCCGGCGGCCGTCGCCCCCGCGACCGGCCGCGGCCTTCTCCTTCTCCCGTCCACCGAGCCGGAGCGCCGGCAGGACCTCCTTGCCGAAGACCTCGATGAACTCGGCCTGGTTGCGGCCGACGTTGTGCAGGTGGATCTCGTCGAAGCCCATGTCGACGTAGTGCTGGATCTGCGCCGTGTGCTTCGCCAAGTCTGACGTCATGAGCACCCGGTTCTTGAAGTCCTCGGGCCTGACGAGCTTCGCCATCGCGGCGAAGTCCTCGGGGTTCTTGATGTCCTGCTTCGGGAAGGGCATGCCGCCGTTCGGCCATTCCTTGACCGCGTTGTCGGTGGCCTCCTCGTCGGTGCGCGCCCAGCTGAGGTGGAGCTGCAGGAGCTTCGGCATCCCGGTCGGATCCTTGCCGGCCTCGCGGGCGCCCTCGTCGAACTTGGCCCACAGCATGTCGATCTTCTCGTCGGCCGCGCCGACGGTGATCATCCCGTCGGCGAACTTGCCGGTCTTCCTCGCGTTGAGCGGCCCCGCGGTGGCGACGTAGACCTTCACGGGCTCATCGGGTCGCGTGTACAGGCGGGCCGACTCGAGCTTGAAGTGCTCGCCCCGGTGCTTCGTCACCTGGCCGGTGAAGAGCTTGTTGATGATCTCCACCGACTCGAACATCATCGCCGACCGCGTCCCGATCTCCGGCCACTCCCCGCCGAGGATGTGCTCATTGAGCGCCTCGCCGGCACCGAGGCCGAGCCAGAAGCGA
>DATBKB010000007.1:0-10214 GCA_036556145.1 Candidatus Limnocylindrales bacterium | reverse complement strand
GCCTGGTCGATCGCCTCGAGGTCGCTGCCGAGCAGCGGCACGCCGCCTGCGGCGAGCGGCGCCGCGAGGTTCAGCGGCGTCTGGCCGCCGAACGCGACCATCGCCGGAAGCGGGGCGCCGCCATCCGCGGTCTCCGCGTCGACGACCGAGCGGACGCTCTCCGGGTCGAGCGGCTCGAAGTAGAGCCGCGACGAGGCGTCGAAGTCGGTCGAGACCGTCTCCGGATTCGAGTTGATCATCACCGCCTGCCAGCCCGCTCGGCGGAGCGTGTCGGCCGCCTGGACGGCGCAGTAGTCGAACTCGATCCCCTGCCCGATCCGGACCGGGCCGCTGCCGATGACGAGGGCGGCGGGTCGATCGACCGGCGGCGCCTCCGGCGGCGAGCCCGCGGCGGCGTACGTCGAGTAGAAGTACGGCGTCTCCGCGGCGAACTCCGCGGCGCACGTGTCGACCATCGCGTAGCCCGGCCGAAGGCCGAGGGCGAGCCGCGCTTCCCGCACCTCCTCCGGCGAGACGGCGGCGAGGGCTGCCAGCTCCCGATCGCCGAACCCGGCGCGCTTGACCGTCGCGAGCAGCGTCGCGGCCTCGTCGTCCGCGGGATCGCCCAGTCGGGCGCCGAGCGTACGCACGTCGGCCTCGAGCCGGACGTTCCGGGCGAGCTCCGCGACGAACCACGGGGCGATCCCGGTCGTGTCGCGGATGACCCGCTCGGGAACGCCGCGCCGCAGCAGCCCGAGGATCCGCCACAGCCGGCTGTCGGACGGCGCGAGGAAGCCGCGCAGGAGCGTCGCGTTCTCGACGTCGGCATCACCGCCGGCCCCACCGCCGGCGTCCCCGCCAGCGCCGAAGGCCGCGGCGAGCCGGTCGAGCGTCGGACCCCAGTTCGGATCCTCGGCCAGCGGCCCGGCGCCGGCCTGCTCGAGACCCCGCAGCGCCTTGTTCAGCGCCGAGCCGAACGTCCGATCGATCGCCATCACCTCGCCGGTCGCCTTCATCTGCGATCCGAGCGAGCGATCCGCCGTCGGGAACTTGTCGAAGGGAAAGCGCGGCAGCTTCACGACGACGTAGTCGAGGGCCGGCTCGAACGCCGCCACCGTCGTCTTGGTGATCGCGTTCGGGATCTCCGCGAGGCGGCGACCGACGGCGATCTGCGCCGCGACGCGGGCGATCGGATAGCCCGTCGCCTTCGACGCGAGCGCCGACGAGCGGGAGACGCGCGGGTTCACTTCGATGACCGCGTACTCCGTCGAGTCGGGCGAGAGCGCGAACTGGACGTTGCAGCCACCCTCGACACCGAGCGCGCGGATGATCGCGAGCGCCGCGCTGCGGAGTCGCTGGTGGACCGCGTCCGTCAACGTCTGGACCGGCGCGACAACGATCGAATCGCCCGTGTGGATGCCGAGCGGGTCGACGTTCTCCATCGAGCACACGGCGATGCACGTGTCGTCGGCGTCGCGCATCACCTCGTACTCGATCTCCTGCCAGCCGACGAGGCAGCGCTCGACCATCACCTGGCCGATGGGGCTGGCGCGGAGTCCACCACGGATACGCTCCCGGTAGGCCTCCTCGGTCTCGACGATCCCACCACCGGTGCCACCGAGGGTGAAGGCGGGTCTGACGATCGCCGGCAGGCCGATCGCGGCAAGGGCGTCGTCCGCGGACGCACGGCGCTCGTCGGGCGTCGCGCCTTCGACGATGGCGGACGGCGCGTACGGCTGGCCGATGCGGTCGAGCAGGTCGCGGAAGAGCTCGCGATCCTCGGCCATCCTGATCGCCTCGAGCGGCGTGCCAAGCAGCTCGACGTCGTAGCGCGCCAGCACGCCGGCATCGGCGAGCTGCGTCGCGAGGTTCAGCGCGGTCTGGCCGCCCAGGCCCGCGAGCAGTCCGTCCGGTCGCTCCCGCTCGATGACCGCAGTCACGGCGTCGACGGTCAACGGCTCGAGGTAGACGACGTCGGCAACCTGGGGGTCGGTCATGATCGTCGCCGGGTTCGAGTTCACGAGGATCGTCCGGACACCCTCGTCACGCAGTGCGCGGCAGGCCTGGGTGCCGGCGTAGTCGAACTCGGCCGCCTGGCCGATGACGACGGGCCCCGAGCCGAGGATGAGCGCGGTTCGGGGCCGGCTCATCTCGCGGCGCGCGCTTCGGCGGCAGCGACGAACCGGTCGAAGACGGCGAGCGCATCGAGCGGACCGGGCGCGCCTTCGGGGTGGTACTGAACGGTTTCGATCGGCTTGTCGCGGTGGCGCAGCCCCTCGACCGACCCGTCGTTCAGATTCACCTGGCTGACCGCGAAACCGCTGTTCGGATCGAGTGTCCCCGCGACGACCTCGACCTCGTGGTTCTGCGCCGTGACCTGGACGACGCCGGTGCCGACGTCGCGGACGGGATGATTCGCGCCGTGGTGGCCGAAGCGGAGACGTCGCGTCTCCGCACCCGCCGCGCGGCCGACGATCTGGTGGCCGAGGCAGATCCCAAGGAGCGGCCGGCCGTCGTCGACCGCCGCCCTCGCGAGCGCCACCGGCCCGGCGAGCCGGGCCGGATCGCCCGGGCCGGGTGAGAGGACGAGGCCGTCGACGTCGCGCGCGAGCGCCTCCGCGGCGGTCGCCGTGTGCGGCAGCACCCGTACCCGGACGCCGCGCCGGCGGAGCGAGCGCACGATGTTGGCCTTGAGTCCGAAGTCGAGGATCGCCACGAGCGGGCCGCCGTCGGCGGCGTCGCCGATCTCGGTGATGCTCGCCGGCGACACCTGGCCCACGAAGTCGATGCCCTCCCAGCGCGGGGTGGCGGTCGCTGCCTCGATCGCGGCCGAGCGCTCGACGTCGCCGGGGGCGGTAATGATCGCCCGCAGGCTGCCGGTGGTTCGAAGGTGTCGGGCCAGCGCGCGCGTGTCGATGCCGGCGATGGCCGGGATGCCGTTCTCGCGCAGGAGTGTTGCCAGCTGGCGCGCGTCGTCGAGGACCGCCGCCGTCGCGTGGCCAACGACCAGCCCGCGGAGCCACGGTCGCACCGACTGGTCGTCGTCGACGAGGCGACCGTAGTTGCCGATGAGCGGGTATGTCATGACGACGACCTGGCCGGCGTACGACGGGTCCGTGCAGACCTCCTGGTACCCGGTCTGGCTCGTGTTGACGACAAGGTCCCCGCCCGCGCTGACATCGGCCCCGAACGCGACACCGGGGAACACCGTGCCGTCCTCGAGCGCGAGCAGCGCCCGTCCGCGTGCGCCGATCCGGGCATCGACGACGGCTTCGGCGCGCGGCGCGGCGATCACGGAGTGTTCCGTCGGTGGCCGGATGGCAACAGAAACGCCACCGGCCGTCGGGGCACGGTGGCGCGGCACAGCATCGTTGGTCGAGCCTCCTTTCCGGCCTCACGGGACCGGTTCGCCGGCCTCACAGGACCGGCCGTAAAGGACGGGCTCAGCCTAGCACGCGGCGCGGTGCCTGCGTGACTCGCGTGGATCGCGCCAGCCCAAGCTCGCCGCCGATCGCTGCGCTCCCGTAATGCGGCGGGCGGCGGGCGTGAGCGGGACGCGACGGGCAAACCACGAGGATGTGGCCAGGCGCCTCCGGTCGATTCGGCGATGCCGGGGGCCGTTCAGACGACAACGGGCCGACGGAGAGAGGACCGTCCGGATGCGACACGGCGAATCGGCGATGACGAGGCGGCTGCTCGAGCGGCTCCTCACGACACGCGCCCGGCGTGACCGCGAGGAGCGCTTCAGCGAGTCGTGGCACGCGGCCGACGCCGAGCTGCATGACATCGAGCGGGCGATCTTCCGGGTGCCGCTCGACGTCACCGAGGCGGCGCGCCGCGCCGACCGAGGCGGCCGGCGCCGCCCGCCGGCCGTCAGCCCGGGTCGCCGCCGCCGTCTCCACAGCGCGACCCTCGATCGAATCCGCCACCAACAGCTGCACGGTCGCCAGGCGGGCTGAGCACACCTCCCCCTGGATAGGCCCGCGGGATAGCCATCGTCGACAATCGTCGAATGCAGGCGGTTGCCGTCCTCCCGGGGAAACGCGACTCGCTCCATCTCCGCGACGTTCCCGCGCCCTCCGTCGAAGAGATCCCGGACGGCCGGGGCGTGCTCGTCGACGTCGTCCGCGTCGGCGTCGACGGGACGGATCGCGAGATCGTCGACGCCCTCTTCGGCGCGCCACCGGAGGGCGACGACTTCCTCATCATCGGCCACGAGAGCCTCGGCCGCGTCGCCGCGGCGGGCGCCGGGGCGCCGGACTGGGCTCGCGAAGGGGCGCTCGTGGTGGCGACCGTCCGCCGGCCAGGCGGCTCGATCTACGACCGGATCGGCCTCCAGGACATGACGACCGATCCGGAGGTGCGCGAGCGCGGCATCAACCGGCTGCACGGCTTCCTCGCCGAATCGTACGTCGACGACGCTGCCTACCTCGTGCCGCTGCCGGAAGTGCTGGCCGAGGTCGGCGTGCTCCTCGAGCCGCTGTCGATCGTCGAGAAGGGCATCCGCCAGGCCTTCGAGATCCAGCGCCGGATGCGCGTCTGGGAGCCGCGGCGGGCGGTCGTGGTCGGCGCCGGGTCGATCGGGCTGCTGGCGACCCTTGCGCTGCGGCTTCGCGGCCTCGACGTCATCGTGTATTCCCGTCGCGTGCCGCCGTACCGCAACTCCCGTCTGGCCGAGGCGATCGGCGCGCGCTATGTCTCGTCGTCGCGCTCGACGCTGACCGAGGTCTGCGACCGGTCGGGCGCGCCGGATCTCGTCATCGAGGCCAGCGGCTACAGCCCGCTTGCGTTCCAGGCGGCCGACGTGCTCGCGTCGAACGGCGTCCTCGTGCTGACGAGCGTGACGGGCGAGAACCGGACGACCGAGGTCCGGGCCGACCGGATCAACCTCGGGTTCGTCCTCGGCAACAAGGTCATGGTCGGGACCGTGAACGCCCACCGCGACGACTTCGTGACGGGCGTGGCCGACCTGCTGCGCGCCGAGGCGGCCTATCCGGGCTGGCTGGGATCACTGCTGACGACGCCGATCGGGGGGCTTGACGGCTATGGCGAGATGATCGGGCGATTGCGCGAAGACGACGACGCAATCAAGGTCTACGTCGAGCTGTGATCCCGCGGCTGGCCCTCCTGCCGATCCTGCTGCTGCTGGCGTCGGGAGCCGTCCACGATGTCCCGAGAGAGGACAGTGGTGAGCCCGGAAGGATTCGAACCTTCAACCAAGTGATTAAGAGTCACTTGCTCTACCGTTGAGCTACGGGCCCACGAGTCGGGCATGGTACCCGATGACGTGGCGATTCGCGCCCAGTCGCGTCCCGACAGAGCGATTTCGACGAGGTTCCGACGCCGTCTAGGAGCGGCGTCGCTCCTGGTCGCGGCGGACCCGTTCGACGGCCTCTTCCGCGCGAAGGCTCGTCTCGCGGCTTTCCTCGCGGACCAACCTGGCGCGGTCGATCGCCTCGCGGGCACGGGCCATCAGGTCCTCGCCCGATCCCTCGAGCCGACCGCGCCGCGGCGCCTCCACCAAGCCTGCCATGCCTCGCGCCCCCTTTCCCCTGCCGCGCGCCTCAGGCGAGAGCCATCCTACGCCCGTCGCGCGGAATCGGCATCTGTCAACGGAGGACCACGAAGGCGTCGACGTCGACCCTCGGATGCCCGCTTGTTCCAAGGAGCAGGATCTTGATCGTGTGTGTGCCGGTCGAGGGCCACTGGATGGAGTACGCAATCACCCGGGGCAGAGTCGAGGACCGATAGAGATTCACGGTGGCCAGCCAAACTCCGTCCACGAGGACCTTCGCGGATCCTCGGCTCGACCCCTTCGGGGTAACCCATGCAAACGCGCGGCCGTTCACTGTGAAGGTGGCCGACGCGTTCCGCGCCGTGGCGTACTTCGTCGCGCCACCTGAGGCGCCGCTGCTGGCTTGTCGCCGCCACGTCCCACCGTACCGAACGAGAGCGCTCGTCTCCTCATACCGGGAGGCTCGCAACGCCGGGCCCTCAGCCCAGGCGCTGGCGTTCCCCGCGCGGTCCCAGCCTCGTACCCGGAACTGGTATGTCGTCGTCCCGGGGGTGAGGTTCCGGATCGCTGCCCGCGCGGTGAGTGTCGAGCTCAGGGTGACCCAGGCGCCACCGTTGGTTCGTTGCTGCAGCTGGTAGCGCGCGACGCCGGACAAGTCGTCGAGAGCCGTCCACGAAATGACAGTGGGCACGGTCGCCCCGATGGCGGTTCCAACTCGCGGAGCTGCTCCCGGCACACCGACCTGGGGCGCGGAGTCGTCGGGAGCCATGAGAAACGCATCTTCGAGATAGCCGCCCAGGTCGTACCAGCGAGCTCTCGAGAACGCAACGTGCGCGTTGCCAGCGTCGTCGATCGCGCCGAGGGCAAAAGCATCGTTGGAGGTCGACAGTTCGGTGAAGGTCCAACCCGAGGGCCCCCGATCAATCCTTCGGTTGCCCTGACCACTCGTCGAGAAGAAGATGACCGGTCCCGTGGGTGTTTCGTCGAGGGACGCGACGTAGCCGTTCACCGAGGCGACCGGCTCCAGGGACCAACCGGAGCCCGTGTTCGCGGCGTACGAAATGCTCGTGTCGCTCTGGAGAATGGCGCTCAACCCAGAAGGCGAGCGCTGCGCCCCGCGAACGGCAGCCGCAACGATGCCCAGCGGTGTGACCGACCAGTCTCCGGCGCCATCCAGCACGATGTCGACGAGGCAATACGTTCCTCGCGTGCACGGCGGCTCGACGACCCCATCCGGCAGGGTATTGGGCATGAAACCCGACACGAGGAAGTGCGGAACGCCGGCCGCATCGACGGCGAGATCCATGCCGCCAAACGTGCCTTGTTCGGGCCGCGCCGCCGGGTCGACTTCGGCCACGGCGCCCCATCCGGACGGTCCCTTGGCCCGGTAGTAGATCCACTTCTGTTCGATGACCCAGGCGACGTGCAGCGTCCCGTCGGGGCCGAAAGCGATGTGTGTCGATGTCGCTCGTCCGGCACCCTCCGTCCCGTACGGGATGACGTCCTCGGCCGTCCACGTACCGGTCGCGTTCGTCGCGATCTGGACGGGCGGATCGTTGTTTCTCTGCGCTGTACGCATCGCGGCGTACGGATTTCCGGCAGCGTCCAGCGCGAGATCGCCGGCCTGCCCGAAGAGCGCGTGTCCATGCCACGCGCCAGCCGCGTCGGAGAGGTAGTTGATCGCCGACCCGGTTTGCGGCTGAAGGAGTAGGTGGTGGACGTTGCCCGGGCCGAGCTCGAAGTACCGGACGCCGCCTCGCTCGGCGACCATCGAGGTCCAACTGGGAGCCGCAGCGCGGGCGGAACGAGCGCCGACACTCGCCCACGACACGGACACCACCATGCAAACGAGGAGCGCCACGGTCAGGTGACGTCGCATCTCCACATATCCCTCTGGCGCCGGTAACGCGTCGCTGCCATCTTGGCGGCGTCACGAACGGCTGTCGACCCCACTGGACTGTGCGCCCGGGCACCATGCCCGGAGTCAGCGACTCGACAGCATGTCCAGCAAGCGGTCCACGAACGCGGCCTGCGCGGGGTTGAGCTTGCGGCGGGCCTCCTCGGGCCCGAACCACTCGACCCGATCGACCTCCGGGATCTCGATGAAGCGTCCGGAGCGAGGCGGCCACTCCAGATCGAAGCGGTTGCTCACCGCGGTCGCGGGGTCGAGGTCGCCCTCGCACGCCCAGGCCATGACGACCTTGCCGGACTTCTGGCGCACCTCGCCAAGCGCGAGGCACTCCCCGTCGGGTGGCTCGTGACTCGTCTCCTCGCGGAACTCTCGCCGCGCGACGGCGAACGGCGCCTCGCCGGCCTCGAGCTCGCCCTTCGGCACGCTCCATGCGCCGTCGTCGCGCTTCGCCCAGATCGGCCCGCCGGGATGGGCGAGGAGGACCTCGATCCCGTCGGAGGTCCGACGGTAGAGCAGGAGGCCGGCGCTCGGCTTCGGGGTCGGCATCAGCGCGTGGGCGTCGACATCAGCTGCGCTTGCGCGCCTTCCAGACCTCCTCACTCGGCCAGCGGCGAGCCCAGTCGAGGGTGACGAACTTGTATTCCGACTTCGCCTCCGCGGCAGGCCAGAGCTCGATGAGATCCTCGACCTCGAACCCGGTGCGATGGAGCAGGCGAATCCAGTCGCCGTAGCCGAGGTGGAAGTTCACCGACCGATCGCTCTTCCACTCGAGCCGATGAAGCCCCCGATACGCACGGCGGAGCTCGTTCGTCGCCGGCAGGTCGGGGTCCTCCTCGTCCTGCATGCACAGCATGAGGAGCGTGCCGTTCACGAGGAAAACGAGCCGCCCGCCCGGCCGAAGCAGGCGCGCGGCCTCGGGCACCCAGCGGAGAGGATCGGCCCAGATGCTCGCGCCGTATTCCGAGATCGCGAGGTCGAAGCTCGCGTCGGGATACGGGACCTCCTCGGCGTTGCCGTGGAGGAGCGGGAACTCGATCCCGTGCTCGCGCTGGAGCCGCCGCGCCGTCGAGAGTTGCTGCTCCGAGTTGTCGATCCCAACCGGGCGCGCGCCGCGGCGAGCGAGCCACGCCGACACGTACCCCGTCCCGCAGCCGAGCTCGATCGTGTCGATGCCGCGGAGGTCGTCGGGGAGCAGGTGGATCTCCGACTCGGGGATCTCCCAGATGCCCCACGTCTCGTCGCCGGGCTGGAGCTCCCACGCTCGCTCGCCCTGGGCGACGTACTCGGGCGCCCACTCGTCCCACGTCGCCCGATTGCGAGCGACATGGTCGGGCAGCTCCGTCGTCACGCCCGCGTCCGGCCGATCACTGGTTGTCGATCTGCGCCCGCTGGACCCGGCCGCTGAAGTCGACGTAGATCGACTTCCACTCGGTGTACGTATCGAGCGCGGCGTGTCCGGCCTCCCGATGGCCGTTGCCGGTCTCCTTCCAGCCACCGAACGGCAGGTGCGTCTCGGCCCCGGTCGTCCCGGCGTTGACGTAGACGATCCCGGTCTCGAGGTCGCGCATCGCCCGGAACGCGGTGTTCACGTCGCTCGTGAAGATCGACGCCGACAGCCCGTAGCGGACCTGGTTCGCCGCGGTGATGGCCTCGGCGTAACCGGCGACCGGAATGACCGACAGGACCGGCCCGAAGATCTCCTCCTGCGCAATCCGATCCATCGGCTTGACGTCGCGGAAGATCGTCGGCGCGAAGAAGTGCCCGTGCCCGAGCTCGCCGTCGGTCGCCCGCTCGCCGCCGGTGACGAGCTTCGCCTCGCGCCGGCCGACGTCGATGTAGCCGGCGACCTTCTCGACGGCCGAGGCGTTGATCAACGGGCCGACGTCGATCGACTCATCGAGCCCGCTGCCGAGCTTCAGCCGGCGGGCTCGAGTTACGAGCCGGTCCACGACCGACTCGACCGCCGCCTCCTCGACGATGACCCGCGAGCACGCGGTGCAGCGCTGGCCGGTCGTGCCGAACGCCGACCAGAGGATGCCGTCAGTGGCGAGATCGAGATCCGCATCGGCCAGGACGATGACGGCGTTCTTGCCGCCGAGCTCCAGGCTGATGCGCTTGAGGCGCTTCGCCGCGCGCTCGGCGATTCGCTTGCCCGTGGCCGAGGAGCCGGTGAACGAGATGACCGGCACGTCCGGCGAATCGACGATCGCGTTGCCGACGTCCTCGCCGCCGCCGGTCACGAGGTTGACGGTGCCGGGCGGGAAGCCGGCGTCGGCCATGAGCTCGACGATGAGCGTCGCGCAGTGTGGCGTGTCGGTCGCCGGCTTGAAGACGACGGTGTTGCCGGTGACGAGCGCGGGCATCGTCTTCCAGCACGGGATCGCGATCGGGAAGTTCCAGGGCGTGATGATGCCGGCCACGCCGATCGGTTGGCGGACGCTCATCGCCCACTTGTCGGGGAGCTCGCTCGGCACCGTGTCGCCGAACATCCGGCGGCCTTCGCCGGCCATGAGGTACGCGATGTCGATGCCTTCCTGGACGTCGCCACGCGCCTCGACGAGGACCTTGCCCATCTCGCGGGTCATCGCGCGGGCCAGGCGTTCCTTGTTCTCCGCCATCAGCTGGCCGAAGCGGTAGAGGATCTCGCCGCGCTTCGGCGCCGGCATGGCCTTCCAGCGCGGGAGGGCCATCTCGGCGGCACGAATCGCCATCGCCGTGTCAGCCCTGGTGCCCGCCTGGAACCGCCCCACAATGTCGCGGCAGTCCGCGGGGTTCACGCTCTCGAACGTCTCGCCGGACACCGAGTCG
>DATBKB010000006.1:0-18735 GCA_036556145.1 Candidatus Limnocylindrales bacterium | reverse complement strand
CGCGCACGCCGGTTTCACGGCCGACGAGGTGGCTGCCGCGACGTTCGCAGCCGCCACCGAGCGGAAGCGGCCCGGCCCCCTCGTCCGCGTGCTGTTCGCGGAGTGCACGAACGCCGATGCCGGCTATGACGCGGAGCGCCTGGTCAACGAGTTCCCGGGCATCATCGAGGCGGAGGGCACGCTCCTCGACGATCTGCCCGACCGGCTCGACCGGTTTCACTACGACCTCGTCGCCACGACGACGTTCCACGCCGACGAGGCGCAGGCGCTCGTCCACGGCCGCGCGCCGGTGGTCGCGATGCTCGTCGGCCCGGGCTACGTCGAGCTCGTCCACGAGATCGCCGGCCTGCCGGCCGGCTCGCGCGTCGGGCTCGTGTGCGCCTCGGAGCGCGGCACGGACAACATCGCCGAGACGCTCGCCCTCTCGGGCGCGAAGGGGATCGACCTCGTCTCGGCGACCATCGGCTCCGAGGACGATCTCGCGGTCGTCGATCGGACCGCGGACGTCATCCTCATGTCGCGCCAGGCGCTCGCCGAAGGCCTCGAGCGGCGCTTCTCGCGACGCGAGCGGATCCGCGCCTGGACATACGAGTTCGACCCGGCCGGACTCGAGTTCCTGCGGCGGGCGATCGAACGCGTGTACGCGACGCGTGCCGCCGAGGCGGCGGCGGAGGCGGTGCCGGCCCCTGCGTGACATCCTTCCGGCGGTGAAGGAGCTTCACGTCTCCCGGGCCGCGCGGCGGCGCTACCGGCTGGGTCGCGCGCTCTTCGGCCTGCGCGGCACGGTCGTCATCGGCGACCTGGCGGGCGCGCGACGGCTCGCGGCGCAGATGAACGAGGTTCGCGCCCGCGGCGACGCGCCGGGTGCACCGACCATCGCAGCCGGCGAGCTCGGTGCGCTCGGGCTCATCCACGAGATCTACCACCACGTCGTCGGGCGCGTCGACGAGCGAATCGACCCGGGCGCCATCGAGCGTGCGCGCGCGGTGCTCGACGAGGAGCTCGGCGCGGAGCGCGTCGCGCGCGTGCTCGGGCGGTTCGCGGCGGAGTTCCCGGACGGCGCCCAGGCGGACGGCGGGGCCGCGACGGCCGACGATGCGCTCGAGGAGCTGCTGCTCCTGGCGCTGACGAACGACAACCCGGCGGCCGAGCCGCTGCGCGAGCTGTTCGACGCCGCGCCGCTCGCATCGGGCACGGACTACCCAACGCTCGTCGAACGGCTCACGGCGGTCCTCGACGCCGGTCCGCCGGTCGTCGAGGGCGGCGACCCGCTCGTCACGATGCTGCGCGCTCCGATCGCGGCCGCGCCGACGTCGCTCGCCGGCCAGCTCCGCTACATCCGAGAGCACTGGGCGGACCTCCTGCGCGAGCTCGGGCTCGTCGACAGGCTGCTGCTCGCGCTCGACACGATCGCCGAGGAGGAGCGGGCGCTCCACCTGCGGTTCGGGGGTGGCGGGCCGGGCCGGGCCGAGTCGCCGGAGTTCGCCGGACTCGACGCTGAGCCCGAGCGCTTCAGCTGGGACTCCGACTGGATGCCCCGCGTGGTCCTCATCTCGAAGAGCACGTACGTCTGGCTCGACCAGCTCTCGCGCCGCTACTCGCGCGACGTCCGGACCCTCGACGCCATTCCGGACGAGGAGCTCGACCGGCTTGCGTCGTGGGGCGTGACCGGCCTGTGGCTGATCGGGCTCTGGGAGCGGTCGAAGGCGTCGCAACGCATCAAGCAGCTGCGCGGCAACGCCGACGCCGTTGCCTCGGCCTACTCGCTCGACGAGTACCGGATCGCCGACGACCTCGGCGGCGAGGATGCGTTCGCGAGACTCAAGGCGCGCGCGGCGGATCGCGGCATCCGCATGGCGAGCGACATGGTCCCCAACCACATGGGCATCGACTCGCGCTGGGTCGTCGACCACCCCGACTGGTTCCTGTCGCTGCCCGAGCCGCCCTACCCGGCGTACACCTTCAACGGGCCGGACCTCTCGTCCGACGAGCGTGTCGGCATCTTCCTCGAGGACCACTACTACGACTCTTCCGACGCGGCCGTCGTCTTTCGGCGCCTCGATCGCTGGACCGGCGAGAGTCGCTACGTCTATCACGGCAACGACGGGACGAGCTTCCCCTGGAACGACACGGCCCAGCTCGACTACCTGAAGGCCGACGTCCGCGAGGCGGTCATCCGGACGATCGTCGACGTCGCGCGACGCTCGCCGATCATCCGGTTCGACGCCGCGATGGTCCTCGCGAAGAAGCACATCGAGCGGCTCTGGTATCCCGAGCCGGGCGCCGGCGGCGCCATTCCCTCGCGCGCCGAGCACGCCCTTCCGCGGGCTGCGTTCGACGCCGCGATGCCGCGCGAGTTCTGGCGCGACGTCGTCGACCGCGTGGCGGCGGAGGCGCCCGACACGTTGCTCCTCGCCGAGGCGTTCTGGCTCCTCGAGGGCTACTTCGTCCGGACGCTCGGGATGCACCGTGTCTACAACAGCGCGTTCATGCACATGCTTCGCGACGAGGACAACGCGGGGTATCGGCGGGTCGTGAAGGACACGCTCGAGTTCGACCCCGAGATCCTCAAGCGCTACGTGAACTTCATGAGCAACCCGGACGAGAAGACCGCGGTCGAGCAGTTCGGGAAGGACGACAAGTACTTCGGCGTCGCGACGCTGCTCGCGACGATGCCGGGGCTGCCGATGCTCGGCCACGGCCAGGTCGAGGGCTTCAGCGAGAAGTACGGCATGGAGTTCCGCCGCGCGTTCATGGCCGAGCAGCCCGATCCGTGGCTCGTCGAGCGGCACGAGCGTGAGATCTTTCCCCTCCTCCATCGACGGGCATGGTTCGCCGGCGCGGAGGACTTCACGCTGTTCGACTTCGTCCGCGACGACGGCTCGGTCGACGAGAACGTGCTGGCCTACTCGAACGGCCGCGGCGCGACCCGCTCGCTCGTCGTCTACCACAACCGGTTCGGATCGACGGCCGGACGCATCCGCGATTCCGCGGCGTTCGCCGTCAAGCGTCCCGACGGCTCGAAGGTCCTCCACCGCCGAACGCTTGCCGAGGCCCTCGAGATCGAGGCGACCGGCGACGATCGCTTCGTCGCCTTCCGCGACGGGCGATCGGGGCTCGAGTACCTGCGCCCGGCGACCGAGCTGGCCGGCGGCGGACTCTGGGTGCAGCTCGACGCGTACAAGGGCCACGTCTTCTGGGAGTTCCGCGAGATCCACGATCCCGTCGGCGTGTGGCGGCGACTCGGCGATCGCCTGCTGGGCCGCGGCGTGCCCAGCCTCGACGATTCGCTCCGCGAGATGGAGCTCGAGCCGGTCCATTCGGCGCTCGGCCGCGTGCTCGCCGATCCGCGGTTCGCGGACCTCGTCCGACAGGGCAGCGCCACCGACATCGACGCGGTCGCCTCGCCGGCTCGGGCCTTCGCCGAGCGCGTCGCCGAGGTCACGGGAGCGTCCGGCGACCCCGACGCGGTCGCAACCGCTGCGGTGGATCGGCTCCGGGCAATCGCGGCCGGTTGGTCGACGGTCGCGGCGAAGCGCGGCGCGTCGCTGCGGCAGGAGCACGACCCAGTCGCCGCCGCGTTCCGCGAGCCGTGGCACCGAGCGGTGCTCGCCGGCTGGGCAGTCGTCGAGCCGCTCGGTCGCCTGGCGAGCGGGCCGGTCGGCGAGACGGCGCGAGCCTGGTTCGACGAGCTGCGGCTTCGGGCGGCCGTCGCCGGCGGATTCGTCGACGCGGGCCTCGAGAACCCGGCGGCGCGCGCCGCAAGCGAGCGGATCCGGACGCTGCTGACGCTGCCGCGGCCATCGAACGTCGGCGGGCGCACGACCGCCGATCGGGCCCGGCGGCTGGTCGAGGCGTGGCTCGCCCACCCGGAGCTCCGGACGTTCCTCCGGGTCAACGCCTGGGAGGACACCGAGTGGTTCGGGCGCGAGGAGTGGCGCGAGCTGCTCGACTGGGCGTTGCTCCTCGACCGGATCGACGGCGCGCCCGATGCCTGGCCCGTGATCTCGAAGCTCGCCATCGGCGCCGACGAGGCCGGCTACCGCGTCGACCGGCTCCGCGAGCTCCTCGCGCCGGCGCCACGAGCCCGCCGGGCGGCGGCGGCGCGCTCGCCGCGGCGCGAGCCGGCGGCCCCGGATCCCCGGCCGTCGCCACGGAAGCGCTCGTCGCCGAAGACCCCGGACCCCCTGCCCTGATGCCCGATCCGCAACGGCTCACGCCGACGACCCTCGCAGGCCGCATCGTCCGGCTCGAGCCGATGTCGCTCGACCACCTCGACGGCCTCGCCGAGGTCGCCTTCGAGCCGACGATCTGGCAGTGGACGCTGGCGCGACCGACCGACCGGGCAGGGCTCGAGGCCTGGATCCGCGCCGCGCTCGAGGCGCAGGCTGCCGGCACGGACCTGCCCTTCGTGACGGTCGAGCGCTCCTCCGGCCGGCCGATCGGCAGCAGCCGCTATCTCAACATCGCGATGGAGCACCGCCGCCTCGAGATCGGCTGGACCTGGGTCGGGAAGGCGTGGCAGCGGAGCGGCGTCAACCGCGAGGCGAAGCTCCTGATGCTCCAGCACGCGATCGAGCGGCTCGGCTGCCGCCGGGTCGAGTTCAAGACCGATTCGCTCAACGAGCCGGCACGGGTCGCGCTGCTCGGGATCGGCACGACCTTCGAGGGGATCTTCCGCAACCACATGGTCATGCCCGAGGGCCGGATGCGTCACTCCGCCTGGTACAGCGTGATCGATGCGGAGTGGCCGGTCGTGAAGGAGCGACTCGTCCGGCTCGTGGACGAGTCGGTCCGGCGCGGCCCGCGCGGCGGGAGCACGTCGACATAGAGCGGCGCCGGCCGGGCGACCCCGGCCGGCGCCCCGTCGCTCGGCGTCAGCCGATGTTCTCGTCCTGGCGCTCCATGCAACACCTCCGCGATCGGCTCGAGAGGTCGCGACCCGGCGACCTGGGGGTGCGATCGTGGCGCGCGCGGCGTCACGACGCGTCGTCGGGCTTTCGCCTCGCCGACTTGCAACCTCGTTGCCCGGGTCCGCCGGCCGCCCCTACGATCCGCGGATGCGAGCCGACCTTCTCGTCCTTGGCGGTCGAGTCTTCCGCGGTTTCGGACCCGGCGAGCGACCGCCGACCGGCTCCGACGACGGCTCGCTCCCGGCCGGCGCTCCGACCGCCGTCGCCGTCGCCGACGGCCGGATCGTCTGGCTCGGCACTGACGAGGACGCGCGTCGCGAGTGGCGAGAGGCCGCGGCGACGGTGGACGCCCACGGCGGGCTCATCGTGGCCGGCTTCGAGGACGCCCACGTCCACCTGTTGAGCGGCGCGCGGTCGCTCGACGACGTCGACCTCTTCGGCCTCGAGCGCGTCGACGCGATCCTCGAGCGCATCCGCGCCCATGCCGCCGCCCGCCCCGAGGCCCCGTGGGTCCTCGGCCGCGGCTGGATGTACGTCCCGTTCCCGGGCGGCCTCCCGACGCGCCAGCAGCTCGACGCGGTCGTGCCCGATCGGCCGGCCTGGATGGACTGCTACGACGGCCACACCGGTTGGGCCAACAGCGCGGCGCTCGCCGCGGCCGGCATCACCCGCGACACGCCCGACCCGGTCAACGGGATCATCGTCCGGGACGCCGCGGGCGAGCCGACGGGCGCCCTCAAGGAATCGGCGTACGACCTCGTGGATCGAGTCGTCCCCAAGCCCACGCCCGATGCCGACGACGCAGCGATGCGGCGAACGATCGCGAATCTCCACCGCGCCGGGATCACGGCGATCCAGGACGCGTACGTCGACGCAGAAGAGTTCCCGACCTGGGAACGGCTCGCGGAGGCGGGCGCACTGACGGTGCGGTCCCGGCTCGCGCTCCCGATGTTGCCGGAGCAGACGCTCGACGAGTGGCGCACGCGTCTGGACGGCTACGAACGGCTGGCGTTCCCGCGGCGCGGCGATCCGTGGCTGTCGGCCGGCATCCTCAAGGCGTTCGCCGACGGCGTCATCGAGTCGAAGACCGCGGCCATGCTCGAGCCGTACGAGGAAGACGCGTCGACGGGCCATCCCGAGTGGACGCCCGACCAGCTCGACGCTTTCGTCGGGGAGGCCGACGGGCGCGGCTGGCAGGTCGAGATCCACGCGATCGGCGATCGTGGCGTGCGCATGGCGCTCGACGCCCTCGACCGCGCGGCGACGGCGAACGGTCCGTGGACCGGCCGCCCGAACGGCGACGGGCCCGCCCGAGGGCGTGCCCGCCGCCACCGTCTGGAGCACATCGAGACGATCGCCGCGAGCGACATGGCGCGGTTCGGCCGGGCCGGGATCGTCGCGAGCATGCAGCCGTACCACGGCGATCCCTCACCGAACCAGATCGGACTGTGGGCCGGCAACATCGGGCCGGAGCGGGCGTCGCGGGCCTGGGCCTGGGCGTCGATCCGGCGCGCCGGCGGGACGTTGGCGTTCGGCAGCGACTGGCCGGTCGTGCCGTTCGATCCGTTCATCGCCCTCAACTCGGCCGTCAACCGCCAGACGGTCACCGGGCAGCCGGCCGGCGGCTGGCTGCCGAGCGAGCGGCTCACCATCCCCGAGGCACTTTCCGCCTACACACTCGGCTCGGCGTACGCGGCGCACGCCGAGCACCGCCGCGGAACGATCGCACCGGGCCTCGACGCCGACCTCGTCGTGCTCGACCGCGACCTCCTCGCGGCCGGCGCATCTGCCATCATCGGGACCGGCATCCGGCTGACCGTCGTCGGCGGCCGGGTCGTCCATCGGAGGGAGGACGCCTCGTGACCGAGCTCGTCATCAAGATCCTCGTCAACGCCGCGGCGTTGTGGGTTGCGCTCCAGATCGTGCCGAAGAACCTGCTGTCGTTCGACTACGGCAGCGACTGGTGGAAGCTGCTCCTCGTTGCCCTGATCTTCGCCCTCGTCAACAGCTACATCCGTCCGATCGTCAAGCTGCTCGCGTTTCCCATCACGATCGTCACGCTCGGGTTGATCGCCTTCGTCATCAACGCCGCGATGCTGCTGCTGACGGCCGCCGCATCGAGCGCGTTCGACCTGGGCTTCAGGGTCGGCGACTTCCCGCCGAACCTGCTCGCCTCGGACACGATCGTCGGCGCGGTCGTCGGCTCGATCGTCATCAGCATCGTCTCGGCGATCGTCAACATCGCCCTCGCCCCGCGGCGACTCCTCTAAGCGCCGCCGGACAACCTTGACGAGCGGAGCCGACACGGGCGGCGAGCTCGGCAGCGAAGGCGACCCGGGCCGAGCCACCGCGGTCGAGGTCGACCGGCTCCCCGCGATCGCCGCCGGCCTGCGCCTCGCGGCGCGACGCTTCGGGACGCCGGTGTTCGTGACCGATGTCGCGACGATCGATGCCGCCGCCGCCACGGTGCGTGACGCGTTCCCGGACCCGTGGATCCGGCACTACTCGCTCAAGGCCAACGACGTCACGGCGATCGTCAGGCTCCTGGTGGAGCGCGGGTTCGACGCGAACGTCGTGTCGCGCGGCGAATGGGCGATCGCCCGGCGGGCGGGCGTCGCGAACGAGCGCATCACGTTCGAGGGCATCGGCAAGATCGACGCCGACCTGCGGGCGGCCGTCCGGGCCGCGGCAGGCGGCTCGCCGCTGCGCTGGCTGGCGATCGAGTCGGCCGATGAGCTGGCCGCGCTTCGCCGCCTCGTCGCCTCGGGCGGGCGCGGTCGCCGGCTCGACCTCCTGTACCGACTCAACCCCGATGTTCTGCCGGAGACGTCGCACGGCCTCGCCGTCGGCGCCGGCGGCTCGAAGTTCGGCATGACCGAGACCGAGCTCACCGCCGCGGTCGAGGCGACGGTCGCCGCGGGCGGGCCGTTGCGACCGCGCGGGATCCACGTCCACGTCGGGTCGCAGCTCGGCGCGGTGGATGCGTGGCGGGACGCCGTGCGGCGCGCGCTCGCGCTCCTTGCCCTCGTCCGGGGGTCGCTCCCCGAATTCGACACGATCGACGTCGGCGGCGGCTTCCCGGTCGCGGGGCTGGCGGACGCCGTGCCATCCCCGTCGCGCTTCGCCCGCGAGCTGCCCGCGCTGCTCGACGCGATCCCGGAGGATCGCCGGCCGGCGCGCCTGGCGATCGAGCCGGGCCGCCGCGTCGTGGCGCGCGCCGGGTGGCTCGTCGCTCGAGTGCTCCACGTGCGCGACCGCGGTGGGCCGCAGGTCGTCATCGACGCCGGGATGACCGAGCTGCTGCGACCAGCGCTCTACGGCGCCCGCCACGAGATCGCCGCGCTGACGTCGCGGGGCCGGCCGGCGGACGGGCCGGCCCGGCGGGCGCGAGCGCTGACGCGGAGCGCCGTCGAAGGGCCCATCTGCGAGTCGACGGACTCGCTCGGCGAGCACGAGCTGCCGCCCCTCCGGCGCGGCGATCTGGTCGCGATCCGCGACGCCGGCGCATACGGGGCGTCGCAGGGTTCGGCCTACAACGGCCGGCCGCGTCCGCCGCAGGTGCTGCTTGCGAGCGACGGATCGCTGGTCCTCGCCCGCCGCCGCGGGAGCCTCGCGTCGCTCGGCTAGGCGCCCGGCCCCGGCCGGGCAGCGGCCTCGGGTAGGCTTTCGGCGTGAACGAGCGCGACCGCTTCACCGGCCGCCTCGCCGCAGGTCCGCTGCTCGGCGACGGCGCGATGGGCACGTTGCTGCACAGCCGCGGCATCCCCCAGCGCGCGTGCCTCGACGAGCTCGCGACGACCCGGCCCGACCTCGTCGGCGCGATCCATCGCGAGTACCTCGACGCCGGCGCGGACATCATCGAGACCGCGACGTTCGGCGCGAACCGGATCCGGCTCGCCGGATTCGGCCTCGAGGCCGAAGCCCACCGCTTCAACCGCCGCGCCGCGCAGGTCGCCCGCGAGGCGCGCGACGTCGCGGGTCGGGATGCGCTCGTCGGCGGATCGATCGGCCCGCTCGGCGCGCCGACGCGGGAGCTCGTCCATCTCGACGACGCGAAGGTCCGGGCCGCCTACCGGGAGCAGATCGACGGACTGCTCGAGGGCGGCGTCGACCTCTTCATCATCGAGACCCACACCGACGTCGCCCACCTGCTGCTCGCGATCGAGGAGGCCCGCGCCGCGGCGAACCTGCCGATCGTCGCCGAGCTGACCTTCGGCGAAGACCTCGTGCTCCCGGACGGCACGACGCCCGAGGCGGCGGCGATCGCGCTCGCGGTCGCGAACGTCGAGGCCATCGGCGTCAACTGCGGCGCGGGCCCCAAGGCCTGCCTCGAGGCGCTCGAAGCGATGGATCGCTGGCTCGGCGCCGGGAACGGCTCGCCGTCACCGGCCCGGTCGATCATGCCGAACGCCGGCCTGCCGCAGCGGATCGAGGGCAAGTTCGTCTACGCGGCTCCGCCCGAGTACTTCGCCGGCATGGTGCCGAGGTTCGTCGAGGCCGGGGCGCGGATCGTGGGCGGCTGCTGCGGGACGACCCCCGAGCACATCGGGGCGATGCGCGCCGCGCTCGACGCCGTGACGGCCGCGGACCAGCGGGCCCGGGCGCGGGCGTCGGGCACGCTGGGACCAATGCCCGGCGCGGTCGAGACGCCGCCGACGCCGCGTGCGCCGATCGCCGAGCGCATGGCCGCCGTCGCCGGCGACGGCGACGAGCTCGCACCGACCGGGCTCCTGACGAAGCTGCGCGAGGGTCGGTTCGTCATCTCCGTCGAGATCGATCCGCCCCGCTCGATCCGCATCGAGCGGACCATCGAGGCGGCGCGGCTCCTGCGGGACGCCGGCGTGGACCTCGTGAACATCAGCGACTCGGCGATGGCGCGGGTCCGGATGGGGGCGATGGCCGTGGCCTTCGGCATCCAGCACGACCTCGACCTCGAGTGCCTGGTCCACTTCACCACGCGTGACCGCAATCTCATGGCGATCGAGTCCGAGCTGCTCGGCGCGCACGCCCTCGGCGTCCGCAACATCATCGCCCTCACCGGCGACCCGCCCCGCGTCGGCGCCTACCCGACCGGCACGGGCGTCTGGGACGTCGACTCGATCGGCCTCGTCGAGATCCTTGCCCGCCTGAACCGCGGCGAGGACCAGGCCGGCTCGCCGATCGGCCAGCGGGCCGGGTTCACGATCGCGTGCGCCCTCGACCCGACCGCCGCCGACGCCCGCACGGAGTGGGACCGGCTCGAGCGCAAGATCGAGGCCGGCGCGCACCTCGTCATGACCCAGCCGCTGTACGGCCGCGAGCAGGTCGATGCGATGTTCGTCGAGGCTCGACGGCGGTTCGGCTCGGGCGGCTTCCCGCTGCCGGTCCTGCTCGGCGTGTTGCCGCTCCAGAGCAGTCGCCACGCGGAGTTCCTCCACAACGAGGTGCCTGGCATCACGATCCCCGAACCGATCCGTGCGGCGATGCGGGACGCCGGCGAGCGCGGCGCGGAGGTCGGCCTCGAGATGAGCCTCGAGCTGCTCGAAGGCGTCGAATCACTCGTCGCCGGGACGTACATCATGCCGAGCTTCGGCCGCTATGAGCAGTGCGCCGAGCTCGTCCGCCGGATCCGCGCACGGCAGGCCGCCCGCGCGCCGGCCACCTGACGGCCAGAGCAGAAACGAGACATGAGAGGGATCGCCGTCGCCGTGGCTCTCGTCGCCGCCATGTGCGGCGCCTCGGCCGCGATCGCCGCCGGACCGCCGTTTCCCGAGCCGATCCCGAACCAGGCGGTCTACGACTACGCCGGGGTCTTCGGGGCCGACACGATCGCTTCGCTCGAGCAGACGATCGACGTCATCGAGGACCGCACCGGTGCGGAGGTCGTCGTCTACACCCAGGTGAAGCCCGGCGCCGACAAGGGCTCGACCGAGCGCGACGCGATTGCCCTGATCGATGCGTGGGGAATCGGGCGGGCCGGGTTCGACGACGGCATGGTCATCCTCTTCAACCTCGACGAGTCCCGGCTGCGCGGACAGGTTCAGCTGTATGCCGCGCCCGGCTTCCGATCCAGCTACCTCTCGAACGACGAGCGCCAGGCGATCTTCGAGGAGGAGATGCTGCCCCGTCTTCGGGCGGGGGATCTCGACGGTGCCGTCCTGGTGGCCATGGCGAAGGTCGACGAAGCGGCAACCGAAGGCCATGCCGCCCGGCTTCGGCTCGCCCGCCAGATCGACGCGGTCCTTGGCCTCGTCGCGGCGCCGCTCGCCTTCGTCATCCTCGTCGGCTTCGGCGTCGCCCGGTGGTGGCGCTTCGGACGTGACCCCGTCTACCTCGACGACCCATCGATCCACATCCCGGCCCCACCGCCAGACCTGACCGCCGCGTCGGCGGCCCTCGTGCGCGACGGATGGAGCAACCGCCGTGCCCTGACGACCGCCCTCCTCGACCTGGCGAGTCGTGGCCGGCTGGCGTTCCGGGAGGAGGCCGCCGGGCTGCTTGGGCGAGGCCGCAAGGTCGGGATCGAGCTCGATCCGCCGGCGACGGACCCGGTGACCGAGGCGCGCCGTGCACGGAACCGCCGGCGGCCGATCGGCGACGCGGAAGAGTACGCCTTCGAGGAGCTGCGGAGCCTCGGCAAGGACGGCTACGTCGAGCCGGGTGCGCTGCCGAAGTTCGGCTCGTCGGTCGGCGCGTTCGACGAGCGGCTCGAGGGGCACGTCGTTCGCAAGGGCTGGTTCGCCGCCCGGCCGTCGAAGGTCGCGATGGGCTGGTTCATCGGGGGCGGTACGGCGATCGTGCTCGGCATCATCGGTGGCGCGATCGGCCTCGCCCTGCCCAGCGCCGGCCTGCTCATGCTCGGCGTGGCGGTCGGTGCCGCCGGCGTCGTCCTCATGCTCGTCGGGCGGGTCATGCCGGCGGTGACGGGGCCCGGCGCGATGATCCGGGCGATGCTCGCGGCCTATCGGCGGACGCTCGAGAAGACGATGGCCCAGGCCCGCTCGATGCAGCAGGTCGTCGACGAGGCGCAGCTCGACTGGCTCGAGACGCCGGACCAGGCGATCGTCTGGGGCGTCGCGCTGGGTCTTCACCGCGAGATCGACCAGGTCCTGCGGCGGACGATGGAAGACGTCCGGGAGGGCACGGCCGTTGGCTCCGCCTACCTTCCTGCCTGGTATTCCGCGGCCGGCTCCGGCGGCGGGCCGGCCGGAGGCGGCTCGGGCGGCGGCCTGTTCTCGAGCTCGGCGATCCCGAACGTCGGCGGCATGATCGGCGTCCTCTCGACGATCGGGAACGCGCCGGGCAGCTCCGGCAGCGGCGGCGGGTTCGGCGGCGGCGGATCCGGCGGCGGCGGCGGCGGCGCGGGCGGGGGCTTCTGACGACGGCATGCGCCGCTCTGCGGTCGTCCTGCCGGTCACACTGCCCGCCGGCCTCGAGCGGATCCGGCGCATCCGCGTCGCCGAGGCTCGGCGCGGGGTCCCGGCCCACGTGACGCTCCTGTTTCCGTTCGTCGACGCCGACCGGATCGACGATCGGGTGACGTCACGGCTGCGAGACCGTCTGGCCGCCGTCGCGCCGTTCGAGTACGCGCTCGAGGCGACCGGTCGCTGGCCCGATGCCGTGTACGCGGCCCCGGTGCCGGCCGAGCCGTTCGCGGCGCTCGCGGCCGTCCTCCGCGACGACTGGCCGGAGTACCCGCTCTACGGTGGCGACTTCGCGTTCGAGGCGCACGTCACGATCGCGGAGTCGCCGAGCGACGACGTCGCTCGCGCCATCGAGTCGGCCGCGGCGAGCGAGCTGCCCGCGCCGGCCCGCGCCGATGAGGTCGTCCTCATCGTGGACGCGGACACCGGCTGGCGGGTCGCCGCGCGATTCGCGCTCGGCGGACGCTGACGCCTCGTCGGCTACACTCGGGCCATGGGTGCAGTCGACACGATGGAGACGTTCTTCGAGCTGCTGAACGCGGGCAATCGCGAGGGCGCGGTCGCGCTGATGTCGGACTCGACCGAGATGCGCGTCCACGTCGGCGACAGCGTGCAGACGCTCCGCGGCGTCGAGCGCGTCGGCGGCTGGTTCCTGCGTGGCGACAAGGGCCTGAAGATGATTCCCGGCGAGGTCCGCGACCTCGGCAACACGTACGAGGCGGACCTGCTCGTCGTCCGGCCCGGGGCGCCGTCCCAGCATCTCGACGCGACGTTCCGCGTCGAGGCCGGCAAGATCACGTCGATCAACTTCGCGCCTCGCTAGCGCTCGTCCCGTTCGGCGCGACGGGGCGCGTCGCGATCAAGGCGCGCCTGCGGCGCGCCCGGGCTACGGCGCGGCCGAGGCCTCCGGTGAGCCGCCGATCTCGCTGGGCGCGGCGCTCGGGATGACGACGATGTCGCCGATCTGGAGCGCATCGGGATTGGGGATCGTTTCGCGGTTCGCCGCGATGAGGTCGTCGAGCGTGACGCCGAACTGCTTCGCGATGCTCGAGAGCGTGTCGCCCGACCGGACGACGTAGACGAGCGGGGTCGGCTCCGGAATCGGCGTCGGCGCCAGCGACGCGGACGCCCCTGGGGATCCGCCTGCCGGCGGGGTCGGCCGGCCACCGGTGTCGGGCGAGCCCACGCCGAGCAGCTGCGGCAGGAAGAACAGGCCGATCGCCGCGAGCACGAGGGCGATCGCCATGATCCCGACCGGCGACAGCCGCGGCAGGCCGACCCGCGTCTTGAGCGTGGGGTACGCGGCCTGGTTGCGCGGCCGTTCCCACGACGGGCCCACATCGTCCCAGCCCTGCGCGCGGCGCGTCTGGCCGACGCGCGGCCGCCGGTCGCCGAAGCCGATTCCGCCCGAGGCGCGCGGCGATCGACGCCTCGCCCGGGTGTCCGCCTCCTCGTCGTAGCCGTCGCTCCGATCGGCCCACGGACGCTCGCCGTCGTCGTCGCGGTCGCCGTCGTCCCGATCGCCGCCGTTGCGCTGCGCTTCCCCCGGCCGGCTCGGGCGCACGGTGCGGCGCCCGACGTCGTCGCGGTCCTCCGGCCCGCCCGCGATGCGATCCGCGGCGCTGCCGGCGAGGCCCGCGCCCTCGACCGCCGCGGAGCGCGACGCGAGGAAGCCCGGCGCGTCGCCGTCGCGGGGTCGATACGGCTCGCGCGTCGCGACCGGCGGCGTGGGGCGGCTCCACGGAGCCTCGTCGTCCGCGGCCGTCTGCCGGGCGCGGGCCTCTTCGTCGCCGTCGTCCGGGTCGTGCCGGTCGTCGTGGTGCCAGTCGTCGCCGTCGTCCGCGCCGTCGCCGTCCTCTTCGGCATCGCCCATCGCCGCGCCAGCGGCCGCGGCGCCCGCGGCCGCCGCTGCTCCCGGTGCCCACGGTGGAGGCGCCGACCAGTCACGCGGCGGATTGCGCTGCGCCGGGTCCGGCTCTCGACCCGGGACGGCTCCAGCCGCGGCCGGCCGCGTCTGCGCGGCCTCGCGCCGGGCCCAGTCCTGGAAGGTCGGGCAGACGGGGAACTGGCTCGAGAGGCAGTACGCCTCCTGGTGGGCGATCGCGCGCGGCGCCGGGCGCACCTCGGCGTAGCAGCGATGGCGGTGGTCGGGGCTCGTCGCGCGCGCGTCGCGATCGTCCTCGAAGGCGACGAACGGGCACGCCGGCGCCCCGTCGACGATGGGCAGCCCGCGGTCGGTCATCGGCTCCGATCATACCGGCCGAGCCCCGCCGTTTCCCTGCTCCGCGCGCCGACGCCGTCTCGTGGCACGAGCCACTGGTCCGACGGCCAACCCGCCGCCGGTCAGGCGTACCGCGGCACGAGCCGGTCGACCCCTGACCGGCCCGATCGTCTCGTGTCACGAGCCAACCGACCGCGAGCGGGACCCGCACCGGTCCGGTGATCCGTGGCACGAGACGCGACCTCGCGGGGACGTCGATCCGGTCCGCGCCGGACATGAAGAAGCGGCACCCGGTCGCGGGTGCCGCCTCGCTGCAGTCGCGCAGTCGAGCTGCGCTGTGGGTTCGTTGGTTCGAGCGGATCAGTAGGTGCCGAACCTCGTTCGGACCTCGTCTCGCGTCCCGACGACGCCGCCGAGCGCGGCTGCCGCCGCGGCGAGAGCCAGGGCGAGGAACGTCTGGAGGGCACCGGACTGGATCGTGCTCGGATCGGCTCCGAGGTCGCCGAACATCGACCCGAACTCCCCGAGCGCGGCACCCGCGCCGATTGCGCCGGCGACGAGGACGACGACCAGCCACAGGGCCCAGACCATGAACCCGTCGAGGGCACCGCGACGTCCGTCGATGGCGCCGTCGGACCAGGCCGCCACGAAGCCGCCCAGGAAGAAGCTCAGCAGCGCGATGACCGATCCGACGATCGTCGCCGCGATTCCGGCGTTGTCCGCGTTGTCGGCAGCTGCGTCGAGACCGATGCCGACGGCGAGCAGCGTCAGCAGGATGAACGTGCCGAGGCTGGTGAGCAGCCCGGCCACGATCGGCCCCCAGCGGAGGGCGCGGCCGACGGTGTCACCCATCGGGGCGGCCACGGCAACCTCGCGTTCGACGACGGCCGGGCCGCGATCGACGACCACGTCGCGATCGTCGGGCGTGTCTCTGCGCAGGGTCATGAATCCTCCTTCGTCGCCGCCCTTTGGGCCGGGCGACAAGATGCGCGAAGGCGCGCGTCGTGGCACGCCTTCGCGTCGGGGCGTCGGGGGCTAGATCAAGCGGAGCAGGATGATGATCAGGATGATCACCACCAGCAGACCGATAAGGCCCATCTGAAACCTCCTGTCCCAGCGGTGTGGACGCTCCCATCCCACCCCAGATCGGGTTGCAGATTCGACGGATCCGGCGGTCCCGAGGCCCCATCCGTCCTGCCAGTCGCCGGTGGACCGACGCCGACACACGTTTGACAGCCTCCGCCGCCGCTCGGAGACTTCGGGGTCCGGTCCGCCCGCCACGATCCCGGCGGCACGCACCCACGAGCGAGGAGAACGCATGTCCCGACTTACCGACTGGCTGAAGCCGCGAACCGTCGTCCGCGCCCACTGCGATCTGCCCTGTGGCGTGTACGACCCGGAGCAGGCCCGGATCGAGGCCGAGTCCTGCTACAAGATCATCGAGAAGATGGGCGCGAACTCCGATCCGACGTTCACCGCCCGCGCGATCCACATCAAGGAAGAGCGCGCCGACCTCGTGAAGCACCACCTCGACGTGCTGTGGCACGACTACTTCAAGCCGGAGCACCTCGACAAGTTCCCGAAGCTCCACGAGACGTTCTGGAACGCCGCGAAGCAGGCCTCGAAGGTCAAGGCGACGACCGACATCGCCGAGGCGAAGAAGCTGCTCGCGATGATCGACGAGATCGACGCCGCCTGGAAGGCGACCGGCGGGCCGGAGAAGACGCGGGTCGTCAAGCAGGTCGCCTGACGTCGCCTGACGTCGGCTGACGTCAGGTCGCCCGCGCGTGGCCGGCACGCGGCGCGGTCCCTGGCGGGTGACCGTCGCCGAGGCGAGCATGCTGCCGGCGATTGCGCCCGGCGACTGGCTGCTCGTCGATCCGACGGTCCGCCGCTGGCCGCGTCGTGGGTCGGTCGTCGTCGTCCGCGAGCCCGACACCGACGAGCTCGCGATCAAACGCATCGAGGCGGGACCCGGCGACCGCGTCCGGTTCGCCGAGGGCTACCTCCACCTCGGCGAGGACGAGGCCTGGCTGACGTCCGATGCGGACGCCGCGACGACCGCCGCCGCCGGCTTCGGCGAGCCGCGCGACTCGCGCCGCTACGGCCCCGTGCCGCTCGCGCTCCTCGTGGGGCGGGCATGGTTCCGTTACGGACCGCTCGGCCGGATCGGCCGAATCCCGCCGCGCCGATGACGGCGGCACGCTAGAGTCGCGCCGATGAGCCGCGAAACCGCCGCCACCGCCACCTTCGATCCGCGCGCCCCGCTGTCGCCGCCACCCGATCCGTGGGTCGGGTCGTCGATGCCCGAGCTGCGGTCCGGGCCCCCGTGGCAGATGACCGACATGATCGGGGCCGAGCCGCACCTCGCCCGGCGCATTCTCGGGCGGCTCCTCCAGCCGGGCTCCGCGGCGGCGGATCTCGCCCAGCTCGTCCGCGACACGGCCGGCCGCGGGCAGCCGATCGTCATCACCGGCTGCGGCACGAGCGAGCACGGTGCGCAGGCCGCGGTCGAGATCCTGCGCGAGGCGCTGCGGAGCGTCGGGCTCGCCGGGGAGCCGGGCGCGATCGTGTCGACGCAGGCGTTCGAATCGGCGCTCGACCCGTCGTCCCGCGGGCTCGTCATCGGCGTGTCGCACGAGGGCGGCACGTCGGCGACGAACAACGCGCTGTCGGCGGCGCGCGCCGCGGGTGCGCAGACGGCGCTGCTCACCGCGGGAACCGGTTCCCCCGGCGCCCGTGTCGCGGACGTCGTCGTCGCGACCGGTGAGATGGACCGGAGCTGGTGCCACACCGTGGGCTACGTGTCGCCGATGCTCGCGGCGACCGCGACCGGGGCGATCCTGTCCGGGCGCGACCTCGACCCGGCCGCCGTCGGCGACCTCATGGCCGCGGGCCTGACCGACGAGTCCGGGGCCGAGGCGATCGCCGGCCGCCTCGCCGAGGGCCGTCACCTCATCACGATCGGGACCGGCGCGGATCGCGTCGCGGGACGTGAGCTGGCGCTCAAGGTCGAGGAGGGCGCGTGGATCCCCTCGGCCTACCGCGACCTCGAGACGTTCCTCCACGGTCACCTGCCGGCGACCGACTCCTCGACCGGCCTCGTGCTCGTCCTGACGGATCGCGATCACCGGGCCGAGCGGATCTCGAAGGCCCGCCGGATGCTCGCCGCGACGAAGGTCGTCGGCATCCGGGGGGCGGCGATCCTCGCCCGCCATGCCGATGCCGAGCTCGCGGCCGACCTGACGCCGGCCGGCCGGCTCGTCGTCCCGGACGCACCGTTCCTGCCGGCACCGGTGGCCGCGCTGCTCGGCAGTGCGACCGCGCTCCAGCTCCTGACCGAGCGGATCGCCCGCGCCCGCGGCACGAACCCCGATCCGATCCGGCGCGACGACCCGCTCTACCGGGACGCCGCCGCGGCCGCCGAGGCGCCCGCCTAGCCGATCAGCTCGCGCCCGAGCAGCTCGATCATCTCGAGGTCGCGCGGCACGAAGTCCTGGAGCATGATCCGCTCGACGCCGCCCGCCTCGAACCGCGCCACCGTCGCCCGGGCCTCGTCCGGCGTGCCCATGATCCAGCGCGTCCGCCGCTCCTCGAACCACTCCTCGCCGGCCTCGACGTCGAGCGCCTTGAGGAGCGCCTTCTCGCGACGCTTGACCTCGGCGGCGTCCTTGCCGACGAGCACGCCGACCATCGCCGACCGCGTCATCGTCGACGGATCGCGCCCGGCCGCTCGGCACGCCTCGGCGAGCGCCGCGTACTTCTCAGCGACGCGGTCCGGACGGGCGGAGCTGAGGTTGAACTCGTCGGCCCAGCGGGCGGCGATGCGGTACGACCGCGGCTTGCCGTCGCCGCCGACGATGATGTGCGGCCGGACCCCCGCCTTCGTCCGGGGCCGGCCCTTCACGTCGACCGGCTTCGGCCGGAACAGGGCGTCCTCGATCGTGTAGTGCTTGCCCTTGAACGACCAGCCGTCCGGCTCGGTCCACAGGCCGTGGACGATCGCCAGCTGCTCCTCGAGCATCTCCGCTCGGGCCGAGATGTCCGGGAATGGGAAGCCATGGCGGCGATGCTCGTCGTCGTGCCAGCCGGCGCCGAGACCGACCTCGATCCGTCCCCCGCTCATCTCGTCGACGGTCGTCGCGACTTTCGCGAAGTTGCCCGGCAGCCGGTACGTCACGGGCGACACGAGCGTCCC
>DATBKB010000005.1:0-56513 GCA_036556145.1 Candidatus Limnocylindrales bacterium | reverse complement strand
TCGGCGGCCGCCGTCCGCGTTCCTTGAGCATGGAGGTCGCCCAATGACCCAGGAGAAGAACCTGGAACCGACCGACGAGGCCCTGACCCCGGAAGAGGTCGAGGCGCAGGACGCGGAAGAGCTTCCCGACCGCGAGGCGATGTCGCTCATCGACGCGAACCTCGCCGCGCCGGTCAACGCCGCCGTGGCGCTCAACGTCCTGTCCGATGGCTCGGTGGCCTACGCGGACGCCGACCAGACGGCCGTCATCGACCAGACGACCAGCAACGACAACGACATCAACCCGTAACGGAGGATCGTGATGGCGAAGAGCAAGAAGCCCGTGCAGGCCGACCAGCCGACCGACAAGCCCCTGACGACCGAAGAGGTCGAGGGCCAGGACGCGGCCGAGCTGCCGGACCGCGAGGCGATGTCGCTCATCGACGCGAACCTCGCGCTTCCGGTCAACGCCGCGGTCGCGGCGAACGTCCTTTCGGACGGCTCCGTGGCCTATGCCGATGCCGACCAGCAGTCGCTGATCGACCAGAGCACGAACACGGCCAACGAGCTCAACCCGAACGGCTAGTCGGGGCATTGACGGCGACGCGGACCGGCCTCGGTCGGTCCGCGTCGTCATGTTCGGAGCCATCTGAGCCATGACCGAGAATGCCGCAGTGCGCCGCCTGGGGATCCGGGCGCAGCCGTCGAAGCCGCGCGAACCCGGCACGCCGTCGCGCGCTCCCGGCGGCGCGTCCTCCCGCGGTTCCGCACCCGCATCCGCGCAACCGGGTGGCCTACCGGCCGCGGCGCAGGCAACCGTCACCGCGGCCGATGTCCCCGAGCGGCCCGCGCTCGCCGAAGGCGTCGAGCTCGCCGGCCAGATGGAGGACAGCGCCTACGAGCAGCAGCCGTGGCTCGTCCTCCGCAACGGCGGGTTCGTCCAGGTCTCGGAGCTCCTGTACCGGCTCGCCGAGGCCTGCGACGGGCAACGGGACCACGAGGCGATCGCGAGGGCGCTCAGCGAGGCCATCGGCCGGCGGGCGACCGCCGACAACGTTCGCCAGCTGCTCGAGCGGAAGCTCATCCCGATGGGCATCGTCCCGAAGTCCGACGGGACGGTCGTCAACGTCGGAGGCGGCGCCGGGAACCGCTCGCCACTGAAGATCTCCCTCAAGACGGCGCAGGTGCCGCCGCGCCTCGTCCAGCCCCTCGCCCGCGTCTTCGGCGTCCTGTTCGCGCCGCCGATCGCGCTCGGGATCCTCGCGGTCGCGGGGGCGGCCATCGGCTGGCTGCTGTTCGTGCACGGCGTCGGCGGCGGGTTCCACGGCGCGCTCTACCAGCCGTGGCTCATCGTCGTGCTCCTGCCGCTCATCGTCGCCTCGGCGGCGTTCCACGAGTTCGGCCACGCGGCTGCGCTCGCGTACGGTGGCGGGAAGGTCCGGGGCATGGGCGCCGGGATCTACTTCGTCTATCCGGTCTTCTTCACCGACGTCACCGACAACTACCGGCTGAAGCGCGGATCGAAGGTCCGCACCGACCTCGGCGGGTTCTACTTCAACCTGATCTTCGCCCTCGGCGTCATGGGCCTGTACCTCGTCACGGGCCAGGAGTTCCTCCTCCTCGGCGTCGTCGCGATCGTCTTCGGCATCGTCCACCAGCTCATGCCGATCATGCGGCTCGACGGGTACTGGGCCCTCGCCGACTTGACCGGCATCCCGGACCCGTTCTCGGCGATGAAGCCGTTCGTCCGGTCGCTGCTGCCCTTCGGCCGCCGCGCGGAAGGGACCCCGGAGATGAAGCGCTGGGTCAAGGCGCTGTTCCTGCTCTACATCGTGATTGCCGTTCCACTCCTCGTCGTGCTGGTCGCGTACACCATCGCGATCGCGCCACGGATCATCGCGACGACCGTCGATTCGTTCGGCCAGCAGGTCGCGCAGCTCGGGCCGGCCGTCGCCGCGGGCGACGCGGTCGGCGTCGCGGGTCGCGTCCTCGGCCTCGCGGTGCTGACGCTCACCGCGCTGGGGATCGTCGTCTTCGTCTATCGCACCGGGAAGTCGGTCCTCGGCCGGCTGTGGGGCTGGGCGGGCGACAGCTGGGGCCGGCGGACGGTGGCTCGCACGGCGACGCTCGCGATGGCCGGCGCGCTCGCCCTCGCATGGGCACCGCCGATGCCGGCGGTCGGCCTCCCCGCGGGCCCCTTCCACGGCTTCACGCCGATCCAGGCGGGTGAGGACCTGTCGATTCAGCGTGGCCTGACCGAAGGCTTCCCCGCGCTCTCGGGCCAGTCGAACGTCGGCCAGGCGTCGCCCTCGCCGTCGGGAACCGGACCCGGCGCGTCGTCGGCTCCGGGCGGCGGCCCGGCAGCGAGCTCACCGCCGGGCGGACCGGGGTCCAGCACGCCGCCGGCGCCAGGAACGACGCCTCGACCGACGCCAACGCCCACACCGCGACCCCCGGCAGCGAGCGCGACCCCAGCGCCGACGCCGCCGACCACGCCGACGCCGCCGCCGGCGTCCGGCTCCGCCGCCCCATGAACCACACGTTCGGAGGACCCCTCCGATGACCGACCAGCCGATGCCACGCCATATCGCCCGGCGAACCATCGCCCTCGCCCTCGGCGCGCTCCTCGTCCTCGGCACCGGCGCCTGGGTGGCCGCCGACGAGCTCGGCCTCATCGAGGCAAACCGGGTCTCGTCCGAGCCGACGCCCCCGCCGGACCTGACGCCCGAGCCCACCGCCGAGCCCACCCCGACACCGACGCCAACGCCCGAGTCGGTCATGCCGTCGGACGACCCGCTCGACGATATCGAGTTCATCGAGCCGCCCGAGGCCAGCGGCGGCCGGAACATCGTGAGGGTCAACAACCACCGCGACGACGACCTGAAGATCAAGGCCTCGGCCCAGCTCAACCGGATCTCGCGCGACCGGGCCGCGCCGGTCAACTACGCCAAGGCATACAGCTCGTGCGTCGGCTGCCAGACGATCGCGGTGGCCCTCCAGATCAACCTCATCAAGCGCGGCACGCCGATCGTCGAACCGTTCAACGCGGCCGTGGCGATCAACTACGAGTGCACGCGCTGCGTCACCGTCGCGATCGCCTACCAGTACAACCTGTCCGTCGACGACCCCAAGGCGACGCCGCAGGAGGTCCGGCGCCTGGTCAAGGACATGGACAAGGAGCTCCGATCGATCTCGCGCGACAAGCGGATCGGCGTGCTCGAGGCCGCGGAGCGGCTCGATGCCGTCATCGCCCGGTTCGTGACCCTGGCGGAGGAGCTCAAGGCCAGCGAGGACGTCGCCCGGGAAGGCACGAGCGAGGACGCCGACGCCCCGGCGACACCGCCGCCGCCCGAGGAGAGCCCGGCCGCGGACGAGCCCACTCCTGCGCCCGCCGACCCGGGCCCGACGGCGCCCCCGGACCCCACCCCGGAGCCCACAGCGCCGCCTGCCGCGTCGCCCCAGCCGCCCTCCTCGGGCTGACCGGGGGCGCTGGGGTCAGCGCCGGCGGCCGCCGCCGAAGATCGTGTCGAACACGCCGCGGAGGGCGGACCGACCCGAGCGCGAGCCGAGAACCCGGCCGGCGGCCCGGATGCTCGTCTCGATCGTTCGCTGACGCTGGCGCTCGGCGGCGGCCGCCTCGCGCGCCTGGCGGCGTCGCTCCCGCTCCGCGTCGCGCTGCGCCCGCGCGATCTCGCGCGCCTGCCGCTCGACCTCGCGGCGCTGCTGGGCCGGCGTCATCGTGTTGAGGCCCGTGTCCGTCGTCGGCGAGACGCCGTCGCGAATCGCGGCCGCGGCGGCCGCCTCGCGGCCGGCGGCGAGTCGGGCCTGGATGATCTCGTGCGCGCTCTGCCGATCGACCGCCGTCGCGTATTTCGCGGTCATCGCCGACGTCGCGACCCGGCCCGCGAAGTCCGAGTCCGGCAGTGGCCGCATGAGCGAGTCGGGCGGCAGCAGGCGCGTCGCGGCGAGCGGCGTCGGGACGCCGCGCGGTGAGAGCACGGTGACGAGCGCCTCGCCGATGCCCAGCGACGTGATCGTCTCCTCGAGGTCGTAGAAGTCGGTCATCGGAAACGTCCGGATCGTCTTGCGCAGGTTGTCCGCGTCCTCGGGCGTGAAGGCGCGGAGCGCGTGCTGGATCCGGTTGCCGAGCTGCGACAGGACGGGCGACGGCACGTCCGTCGGCGCGTGGGTGACGAAGTAGACGCCGACGCCCTTCGAACGGATGAGCCGGGCGGTCCGCTCGACCTGCTCCATCAGGGCCTCGGACGCGTCGTCGAACAGCAGGTGCGCCTCGTCGAAGAAGAAGCACAGCTTCGGCTTCGGAAGATCGCCGACCTCGGGCAGTGTCTCGTAGAGCTGGGCGAGCATCCAGAGCATGAACGTCGAGAAGAGTCGCGGCTTCTCCATGACGTCGCGCAGCTCGAGGACCGACACGATCCCCTGCCCGTCGGGCGTCGTTCGCAGCAGGTCGTGGACGTCGAACTCGGGCTCGCCGAAGAAGACGTCGGCGCCTTCCTGCTGGAGCACGACGATCGCCCGCAGCAGGACGCCGACCGACGCCTTCGACATGCCGCCGTATTCCTCGAGTATCGGCTTGCCCTCGTCGGACGACAGGAACTTGAGCGTCGTCCCGAGGTCGTCGAGGTCGAGCAGCGGCAGGTCGTTGTCGTCGCAGTACTTGAAGACGATCGCGAGGATCGAGGTCTGGGTCTCGTTGAGGTCGAGGACCTTGCCGAGCAGCAGCGGCCCGAACGACGAGATCGTCGCGCGCACCTGGCCGCCGAGCTTCCCCGAGAGCGACAGGAACTCCGTCGGGTGGCCGCAGGCCTCGTACGTCCAACCGAGCGAGCCGGCGCGCTCCTGGACCTTCGGATCGGCGGCGTCGCCGGGTGCGGCGATTCCCGTGACATCACCCTTGACGTCGCTGACGAAGACCGGCACACCGGCGGCCGAAAGCTCGCCGGCGAGCAGCTGGAGCGTCTTCGTCTTGCCGGTCCCGGTGGCGCCGGCGATCAACCCGTGACGATTCGCGATCGACAGCGGAAGCGCGACACGCGTCTCGTTGAGGAGCTCGCCTTCGCGCATCGCGCTGCCGATCGGGACGGCGGGCTCGGTGAAGGTGTAGCCGGCGGCGATCGCGTCTCGGAAGGCCTTGTCCATGGGCACCTGCGGGCGGCGGTCGGGAGACCGGCGGAGGGTAGCACCCTACCCCGCGGCACCATCGCCGGATGAGGCCGGCCGCCACTCGTAGCGCACGTCCGGCTCGTGTTCGGCGTTGCGCGCGCCGTCCGTCGATTCGCGGGCGACGAAGCCGTGCCGCTCGTAGAACCGTCGGGCGGGGCCGTTGACCTGGAACGCCCAGAGCTGCAGGCCGTCCGGCCGCCGGTTGCGCGCGAGCGTCAGGAATTGAGCCCCGAGGCCGCGGCCGCGCCAGTCCGGGTGCAGGTACAGCTGCTCGATCCAGTCGTCGTGGAGCGCCATCATCCCGACGACCTCGTCCCCGGCCTCGGCGACCCACGTCTCGTACTCGGCGACGACGGTCCGCGCAATCCAGTCACGCACCTCGTCGTCGGTGTGGACGAGGCGCACCGTCGGGAGCGCGGCGCGGAACGAGGCCAGCCAGACATCGGCGACGCCGCGGGCATCGCGCGCTGTCGCGCGGCGGAGAATGGGGCCGCCCGGCGGTCGTACCATCCGGTTCGTCACGACCGTGCGGGGAGGGAGGCGATGTTCGCGGAGTTCCGCGCGTTCCTGCTGAAGACGAACGCGCTTGCATTGGCCATCGGCGTCATCATCGGGGCCGCGCTCGGGACCGTGGTCACGTCGCTCGTCGAAGACATCATCATGCCGCCCGTCGGGCTGCTCCTCGGCGGCGTCGACTTCGCCGCCCAGAAGTGGGTCCTTCGCGCCGCAACGGGCGGCGACCCGGCGACCGAGGTCGCGATCCGGTACGGCGAGTTCGTCAACGCCGTCATCGCGTTCATCATCGTCGCCTTCGTCGTGTGGCGGATCTCGAAGGCCTTCATCCGGGAGGAGGCGGCCGCCCCCGAGCCCGAGATGAAGACCTGCCCGTACTGCCAGGAGCTGGTTCCAGTCGCGGCGACACGCTGCCGCGCCTGCACCAGCGAGCTGGCAGCGGCGGCGCGCTGACGTTACTCGCGCGGGCGAGCGTAGGAGCCGAGCACCCGGACCATCGCCGCGTCGCGCCGCAGATCGTCGAGCGCGGCGGCACAGGCGGGCTCCTCCGCGCCGGCATCGAGATCGGCCCAGAAGACGTACTCCCAGGCGGCGTTGCGTGACGGGCGTGACTCGAGCTTCGAGAGGTTGATCTCCCGCTCCGCGAAGGAACGCAGGGCTCGGAGGAGCGTACCCGGCTCGTTCCGGACCCCGAAGGCGAGGATCGAGCGGCGGCCGTCACCGGCCGGCCCACGCCAGGCGGGCACGGCGGCTGGGTCGGCGGCGATCGCCAGGAACCGGGTCCGGTTGTCGGGCACGTCGGCGATCCCGTCGGCCAGGACCTCGAGCCCGAAGAGCGCGGCCGCCCGCGGCGACAGCACGGCCGCGGAGCCGCGCTCGCCGGCATCGGCGATGAGCTTCCCCGCCCCGGCGGTGTTGTAGGTCGTCAGCAGCGTCCACGGCCGCGTTCGGAGGAACGCCTCGGCCTGGCCAAGGGCCTGGATGTGCGAATACACCCGGCCGATGTCCTCGAGACGCTGCCGGGGCAGCGCCGCCAGGCACAGCCGGACCGGGACGATGACCTCGCCGACGACCGCCAGCTCGTGCTCGAGCAGGAGGTCGTAGTTTTCGCGGACGGTCCCGCCGACGAGGTTCTCGATCGGCACGACGCCGGCCGCCGCCCGGCCGCCCGCAACCGCCTCGAAAACCTCCCGAAAGCCACCGACGCCTTCGCGCCCGACGTCGCCGAACGCGGCGAGCACGGCGTCCTCGGCAAAGGCGCCGGGCTCCCCGGCGTACGCGATCAACGACTCAGCGATTGAACCACTCGGTCGTGTCGATCTTGCCGGCATCCTCGTCGAGCTTGGCCCGGTGCGAGGCCTGCGCGGACGAGCGCGCCCGCTTGCGGTTGCCCGCCGATTCCGCGGCTCCGGCCCAGTGGGCCTCGTCGAGCATCGCGTTGATCGCGTGGATGTACGCCTCGACCGACGCCGCGATGATGTTCTCGCTCCGCGCCTCGCCGGTGTAATCGCCGGTCGCCCGCTCTCCGCCCGCGCCGGCGGGCGGCGCGATCCGCACGGTCACGACGCCCTCGGCGTCCGGACCCTCGGCCACGGCATGGACGTCGTAGGCGAGGAGCCGGGGATGGCCGTCGAGGACCTCGGCGAGCGCCTTGTCGACGGCTCGGAAGAGTGCATCGACGGCGCCGTTGCCCTCGGCGGAGGCCTGCCACTGATGGTCGCCCGAGGCGATGACGACGGCACCGCGGCTCTGGACCTGGCTGCCCGAGGCGACCGTCCAGCGGGCGAGCTGCAGGGTCGGGGTTGCGGCGTCGGTGGTCGTCACGGTCCTCTCCTCCCGGTCGATCGCGCTGGTGTCTCGCCGGCGGCACGGCGGGCCCGGTCTGCGGCCCGGCGGGCGGGCACGGCGGTCGTGAAGTGGCGCTCGTCGCGGCGGCGGAGCTCCGCGCCCGACTTCCAGATCGCGTACTCGAGCGAGTCGGTCAGGGCGGTCGCGGACGCCGCGATGATGTTCGTGTCGGAGCCCATCGTCGACCACTCGCGGACGCCGTCGGTCGAGTCGATGATCACCCGGGTCCGCGCCCCGGTTGCCGCGTCGCCGTCGAGGATCCGCACCTTGTAGTCGACGAGATGGACGGCGTCGAGGCCGGGATAGAAGGCGCGCAGCGCCTTGCGGAGCGCCGCGTCCAGCGCGTTGACCGGACCGTTGCCGTCGGCCGCGGTGTGGAGCACCTCGCCGTCGACCTCGACCTTGACGGTCGCCTCCGCCCGCAGCTCGACGCCGGCGCGCTGCTCGACGAGCACCGTGAAGTCGGCGATCCGGAACGGCGGCCGGTAGCCCGCCTGGTGGCGGCGGACGAGAAGCTCGAACGAGCCTTCCGCGCCCTCGAAGGCCAGGCCGTCGGCCTCGAGCTCCTTGATGAGCCGCGAGAGCGCCTTCGGGTCGATCCCGTCGAGCTGGTGGCCGAGCTGCTCCGCCCGGATCTGCGTGTTCGCCTTGCCCCCGAGCTCGCTGACGACGAGGCGGCCGACGTTGCCGACCTGGCTCGGCTCGACGTGCTGGTAGCTGCGCTCGACCTTCGCGACCGCCGCGCCGTGGACGCCGCCCTTGTGAGCGAAGGCGGACCGCCCGACGTACGGCTGGTGATCGTCGGGGGAGATGTTGACGATCTCGGCGACGTAGCGGCTGAGCTCGGTCAGGTCGGCGAGACGGCCGGCCGGGACGACGTCGTGGGACGTCTTGAGCGCAAGGTTCGCGAGGATCGACACGAGGTTGGCATTGCCGCACCGCTCGCCGTAGCCGTTGATCGTGCCCTGGACGTGGCGGATGCCGTGGGCGACCGCGGCCAGCGAGTTGGCGACGGCGAGCTCGGCGTCGTTGTGGACGTGGATCCCCCACGTGACCTCCGGCGCGTCGGGATCCGCGAGGGCCGCCCGGGTGGCGTCGATGATCGCGGTCAGGTCGGCGGTCAACGTCCCGCCGTTCGTGTCACACAGCGCGAGCGTCCTCGCGCCCGCCGCGCGTGCGGCGCGCAGCGTCGCGACCGCGTACGCGGGATCGTCGCGGTAGCCGTCGAAGAAGTGCTCGGCGTCGTAGACGACCTCCCTACCGGCGCCGACGAGATGCGCGACCGAGTCGCCGACCATCTCGAGGTTCTCCTCCGGCGTGGCGTTGAGGACCTCGATCACGTGGAGGAGCCAGCTCTTGCCGAAGATCGTCACGACCGGCGTCTCTGCGTCGAGCAGCGCGCGCAGGTTCGGGTCGTCCGCGGGCCGGTTGCTGCGGTGGCGCGTCGAGCCGAACGCCGCCAGCCGCGCGGTCCGGAACGTCATCGACTTGGCGGCCGCGAAGAACTCGGCGTCCTTGGGGTTCGAGCCGGGCCAACCGCCCTCGACGTATGGTAAGCCGAAGTCGTCGAGCCGGCGGGCGATCTTGACCTTGTCGGCGAGCGAGACGATGAGGCCCTCGCGCTGCGTGCCGTCGCGCAGCGTCGTGTCGTAGAGCAGCACCGGGCGATCGGTCATCGGACGGCCTCCATCGGCCGGCCCACCGGCGCGAGGGCGTCCTCGATCGCGCGGGCCATCGCCCGCGTCCCGATCGGGTTCGGGCCGAGGTCGGCGGTCCGGTGGCCGGCGTCGATCGTCACGCGGACCGCGCGCTCGACCGCCGAGGCCGCGGCCTCCTCCCCGAGGGAGGTCCGCAGCATCATCGCCGCGGCGAGGATCGTGCCGATCGGGTTGGCCTTGTCCTGGCCGGCGATGTCGGGCGCCGAGCCGTGGATCGGCTCGTACAGCCCGAACGTCCCGTGGGCCGTCTGCCGCTGGCCGAGCGACGCGGAGGGCAGCATCCCGAGCGACCCGGCGAGCACGCTCGCCTCGTCGGACAGGATGTCGCCGAAGAGGTTCTCGGTCACGAGCACGTCGAACGAGGCGGGCTGGCGGACGAGCAGCATTGCGCACGAGTCGACGAGCTGGTGGCGGAGCTCGACGTCCGGGTAGTCGGCGCGGACCTCCTCGACGACGGCGCGCCAGAGGCGCGAGGTCGCGAGGACGTTGGCCTTGTCGACGCTCGTGACGCGACGCCGGCGCGACCGGGCGAGCTCGAACGCGAGACGGACGATCCGCCGGATCTCCTCCTCGGCGTACGGCAGCGTGTCGCGGGCGGACCGTACGCCCGCGGCCCCGGCGCCCTCCTGGCGCTCGCCGAAGTAGATGCCGCCGGTGAGCTCGCGGACGATGAGGAGGTCGACGCCCTCGAGCAACTCCGGCCGGAGGGGCGATGAGGCGACGAGCGCCGGGTGGATCTCGACCGGGCGGAGGTTCGCGTAGAGCTTGAGCCCGCCGCGCAGGGCGAAGAGCGCCTGCTCCGGGCGGACCGCGGCCTTCGGGTCGTCCCAGCGCGGCCCACCGACCGCACCGAGGAGCACCGCGTCGGCTTCGCCGCAGGCGGCGACGTCCTCGGGCCGGATCGACACGCCGTACCGGTCGATCGCGACGCCGCCGACCGGCAGGTCGATCCACTCGACGGCGAAGCCGTGCGCCCGACCCGCGACGTCGACGACGCCCCGCGCGGCCTCGACGACCTCCGGTCCGATCCCGTCGCCCGCGAGCGACACGACGCGGTACGTCTTCACGGCATCTCTTCCACGGTCCGCGGCGAGACGAAGCCGACCGACACGCCGTTGATCTCGGCGCCGTGGAGCTTGTTGACCGCGACGAGGTACGCCTCGAGCGAGGCCTCGATGATGTTCGTCGACAACCCGTGGCCGGAGACGACGAGCGCGCCCGGGCCTTCGTCCGACGAGCGGCGGCAGCGGACGAGGACCTGGCCCTGGGCATCCTCGCCGGCCGACACGGCCTTGATCTCGTACGCCGCCAACACGGGCCGCCAGCCGAGGGCCGGCAGGATCGCCTGGTCCACGGCCGTGTAGAGCGCGTCGACCGGGCCGTTGCCGGTCGCCTCGGTCGCGCGGTCCTGGCCGTTGACGCTCAGCGAGACCGTGCCGGTCGCCTTGCCGCCGTGCGACGACGTGACGCTCCAGCCGAGAAGCTCCACCGAGGCGGGGACCTCCGCGGCGCGCTGCTCGACGAGCGCGAGCAGGTCCGCGTCCGTGACTTCCTTCTTCGCATCGGCCAGCGCGATCGCCTGGCGGTAGATCTCGTCGAGGGCTTCACCCTCGATCTCGTGGCCGAGCTCGCGCAGCTTGCCCTGGAGGCCCTTGCGACCCGAGAGCTTGCCGATCGTCAGCTGGCTCCCGGCGAGACCGACCGACTGCGGGGTCATGATCTCGTACGTCAGCGGGTTCTTGATCACGCCGTCCTGGTGAATGCCCGACTCGTGGGCGAACGCGTTCCCGCCGACGATCGCCTTGTTCGGCTGGACGGTGAACCCGGTGAGGTACGACACGAGCCGGGACGCGGCGGTGATCTGCTCGGTCTGGACGCGGCTGCCGAGGTTCGGGAACTGCGTCGGCCGCGTGCGGAGGGCCATGACGACCTCCTCGAGCGACGCGTTGCCGGCGCGCTCGCCGAGGCCGTTGATCGTCACCTCGACCTGGCGCGCCCCGGCTTGCACCGCGGCGAGCGTGTTCGCGGTCGCGAGGCCGAGGTCGTTGTGGCAGTGGACGGACACGGTCGCGTCGCGTCCGACGCGCTCGACGACCCGGCGGACGAGGGCGCCGAACTCGGCCGGGATCGCGTAGCCCACGGTGTCGGGGATGTTCACCGTGGAGGCGCCGGCGTCCACGACCGCCTCGTACACCTTCAAGAGGAACTCCGTGTCCGTGCGGGACGCGTCCTCGGCCGAGAACTCGATCTCGACGTCCCGTCCCAGCTGCTCGCGGCCGTGGCGGACCCACTTGACCGCCTCGGCGAGCGCCTGCTCGCGCGAGAGGCGGAGCTTGTGCGTCAGGTGGATATCGCTCGTGGCGATGAAGACGTGGAGGTGCGGCCGCTCGGCGACCTTGATCGCCTCGATCGCCCGCTGGGGGTCGCCGTCGCGGCAGCGGGCCAGGGCGGCCACGGCCGCGCCGCGCGTCTCGCGGGCGATCCGGTTGACCGCCTCGAAGTCGCCCGGCGAGGCCGCCGGGAAGCCGGCCTCGATGACGTCGACCTTGAGCCGTGCGAGCTGCCGCGCGACTTCGAGCTTCTCGGCAGCCGTCAGACCGGCGCCGGGTGCCTGCTCGCCGTCGCGGAGCGTCGTGTCGAAGACGCGGACGCTGTCGGTGACGATGCCCGGACCCGGTACGCCCCCGCTCATCGGCGCGTCCCCGCGCCCGCGGTGCCCGCGGCCTGGCGCGAGGCGGGTTCCGAGGCGACCGCCTGGGCCTGCCCTGCCTCGACGACGACCGGCTTGACGAACGGCATCTTCGCCCGCAGCTCCGCGCCGACCTTCTCGATCTGGTGGTCGCGGTCCTGCGCCCGAAGTCGGGCGAACTCGCGGCCACCCGATTCCTGCTCGGCGACCCAGCGCTTCGCGAACTGCCCGCTCTGGATCTCGGCGAGGACGTCCCTCATCGTCGCCTTGGCGCCCTCGACGATCCGTGGCCCGCTGACGTAGTCGCCGTACTCGGCGGTGTCGCTCACGCTGAACCGCATGAAGTTCAGCCCGCCGCGGTACATGAGATCGACGATGAGCTTGAGCTCGTGCATCGTCTCGAAGTACGCGAGCTCCGGCTGGTAGCCGGCCTCGACGAGCGTCTCGAATGCGGCCTTGACGAGCGCGGACACGCCGCCGCAGAGGAGCGCCTGCTCGCCGAAGAGGTCGGTCTCGGTCTCCTCCTTGAACGTCGTCTCGAGGACGCCCGCGCGCGTGTTGCCGATCGCCCTGGCGTAGGCGAGGACGCGGGCCCTGGCGGTCCCCGACGCGTCGCGGTGGACGGCGAAGAGCGCGGGCACGCCGCCGCCCTGCTCGTAGACCGACCGCAGCAGGTGGCCGGGCCCCTTCGGGGCCACCATCCCGACATCGATGTCGGCCGGCGGGTCGATCCGCCCGAAGTGGATGTTGAAGCCGTGCGCGAACATCAGCAGCTGGCCGGGCCGGAGGTTCGGCTTGATGTCCTTGTCGTAGACGGCCTTCTGGGCGGTGTCGGGGACGAGCAGCATGACGACGTCCGCTTCGCGGACCGCGTCGGCCACGTCGGCGACGCGCAGGCCCGCGTCCGCGGCGAGCGGCCGGCTCTTCGACCCGGGCGCAAGGCCCACGACGACGTCGATCCCCGAATCGCGCAGGTTCTGGGCGTGGGCATGCCCCTGGCTGCCGTAGCCGATGACCGCGACGGTTCGGCCCTCGAGCGCGTCCTTCGGCGCGTCGTCGTCGTAGTACATGCGTGCCGTCATCGCTCATCCCTTCCCGTCGCGCGTGACACGCGCACTAGCGACACCTTCCCGGTAGCAACGACCTGGCCTGCTCGTGTCAGCGCATCACGCGCCTGGAAACGGCGGAAGCGACCGCGCGTCTGTGACTCGGCGGCGCGTGCTGCGCGCGTCATGCGCGGCCGTCGCCTCCAACGCCCACCCGAGGTCACGGAGTGCGCGCGAGGTGCGCGGACATGTCGCGATCGTGCGCCTGATGCGCCGAACCGGCCACCCACCCGCCTCATCGCCTGATTGCCTCCTCGATCGAGCCCGCTCCCCTCGCCATCACGACAGCTCCCGTCCGGACCAGCTCCTTGATTCCGTAGCCGCGAACGAGCCCGACGAACGAATCGACGTCCGCCTCGGAACCCGTCACCTGCGCGACGACGGATTCGGCGGTCACGTCGAGGACGCGGCCCTGCGACAGCTCGACGAGGCGGAGGATCTCGGCCCGGTTCGCCTCGGTCGAGCGGATCTTCACGAGCGCGAGCTCGTGCTCGATCGTCGGCTCGGCGGTGACGTCCTGGACCTTCAGCACGTCGATGAGCCGGTAGAGCTGCTTGGTCGCCTGCTCGACCGCGACATCGTCGCCGCGGAGCGTGATCGTCATCCGGCTGACGTCGGGTTGGGCGGTGTGGCTGACCGCGAGCGACTCGATGTTGAAGTTGCGCGCCCGCATGAGCGACGAGACGCGGTTCAGGACACCCGGCTTGTTGAGGACGATCGCGACGAGGACGTGGCGCCGGGTCTCGCCGCCGCCGGGCAGCGCGCGCGGCGGCGGCACGGCGTGCGCGGGCGTCTCGGGCGCTCCGGCGGGCGGACGGCCGTTGTTGGCTCCGTCAGTCGTCATGCGGCTCTCGCCCTCCGAGGTCGGAGGCCGAGCTCCGCGAAGCCATCCGCCCGAGGATCGGTGCTCACTCGTCGGCCCCGCCCCACTTCTCGATGAGGTCCGACAGGCCCTTGCCGGCCGGCATCATCGGGAAGACGTTCTGCTCCTCGGCGATCTCGAACCAGACGAGGGCCGGCCCGTCGACCGCCTGCGCGGCACGAATGGCGGCGTCGACCTCGTCGGGCTTCGAGGCCTTGAAGCCGGGGATCCCGAAGGCCTCGGCGAGCTTGATGTAGTCGGGGCCGAGCAGCGTGGCCGAGTGGTAGTTGCCGGCGTAGATGATCTCCTGCCACTGCCGGATCATCCCGAGCTTCTTGTTGTCGAACAGCGCGATCTTCACCGGGATGCGGTCCTGGACGAGCGTCATGAGCTCCTGGAACGTCATCTGGAAGCCGCCGTCGCCGGCGACGGCCCAGGTCTCGCGGTCCGGGCGGCCGAGGGCCGCGCCCATCGCCGCCGGCACGCAGTAGCCCATCGTTCCCAGGCCACCGGAGCTCAGGTGGCTGTTCGGCTGGCGGAAGCCGGTGTAACGGGCGAGCCACATCTGGTGCTGGCCGACGTCGGCGACGTACGTCGCGGCGTGGTTCGTCAGCTCACCGATGCGACCGACGACGTAGTCGGCCGACAGCAGGCCGTCGCGCCACGCGCCCGACCCGTGCCAGCTCGACGATTCGGACTCGCGCCGCCACTCGGCCAGCTGGGCGAAGTACTCGGCGCGCGCCTCGGGCGCGGTCTCCGGCACCATCGCGAGCAACGCGCGGAGGACGGCCTTCGCGTCGCCGACGATCGGCACCTCGACCGCGACGTTCTTGCCGATCTCGGCCGGGTCGATGTCGGCGTGGACGATCCGGGCATACGGCGCGTACGTCCGGACGTTGCCGGTCACGCGGTCGTCGAACCGCATCCCGATCGCGAACAACAGGTCGGCCGACTGGATCGCCCGGTTGACGTGCTTCCAGCCGTGCATCCCCATGTAGCCGTAGCTCAGCGGATGCGTCTCGTCGATCGCGCCGATGCCGAGCAGCGTGTGGGCGACGGGGACCTGCGTCCGCTCGGCGAACGCCCGCAGCTCATCCCACGCCTCGGCGTGGAGGACGCCGTGGCCGGCGAGGATCATCGGCCGCTTCGCCGCGGCGATCTCCGCGGCGGCGAGCTTGAGCTGGCGGCCGTTCGGCTCCGTCGTCGGTCGGAAGCCGGGCAGGCCCGCGACGACCTCCTCCTCGCTCGGGTGCGGCGCGCTCGTCTCCTGCTGGAGGGCGTCCTTCGTGATGTCGATGTGGACCGGGCCGGGCCGGCCGCTGCGGGCGATGTGGAACGCCTCGGCGAAGACCCGCGGCAGGTCGTCGGCGTTGCGGACGAGGTAGTTGTGCTTCGTCATCGGCAAGGTGATGCCGTTGATGTCGATCTCCTGGAACGCGTCCTTGCCGATGAGCGCGCCCGGCACGTTGCCGGTGATCGCGACCATCGGGATCGAGTCGAGGAGCGCGGTCCCGATGCCGGTGACGAGGTTCGTCGCGCCGGGACCGGACGTGCCCATGCAGACGCCGACGCGGCCGGTGACGCGGGCGTAGCCGTCGGCGGCGTGGGCGCCTCCCTGCTCGTGGCGGACGAGGATGTGGCGCAGCTCGGGGTAGTCGCCGAGGACGTCGTAGAGCGGCAGGATGACGCCGCCCGGATAGCCGAAGAACACGTCGACGCCCTGCCGGATGAGGGCCTCGCACACGACGTCGGCGCCGATCCGGGTTCGCCGGCGGGGCCGGACGTCGCTGAGCATGTCCTTGCGGGCCTTCTCGACGGCCGCCGAGGCGGCACTGCCGTCGCCGGGGACGTGGCTGCGACGGCCGGGGGCAGCCGGGATGGAAGGGGCGTCGGCGGGCGCGGAGGCCGGGTCCCCCGACCGGTCCCGCTTCGTCATCGTCATCCGCGTGTCCCCTTCCGTTCCCTGCGTCCGCACCGGCCCGCGCCGGTCAACAAAAAACCCTCGCCTCCCGGCGAGGGTCCCCTTCGGTCTGCGGTTGTCCAGATCGCCTAGCGGCTCTCGGTGCTCCGCGTTCCTCGGTTCTCCCGCCGGGGGCCGGTAATGAGGCCAAGAAGGCCGTCCAGCCCGAGAAGGAGCGAGCGAAGGATGCCGAGGATCGTTACGTCGACCGCGCCATTGCCGTCGACAGGGACCTGGACGCGGCGGCCGTCAGCCGTCAGCGCGACGGCGACGCGGCGGCGGTCCCGACCCTCGAACAGGCGCAATGCGGTCTCCACGATGCCCATCACCGGCCGTCCGGCCCGGCGGTGTCCGGGCAGTCTAGCATCCATCCACGATCGCGCAACCCGCCGGACCCCAGCGGACCGCACGCCGGCCCCGTTCGGGTGCCCGCGACCCTCGCGCCCGCTGCCGGGCGCGCCTCTTGCCATTCATGTCCGGGTGGACTACTGGGCGACTCGGGACGCCTCTTGGAGGGTCATCGCCGCCTGAATCGGCCCGATCCATGCACAAATCCGGACATTCGAAGCCCCGGCGAGGGGCCTCTCCCGGTGGGCCGACCCGCCTGACAATCCAGGCAGGCATGTTTGGGGAATGGGCGGGAATGGGCGGGCATGGCCAGCCAGGCCGGCCCGGGCCGGCTCAGCCCCGACTCCCCCGGAAAGCGACGAACCGACCGCCGGAGGGCGATCGGTTCGGCGTCTGGGCCGCTCGGAGGGAGTCGGCTCAGTACCAGCGATGACCGGCCACCGGGGCGAACCCGGTGTCGGCCGATGAATCCGGCGGGGCAGGCGGCAGGATGGTCAACACCAGAACCAGTCCCACTTGATGCCCGCGCCGAGGGCGAGCGCCATGGATGCCAGAAGCACCACGGCCCTCGTGAAGCGCGCCAGGTTCGCCTTCACGTCACGACCTCGTACGGTTCGCTGCGCCGTCGGTCCGGCGGCCGGGCGGTGTGCCTTGTCGAGAGGCACATCCCTGGCTTTGCGTCCCAGCCTCGCGGCGGGTTTGCCCTGGACAGACCGTTTGCGGCGGGGAGACGAACGTCTCACCGCGGAGAAACGTAGGGTCCCGCAGGTCCCGGGGTCACCTGACCCGAAAGTCCTGGGTCAGTCATCCGCTGAGCGTGAGCCGCCGCCCGGACGAGGCTTTGCGGCGCCCCCACGCACCGCGGCGGATCAGGCGCCCGATCCCGCCGCCGGGCCACCCGGGCCGCCCGGGCCGAGGCCCTTCGGCCAGGTCGAGATGAGGAGGACGGGCGCGTTGACGCCGCGGTAGAGCCGCATCTGGATGACGATCGCGAGCGCCACCCCCAGCCCGATGCAGATATCGCCGACGCTGAAGACGTTGCCGGCCGGGAGCCAGCGCGGCAGGGCGAAGATGTCGGTCAGGAGCGGCAGCGCGGGGGCGCCGGAGAGGACGCTGTTCGTGACGCCGCTCGGCAGGTGCTCGCCGAGCGCCGCCGCGCTCGCCGGCATGTACCCGCCGTTCGCGACGATCGCGAGGAGGTTCGAGGCCGCGCCGACCGCGATGAGCGCGAGGCCGGGGATCCGGATGTTGCGAAGGACCGCGGCGAGGACCATCGCCATCGAGGCGACGTACAGGCCCGGACCGGCCATCGGGCCAAGGCGCGCGAACCAGGACCCGATCGGCGTCGAGAAGAGGATGAGCTGGAGGGCCATCCCGGCCACGATGAGGTTCGTCCAGCGCAGGGGGATCCGGGCGAGCGTGCTCAGGCGTCCACCGCTGAGCAGCCCGGCGGCCAGGCCGGCCAGCACGGGATAGAGGAGGAACACGGGTCAGGTCCCGGAGAGGATCCCCGCGGCCTGCGGCAGGCGGCGCGAGGCCGGCTTGACACCGGCCGACACGGCCGCCGCCGCGGCCGCGTTCGCCGTCAGGACGACTTCGAGCTCGTCCGCCGACATCGGGCGCCCAAGGAGGAAGCCCTGGCCGAGCTGGCAGCCGAGTGCCTGGAGCGCCTCGAGCTGGCCGGCCTCCTCGATGCCCTCGGCGACGATCGTCAGGCCCAGCGTTCGGCCGAGGGCGACGATCGCGTGGGCGAAGGCCCACGCCGCCGGCTCGCTCGAGGCGGGCACGACGAAGTCGCGGGCGATCTTCAGGATGTCGACCGGGAAGCGGCGGAGATAGCCGAGCGACGAGTAGCCGGTGCCGAAGTCGTCGACGGCGATCCGCATCCCCTGCCGGCGGAGCGACTCGAGCTTCGCGATGGTCGCCTGGCTGTCGCGGAACATGGCGGTCTCGGTCATCTCGACGATGAGGTCCGACGGCGCGAAGCCGGTCCGCCCGACGATCCCCTCGAGGTCTTCCACGAAGGCCGTCTGCTGGAGCTGGACCGGCGACAGGTTGAGGCACAGGGCGACGCCATCGCGCACGACACCGGCGTGGCGCCAGCGGACCAGCTGCTCGCATGCCTCGCCGACGACCCACCGCCCGAGCTCGAGGATCGTCCCGTTCTCCTCGGCGAGGCGGACGAACTCCTCGGGCTCCACCAGGCCGCGGACCGGGTGGTTCCACCGGACGAGAGCCTCGACGGCGACGAGCTCCAGCGTGTCGAGGTCGACGATCGGCTGGTAGTGAACGGCGAGCTCGGCGCGGCCGACGCTCGCGGCGAGCTCCGTGCTGAGCTCGTGCCGGGCGACGATCGAGGCATGGACCGTCGGGTCGAAGACGGCCAGCCGCCGCTTGCCCTCCGACTTCGCGGTGTACATCGCCATGTCGGCCTCGCGGAGGAGGTCCTGGGCCCGCTCCTCCGCCTCGCGCGCGACGGCGATCCCGATCGACCCGCCCACGACGATCTCGCGACCGCGCATCTCGAAGGGCGCCTGGAGGGCATCGATGATCCGGTTGCCCACGGCGACGGCCCGCGCCAGCTCGCGGTCGTCCTCGAGCAGGACCGCGAACTCGTCGCCGCCGAGCCGGGCGGCAATGTCCCCGGCGCGGATGCAGCCGGAGATCCGCTCGGCGACCATCACCAGCAGCCGGTCGCCGGCGGCATGGCCGAGCGTGTCGTTGACGACCTTGAAGTCGTCGAGGTCGAGGAAGAGCACGACCGGGATCGGCCCGCCGGAGTTCATCGCCGAGCGGGCCAGCATGTGCTCGACCTGCTCCGTGAACAGGGCGCGGTTCGGCAGGCCCGTCAGCGAGTCGTGATAGGCCTGGTGGCGGAGCTGCTCCTTGAGCCGCGACAGCTCGGAGAGTGACTGCTCGAGCTGGCCGTTTTCGAGGGCCGTGGCCGTCTGGTTCGCGACCATCTCGAGGAGCCGCAGGTCGTCGGCGAGGAAGCTCGTGCCTTCCGTGAGCCGGTTGCCGACCGTCATCTCGCCGATGAGCCCGCGCTCGCCCTTGAGCGCCGCGGTCATCGCCTGGCGGATCGTCCGGCCGGAGCCGCGCCAGTGGCTGCCGGGGACGTGGAGGAACGCCGAGCCGTCGGTCGTCACGTGCTGCCGGACCGGGTCGACGAGCGGCACCGGGATGGGTGACATCACCTCGGTCCCGCCCGCCTGGACCGAGCGCGTCCGGAGGCCATCCTCGGCGTCGGGGCGGGGATAGATGACGACCTCGGCGAACTCCGCGCGGAACATGTCGCGGGCGTGGTCGAGGAGCGCGACGAGGGCCGAGTCGAGAGCTGCCGAGTTGTTGAGGATCCGGCTCGACTGGTAGAGGAGCTCGAGTCGCTCGTGCTTCTCGCGCTCCGACACGTAGGCGCGGTAGGCGATGAACAGCGTGCCGAGGGGCACGACGAGCAGCCAGATCGCCTGTGGGTTGATCCACAGGATCGAGACCGCGAGCAGGGCAAGGCTCGTGTTCGCCATCGCGACCAGGCCGCCGAACTGGATCATCTCCGGCAGCTTCTGGAACTGCGGTGCGCCACCGGAGAGCGAGATCGCGCCCGCGATGGCCACCGCCGCCACGACGCACGTCACCAGCGTTGCGGCGAACGCGGCGCCCCAGGCGGCCGGTCCGGGCTCGGCGAACGAGCCGGCGAGCGCGTGGAAGATGACGAGGGCGAGGGTGCCGTTGAGGGCGACGTCGCTGAGGTTGAACGCGAGCTTCATCGGGTGCCGGCCGCGGGACTGGACGCCCATCGCGAGCCCGGAGCCGAGCAGCAGGGCCGCCATGAAGGCCGGCGGCTGGAGGAAGAAGAGGCCGATGACGAGCGGGAACTCGCTCAGCGAGAAGGCGTGCGTCTCGCGGCGGAAGTGGACCTGGACGTCGAGCAGCTCGGCGACGCCGAACAGGACGGCGACGATCGGCAGCGGCAGGTCGAGCGGCGGCGTCACCCGCGGGAGGTGATCGACGGTGAGGGCGTAGCCGGCCGCGGCGAGGCCGGCGAGGGCGGCCGTGAGCAGCCACACGCGGAGGGCGGGCAGCCGCAACCAGTGGCGAACGAGGCGCCCGAGCCCGGGCCCCTCGGCAGCTCGATTCATCCGGCGGCGACGGTCGCCGACAGCAACACAGGACGCATCGTTCGGAGTGTCCCGGCGGGGTTCAGGGAGACTGTTGTACCGCCGGGCGCCGTCGGGGTCGGTGGGCCGAAGGTACCGCCCCGACGGGGGACCTCTGGCGGCCGGCGCCATCCGGACCGGGCCGGTGGGCTCGCCTCTCGACGTCTGCTACCCTCCCCGACCGGTACAGCCGAAACGGAAGGTCCGCGTGTCCCCGTCACCGTCACGAACGCTCTTCGACAAGATCTGGGACGACCACGTCGTCGCCCAGGAGGCGGGGGCGCCCACCGTGCTGGCCGTCGACCTGCACCTCGTCCACGAGGTCACGAGCCCGCAGGCGTTCACCGGTCTGCGGAGCCGCGGATTGCGCGTCCGCCGTCCGTCCCAGACGGTCGCGACGGCCGACCATTCCGTGCCGACCCATCCGCGGAGCCTGCCGATCCTCGACCCGATGGCGGCCGCCCAGGTCGCCCAGCTCGAGGCGAACTGCCGCGAGTTCGGGATCCCGCTCCACGGCATGGGCTCACCGCACCAGGGCATCGTCCACGTCATCGGCCCGCAGCTCGGCCTGACCCAGCCCGGGATGACGATCGTTTGCGGCGACAGCCACACGAGCACCCACGGCGCGTTCGGCGCGCTCGCGTTCGGCATCGGCACGAGCGAGGTCGAGATGGTCCTCGCGACCCAGTGCCTGCTCCAGCGCCGGCCGAAGACCTATGAGGTGCGGGTCGACGGCCGCCTCGCGCCGGGCGTCAGCGCGAAGGACATCATCCTTGCGCTCATCGCCCGGATCGGCGTCGCCGGCGGGACCGGCCACGTCTTCGAATACCGCGGCGAGGCGATCCGCGCGCTGACGATGGAGCAGCGCATGACGATCTGCAACATGAGCATCGAGGGCGGCGCGCGGGCCGGGCTCATCGCCCCGGACGACACGACGTTCGAGTACCTCCACGGACGGGCCCATGCTCCGGCCGGGCGCGCGTGGGACGAGGCCGTCGCTCGATGGCGCACCCTCCCGACCGACGACGGTGCGACATTCGACCGCTCGATCACGATCGACGCGACGGGGCTCGAGCCAATGGTCACGTATGGCACGAACCCCGGGATGGGCATCCCGATCACCGCCCATGTGCCGGAGCCCGGTTCGACCGCCGACCCCGGCCAGCGACGGGCCCTCGAGCGAGCCCTCGAGTACATGGACCTCGAGCCGGGCACGGCGATCCTCGGCCGCAAGGTCGACGTCGTCTTCATCGGCTCGTGCACGAACGGCCGGATCAGCGACCTGCGGCTGGCCGCGTCCGTCCTGCGCGATCGAAAGGTCGCCGAGGGCGTGCGGATGATGATCGTCCCGGGCAGCGACGAGGTGAAGCGCGAGGCCGAGCGCGAGGGGCTGGCCGAGGTCTTCCGCGCCGCCGGGGCCGAGTGGCGCGAGACCGGCTGCTCGATGTGCATCGCGATGAACGGCGACCAGCTCGCGCCGGGTCAGTACGCGATCAGCACCTCGAACCGCAATTTCGAGGGCCGCCAGGGCAAGGGCGGACGGACCTTCCTCGCCTCTCCGCTCACCGCGGCGGCGAGCGCGATCGCCGGCGTCGTTGCGGACCCGCGCCGGCTGCCCGGGATCGAGACGCTGGCCCCGGTCGGCGGGCGCTGATGGCCGAGCCGTTCTCGACGTTCACCAGCCGGCTCATCCCGCTGCCGGCCGAGAACGTCGACACAGACCAGATCGTGCCGGCGCGCTACCTCAAGGTCACCGACAAGGCGGGCCTCGCCGAGGCCCTCTTCCGCGACTGGCGCTTCGCCGAGGATGGCTCGCTGCGGCAGCCGCCGTTCGTCCTCGATCGACCGGAGATGGCCGGCCGCCGGGTCCTCGTCGCGGGCGACAACTTCGGCGCCGGCTCGAGCCGCGAGCACGCGCCGTGGGCGCTCGTGTCGTGGGGCATCCGGGCGGTGCTGTCGACGTCGTTCGCCGACATCTTCCGGAGCAACGCGCTGAAGAATGGCCTCCTGCCGATCGTCGTCGACCCGGAGCGACACCGCCAGCTCCTCGAGCTGGCAACCACCGACGCGGAGGTCACGGTCGACCTCGAGGCCCAGGTCGTTCACCTGCCGGGCGACGAGGACCTCCCCTTCGAGGTGGATCCGTTCGCCCGGACGATGCTGCTGGCGGGCACCGACGAGCTCGGCTACCTGCTCGGCCGCGACGCGGAGATCGCGGCCTGGGAGCGCCGCCACCCGGCCCGCGTCGACACGACGGTCCGCGCGACGGCCTGAGGCATACGGCCGATGCGGGGCAGGAACCCGCGCCCGCGGTCGGCCGTCTCGGGGTCATGAGCACGCCTTCCCGTCCTTGCGCCCTGCCCGTTCTCCTCCTGCTCCTGCTGTCGCTCGTTGTCTCGGCTTGCGCCTCCGCAGCCGCCCCGCCGACCGCCGACGCTTCGCCGACGCCGACCGCGCCGGCCCCCGGCGGCTCCGTGACGACCGACCCGGGCAGCGGCCAGCCCGGCAACCCCGGCGGCGTCGTCGATCCCGGTCAGCCACAGCTCGTCATCCCGAAACCCGGGCAGCTGGACGTCCATCCGGTCGCGATCGAGGAGATGGAGGTGCGTGTCGAGGGCCGCCACGCCGTCCTCAACGCGCGCTGGTGGAGCGGCGTCGAGCCCTGCTACGTCCTCGACAGCGTCGCCTGGAAGCGCGACGGCACCACGATCACGGTCTCGATTCGCGAGGGCCACGGCCCGGCCGACATCGTCTGCATCGACATCGCGACGTTCAGGGCGACGGTCGTCGACCTCGGCGAGCTCGAGCCAGGCGACTACACCGTGATCGCCGGTGACGGCAACGCGGCGCCGGTCGCGTTCACGATCGGCTAGCGCCGTTCATCGCCGCGCCTCGCGCGCGGGCGCGTCCTCGAGCCGCTCGGCCGTCGCCCCGCTCCGCGGCGCTCCCTGTGCGACGATCCGGACGTGAACCTGTTCGACGCGGGCGCGCTCCTGCTGCTCGTCGTCGCCGTCATCCTCGGGTTCCGGTCGGGTGCGCTTCCGCAGCTGGGCGGCCTCATCGGCGCGATCGCCGGCGGCGTCGCGGCGATCGCCCTGCTGCCGCTCGTCGAGGGCGCGATCGCCGATCTCGAGCCCGCCCTTCGGGCCGTGTCCGTCCTGATGGGGATCGTCCTCCTCGTCGCCATCGGTGAGGCGGCCGGCTCCGCGGCCGGCCGGTACGGCGCGTTGAAGCTCGGCGGCGGGGTGCTCGACCGGGTCGATCGCGTCGCGGGTGCGCTCGTCGGAGCCGCGCAGGCGGTCCTCATCGTCTGGCTCGCGGGCGGTCTCCTGGCCGCGGGTCCGATCCCGCGGCTCGCGGCGCAGGCGCAGAACTCGTTCGTCGTCCGGACGCTCGATGGCGTGCTGCCACCCCCGACGGCGATCGCGGTCGGGCTCGGCCGGCTTCTCGACGATACGGGCCTGCCGGAGCTGTTCGTCGGCCTCGAGCCGCTCCCCGCGCCACCGGTCGACCGACCCGACGATCCCCAGGCGCGCGCGATCGGCGCGCTCGCCGAGGCGAGCACCGGGAAAGTCACGGCCCAGACGTGCAATGCCGTTTCGACGGGAACGGGCTTCGCGATCGCGGCCGACTACGTCGTGACGAACGCCCACGTGGTCGCCGGCGCCAGCACCGTCCGTGTCTCGCTGGCCGGCCGCTTGCGCGACGCGACGGTCGTCCTCTTCGACCCGGAGCTCGACGTCGCGCTCGTCCATGTTCCGGGCCTCGGTGCGCGCGCGCTCGTCTTCGCGACGACGGAGCCGCGTCGCGGCACCGCCGGCGCCGCGCTCGGCTTCCCGGGCGGCGGCGCGCTGACGATCGTGCCGGCCGCGGTGGCATCGGTCTACGACGCGACCGGGCGTGACATCCATGCCGAGCGGACGGTCGTCCGGCGAATCCTCGAGCTTCGTGCCGAGATCGAGCGGGGCGACAGCGGCGGGCCCTTCGTCCTGGCCGACGGCACCGTCGGCGGCGTCGTCTTCGGCGAGGCGCGCAACAACGAGGAGGTTGGCTACGCGCTCTCGGCCGAAGCGGTCGCGGTCCGCGTGCAGCCGGCCATCGGCCGCTCGACCGCCGTCGACCTCGGTGACTGCATCACCTAGAACCGCCTACCATCAGCGGCCCATGACCACGGCCACGTCCACGCCGCTCGCCGAGCTCGCCGACGAGTACTGGGAGACGTTCCTCGCGTTCAGCCCGATCTCGGCGACGTCGATCGGCGACCGCCGCTTCGACGACCGCCTCGACGATCCGTCGCCCGAGGCGCTCGAGGCCCAGCGCGGCCGCCTCACCGCGTTCCGCCGGCGCGCGGAGGCGATCGACGCCGGGCCGCTCGACCGGGCCGCGACCGTCACCCGCTCGGCGCTGATCGCCCAGCTCGGCAACGACCTCGCCGGGCTGGAGACCGGCCTCGAGGAGTGGTCGGTCGATCCGCTCGAGGGCCCCCAGGTCAACGCGCTCGACCTCGAGGCGATCCAGCCCGTCTCCACGCCGGAGCAGGCGCGCGCGATGGTCGAGCGCTGGCGGGCCCTCGGACCGTGGTTCGACCAGCACGCCGCCAACCTGCGGCGAGGCCTGGCCGCCGGTCGCATCGCCGTGCGAACGCCGGTCGACAAGACCGTCGAGCAGATCGAGGAGGTCCTCGCCAGGCCCGACGAGGAGCTGCCCCTCCTCAAGCCGCTCGCCGAGCCGCATGCGGGTTGGCCGGGGGCCGACCGAACCGCCTTCGCCGAGGGTCTTCGATCTGCGGTGCACGACATCGTCCGCCCGGCCCTCGCCCGCTACCTCGCGGTCGTACGCGACGAGATCCGCCCCGCGGCGCGTCCCGACGAGCGACCCGGCGTCCTCCATGTCGCCGGCGGTGCCGACGCCTACCGGCGGCTCATCCGGTACCACACGTCACTCGACCTCGCCCCGGAGGCGATCCACCGGATCGGTCTCGACGAGGTCGCGCGGATCGACTCGGAGCTCGCCGAGCTCGGCGGGCGGGTCCTCGGGACGAGCGACGGCGCGGCGATCCGGCAGAAGCTTCGATCCGACCCGGCGCTGCAGTTCTCGACCCGCGACGAGGTGTTCGCGACCGCCGAGGAGGCGCTCGCCCGCGCCCGCGCCGCGATCCCGCAGTGGTTCGGGCTCCTGCCGAAGGCTCCCTGCGCCGTCGTCCGGATGAGCGAGCACGAGGAGAAGCACTCGACGATCGCGTATTACCGCCAGCCCGCCGTCGACGGCTCGCGACCCGGCCAGTACTACATCAACACGTACGCGCCCGAGACGCGGCCGCGCTACGAGGCGGAGGCACTCGCCTATCACGAGGCGATTCCCGGCCATCACCTCCAGATCGCGATCGCCCAGGAGCTGATCGGCCTGCCCGAGTTCCGCAAGCACCTCGGCCCGACGGCATTCTTCGAGGGCTGGGGCCTCTACACCGAGCGGCTGTCGGACGAGATGGGCCTCTACTCGGGCGACCTCGACCGGATCGGGATCCTCTCCTTCGACGGCTGGCGCGCGTGCCGCCTCGTCGTCGACACCGGCATGCACGCCCTCGGCTGGACGCGGCAGCAGGCGATCGACTTCATGACCGAGCACACGGCGCTCGCCGAGAACAACATCGCCAACGAGGTCGATCGCTACATCGTCTGGCCGGGACAGGCGCTCGCGTACAAGATCGGCCAGCTCGAGATCCTGCGACTTCGTGCCGAGGCCCGCGATCGCCTCGGGTCGCGGTTCGACATCCGCGCCTTCCACGACGCGGTGCTCGGCCAGGGTGCCCTCGGGCTCGAGGCCCTCGCCCAGCAGGTGGCGACTCTTCGGTAAGGTTGCATCGATGCCCGGGCACCCGTACGACCGAGCGACCGATCCGGCGAAGCGGCACTCCGCCGCCCTGACCGACGGGCCCGACCGCGCCGGCGCGCGGGCGATGCTCAAGGCGATCGGCTTCGATGACGACGCCCTCGCCCGTCCGATCGTCGGCGTCGGCACGACGTGGATCGAGACGATGCCCTGCAACTACAACCACCGGCGCCTGGCCGAGCACGTGAAGGAGGGCATCCGCGCCGCCGGCGGAACGCCGATGGAGTTCAACACCATCTCGGTGTCCGACGGCGTCTCGATGGGCACCGAGGGGATGAAGGCGTCACTCATCAGTCGGGAGGTCATCGCCGACTCGATCGAGCTCGTCGCCCGCGGCCACCTCTTCGACGGTCTCGTCTGCATCGTCGGCTGCGACAAGACCGTGCCCGCGGCGGCGATGGCTCTTGGCCGCCTGGACATCCCGGGGCTCGTCCTCTACAGCGGCACGATCCATCCCGGCGTCTACAAGGGCAAGCGCAACGCGACCGTCGTGACCGTGTTTGAGGCGATCGGCGCGTATCGCGCGGGAAAGATCGGGCTCGATGAGCTCTACGAGGTCGAGAACGCGGCGTGTCCGGGGCCCGGTGCCTGCGGCGGTCAGTTCACGGCCAACACGATGAGCACGGTCATGGAGTTCCTCGGCCTGAGCCCCGGCGGCCTCAACGGCATTCCGGCCGAGGACCCCGCCAAGGACGATGCGGCGCGGCGCGCGGGCGAGCTCGTCATGGACCTCGTCCGCAGCGACACCCGTCCGTCATCGATCGTCACGCGGGCCGCGATCGAGAACGGGATCGCGTCGATCGCCGCGACCGGTGGCTCGACGAACGGCGTTCTGCATTTGCTGGCGATCGCCCACGAGTACGGCGTGCCGCTGTCGATCGACGAGTTCGGCGAGGTCGCGGACCGGACGCCGATCGTCGCCGACATGATGCCGGGCGGTCGGTACGCGGCGACCGACATGTACGAGGCCGGCGGGGTGGCGCTCGTCGCCCGGGAGCTCCTCAAGCGCAACCTCGTCCACGGCGCGGCCCGCAACGTCGACGGACGGACCCTTGCGGAGATCGCCGCGGCCGCCCGCGAGACGCCCGGTCAGCAGGTCGTCGTGCCGCTCGAGCGACCGATCAAGCCCGTCGGCGGGCTGACGATCCTGCGCGGCTCGCTCGCCCCCGACGGCTGCGTCGTCAAGCTCGCCGGCCACGAGCGCCGCCACCACCGCGGCCCGGCCCGGGTGTTCGACTCGGAGAGCGAGTGCTTCGAGGCCGTGAAGGCGCGGCAGATCGTCGCCGGCGACGTCGTCGTCATCCGGTACGAGGGCCCGGTCGGCGGCCCCGGCATGCAGGAGATGCTCAGTGTGACCGGTGCGCTCGTCGGCGAGGGCCTGGGCGACGAGGTCGCGCTCATCACCGACGGCCGCTTCAGCGGCGGGACGCACGGGCTGATGATCGGCCACGTCGCGCCCGAGGCGGCGCTGGGCGGGCCGATCGGCCTCGTCGAGGAGGGCGACACGATCGTCATCGATGTCGACGCGAAACGCCTCGACCTCGAGGTCGACGCCGCCGAGCTCACACAGCGATCCCGACGCTGGTCGCCACCGCCGCCGCGCTACGCGAGTGGTGTGCTCGCGAAGTACGCCGCGCTCGTCAGCTCCGCGTCCGAGGGCGCCGTGACCAGCGGCGAGCCACTCGCCAGGCGTCTCGCCGGCGCCGGTCGCTGAGCCGGGCCGATGGCCCGCCACGTCCCGATCGGGATCAAGACCTCGCCACAGGCGGTCGACTGGCGGACGCTCGAGGCAGCCTGGGCGTCCATCGGCGAGCACGCGGTCTTCGAGTCGGCCTGGATGAACGACCACCTGACCGACATCAACCAGCCGAAGCAGGGGCCGAGCTTCGAGGCGCTGACGGCGATGACGGCCCTCGCACACCACGTCCCGGGTCGCTGGATCGGCCACGCCGTCCTGTCGCACACGTTCCGCCATCCGTCGGTCCTCGCGAAGTCGGCGACGGTCCTCGATCACGCGACCGGCGGTCGCTTCATCGTCGGCTACGGGGCCGGCTGGCACGAGCCGGAGCACACGCCCTTCGCGATCCCGATGCCGCCCATGCCCGAGCGCTTCGACCGCTTCGAATCGGGCGTCCACGTGCTCAAGGCGCTCTGGTCGCAGGCGGCCGCCGCGCCGCCCGGTGTCACGCGACCCGATCCGTTCTATCCGCTGAAGGAGGCGACGAATGAGCCGCCACCGCTGACGCCCGGCGGGCCGCGGCTGTGGCTCGGCGGCCAGAAGCGGCGGGGGATCGCGCTCGCGGCCGCAGTCGCCGACGGCTGGATGCTGCCGGCGATCGTCGCGCCCGGCCAGGACGCCGACCTCGACTACTTCGCCCGGAAGCGCGACGCGTTGCTCGCGGCGATCGAGGCGACAGGCCGCGATCCGGCGGACTTCGACATCGCCGCGCAGGTCGGCACGGGCCGGACGAAGGCCGACCGCGCATGGGCGCTCGACCAGGCGCGGATCGCCCACGGCATGGGGGCCACGCACATCGTCCTCGGGATGGCGCCGTCGCTTGGAGCAGCCGGCGTCGACGCCGTCGCGCGCGAGATCGCGGAGCCGCTGCGGCAGGCGATCGGGTGACCTGGGCGCTGCGCCGCATCGGCTCGGACGAGGCCGACCTGTCGGCCGTCGTGGCAATCGTCAACACCGTGAACCCCGAATACCCGACGTCGCTCGAGGAGACGACCTGGGGCGACGCGACGTATCCGGGGGCTGTGCGATTCCTCGCCGAGGAGAGCGGCCGGCCGGTCGGGGCCGCGACCGTCGGCCGGATCTGGATGCTCCCGCCGGAGTTCGACGGCCTGTGGGCGACGATCGACGTGCTGCCGGAGGCGCGGCGGCGCGGGATCGGCGGCGCCATGTATGCGGCGATCTCCGAGACCGCACGAGAGAGGTCCAAGACGACGCTCTTCATCGACACGCAGGCCGACCGACCCCAGTCGGTCGCGTTCCTCGAGCACCGCGGCTTCGTCGAAACGGATCGGTACCGGATGGTGGCCCTCGACTTGCGCGGCCTGGACCCGCCGGTCCCGGCTCCGCCACCGGGGATCACGATCACGACGCTTGCCGACCGGCCGGATCTCCTCGCCGCCGTCTACGACATCGCGGTCGAGACCTACCCGGACGTCCCGTCCTCGGTCGAGCCCATGGCCACCGGTACGTACGACGAGTTCGTCGCCCGCGACGTCGACCGGCCCGGCATGCCGCGCGACGCGTTCTTCGTCGCGGTCGACGACGCGGTCGGCAAGGCCGTCGGCTGGGCGAGCCTGCTCTTCAAGCCGGGATCCTCCACCGTCGCATATCACGACATGACGACCGTCGCGCGCGCGTGGCGCGGTCGCGGCATCGCGACGGCGTTGAAGCGGGCGACGATCGCCTGGGCGATTCGCCACGGCCTCGAGCTCCTCGAGACCGGCAACGACGTGTCGAACGCTCCGATGCGGGCGGTGAACCGGCGCCTCGGATACGAGCCGCGGCCCGATCACATCGAGTTTCGTGGCCCGCTCGCGGCCGTGGCCGGGTCGGCTGCGGCAGGATGACCTGATGACGGACGAGCCGGAGGCAAACCGGTTGCCACCGGATCCCGCCGCGTACGACTCGCCGCGCGCGGCGCAGGCTCGCGCGAAGGGCCTGAAGGCGCCGTACATCGCCGGCGGCACGGACCCGGATCCCGAGCAGGGCCGCCGCGAGGAGCGCTTCTACGGCCGGCTGCTGCTCGCGATGGTCGTCGTCATCGTCCTCGCCGGGTTCGTCCTCGGCGTCGTCGCGAACCTTGTCGGAATCCTGACGCGCTGATGGCGAGGACGACGTCACGCCCATCCGCGGCGCTCGACCGCGCGACGCTCGAGCGCGCCCACGCGGCCCAGGTCGAGATCCTCCGCGACCTCATCCGGATCCCGTCGATCAACCCACCCGACCCGCCGGGCGCGGAGCTTGGCGTGGCCCGGTTCGTCGCGGACGTGCTGCGCGACGCCGGCCTGCGACCCGAGGTCGTCGAGCCGTTCCCCGGTCGGGGCTCGACCGCGGCGCGGCTCCGCGGCGACGGAAGCGGCGGTGAGCCGCTCCTGCTGCTGTCGCACCTCGATGTCGTGCCCGCCCCGCCGGACGGCTGGACGCACGACCCGTTCGGCGGCGAGGTCGCGGACGGCTACGTCTGGGGCCGCGGCGCCGTCGACATGAAGAGCACGCTCGCGATGCAACTTGCGGTCGTCCGGATTCTCGCCGACGAGGCCCGGGCCGCCGGTCGCGACCCGGCGAGCGATCCCGTGCCCGGCCTCACCCGCGACGTCCTCATCGCGGCCACGGCGGACGAGGAGGCGGGCGGCCACCAGGGCATCGGCTGGGTCGTCGACAACCGGCCGGAGTGGCTCCGCGCCAGCGGCGCGCTCACGGAGTGCGGCGCCGTCGCGACGACGATCGCCGGGCGGCGGCTCTACCCCATCGGCGTCGCCGAGCGCGGCTACGCCGTCTACCGCATCGCCGTCCACGGAGCGTGGGGCCACGGATCGATGCCGCGGCCCGACAACGCGGCCGTCCTCGCCGCTCGCGTCGTCGAGCGGCTCGCCGAGCCCGGGCCGCCGCGGCCCATCCCGGTCATGCGCCGGTTCCTCGAGCGGGCGGCCGAGGTCCTGCCGGCCGACGCCGGCCGCCTCGCCCGCCGTCTCGCGGACGGCGACGCGCACGCCGAGGCGCAGCTCGACCGCGCCTGCGACCCGATGTACGCGCGCGTCGTCCGCGCGCTGCTCCGCGACACCGTCTCGCCGGACGTCATCCACGCCGGCGTGAAGTACAACGTCATCCCCGGCGAGGCCGAAGTCGTCGTCGACTGCCGCCTCCTGCCCGACACGACCGAAGCGGCGATGCGCGGCGAGCTCCTCCGGCGCATCGGCCCGGAGCTGGCGGCGGCATGCGACATCGAGCTCGTCATCTTCGGCGCCCCCGTCGAAGCGCCGATCGAGTCAGCGCTCTACGAGCTCCTCGAGTCGACCGTGCGCGACCACGATCCGGACGGCGTCCCGCTGCCGGGCATGCCGCCGTTCGCGACCGACGCGAAGCACCTTGCCCGCCTCGGCGTCCCGACGTACGGGTTCTCGCCGCTCCGCCTCGATCCCGAGGAGCGATTCCTCGAGCGCTTCCACGGCGTCGACGAACGCGTCGGTCTCGACGCTCTCCGCTGGGGCCTGCCGGTCCTCTACGACGTCGTTCGCCGCTTCTGCGGCCGATAGGTCAGGCCTCCTCGCGGACGAGGCCGTGCTGGGCGGCGTACCGAACGAGAGCGGAGATCCCGCGGAGCCCAAGCTTCGCGCTCAGGTTGGCAAGGTGACGTCGCACCGTGTGCGGGCTGATGCCGAGGAGGTCACCGACCGCACGAGTCGAGTTCCCTGCCGCGATGAGGCGCAGGATCTCCCGCTCCCTGGCGCTCAGGGGGCCGCCACTGCGCAGCCAGCGAAGACTGTCGTCGACGATGGCCCCGGTGACGCTGCTGTGCAGGTAGCTCTCACCGCGCATGACGGCGCGGATCGCGTCGAGGAGCTCGAGCGAGTGTGCGCCCTTGGCGACATAGCCGGTTGCGCCCGCGAGGAGTGCCTGACGAACGGTCTCGGCATCCCGGTGCATCGAGAGGACCACGAGTCGGATCTCCGGCCGCCGCGCGCTGATGGCGCGGAGGATCGAGATGCCATCCGACTGCCCGAGCGACAGGTCGACGAGCATCACGTCGGGCCGGCACCGCTCCAGGACGTCAAACGCCTCCGTGGCTGTGGCCGCCTCGCCGACCACGTCGATGTCCCGGGCGCGGTCAAGGACGAGCCGCAGGCCTTCCCGGAAGAGATGGTGATCCTCGACGAGCCCGACCTTGATCGGTCGACGCCCGGGGCCCAGCAGCGGGGCTTCCTCGACGGCGTCCGCGCCGGGGTCGACCACGCTGCCGCCCTGCCGGCTGCCGATCGGGACACGGCTGCCTTCAGTCATGCGTCGCCGATGGCAGATGCTTCGGCGCCGGCCGGCTGGCTCGATGCCGTCGCGGGCCACGGGAGCTCCACCTGCAGCCGGACCCTCGTCCCGCTGCCCGCAATCGACTGGATGCTGAGCTCGCCGCCGATGGCCGTCGCCCGCTCGGCCATACCGGCGAGCCCGAGGCCGGTTTCCCGGTGGCGGCGCTCGAAGCCAATGCCGTTGTCCCCGACCTCGACTTCGAGCCGCCCCGCGGCTGTCCTCAGGTCGATCCAGAGCTTGTCGGTGGCGGCGTGGCGAAGGGCGTTGGCCAGCGCCTCCTGGACGATCCGGAAGACCTCGACCTCCGTGTCGAGGGGCAGCAGGCCGGGCCGCGCCAGGCTCGGGTCGGCGGCAACCGCGACGAAGGTTGCCGACCGGTCCGCCAGCTCGCGGATCGCCGCCACGAGGCCGGCTTCCGCCAGGCGAGGCGGCCGCAGGCGGACGGCAACCCCGCGCGCCTCGTCCAGCGCGAAGCCCGCAAGCCGTTGCGCTCGCTGGACGGACCACAGGGCCGACGCCACATCGACGTCTCCGTTGCGGAGGGCTCCCTCCGCGGCGTCGAGGTTCAGCGCAATGGCCGCCACCGTCTGGCCGACCCCGTCGTGGAGATCCCGTGCCAACCGGTGCCGCTCGTCCTCCTGGGCGGTGAGCAGCCGGCTGCTCGCCTGCCGGTAGAGACCGGCGTAGCGACGGCTCACCGCGGATAGCCGATCGGCCATGACCGCCACGACGACCGCGATCAGGACCATGAGCGGCCACTCCTCGAGGTCGAGCGTAAGCATGGCCGGGTCGGCGGCGGCGACCGTGGAGTAGGCGACCACCGCGGCCGAGGCGAGGAGGATCCGGACGGCCGTGACGCGCAGACCGAAGGCGAACGCGTCGAGGGCGAGGACGACCCAGACGACATGGAGGAGCACGTCCGGGTTCTCGACCTGGGCAAAGGTCGCCCACACCAGGCCGGCACCGGCAATGTCGAGGGCTGCCTGAAGCAGGATTGGCCGGCCTGCCAGGAACGCGCGAGTCCCTCCCACGGACCCCCTCGGTTTCGGTTGTGTAATTCCAGTGATCACGAACGGACCATCGGAATGACGGAGCGCGAGTATAGGAACCCGCGCAAGCAACGGCAATTCTGTCTTCGCGCAGCCGGTGCGCAGCGGCACGCGGGGCGGCTCGCCCCGGGCGTCTCGGCAGCCGGCGTGTCGGGAGGAAGTCGCATGTCCGATGGCTTCCCGCCGGTCGTCCCCGTGGGGACCGGCGGGAGGACCGCCGCGACGACCTACGACACGTGAGCCAGGTGCGGTCGCGCGTTCCGCACCTGGGGAGGGGTTCCGGTCATGAGCATCGCGTCATCGCAGGAGGGGTTGTCTCCGTTCGTCCCGGTGGCCGTGCCGGACATTGGGCGACCGCCGCAACGCCGGGCTCGACCGACCAACGGCCAGCCTTCGGCCGACATGCGGCGGCTCGGGCGACGGATGATGGAGGTCCGCGAGGACGAGCGCGGGCGCATCGCCCGCGATCTCCACGACATCGTCGGCCAGGCGCTCGCGGGTGCCCGGTTGATGCTGATCTCCATTCGTGAGGGCCTCGAACCAACCGCGGCGATCCGTGTCCAGGACACCGTGGCCGCACTGGATCAGGCCATGGCGGCGGTCCGGACGTTCTCGACTGAGCTGCGCCCTGACGTTCTCGAGAACCTCGGCCTCGAGAGCGCGATCCGCTGGCACGTGTACCGGGTCGCGAGGGATTCGGGCATCGAGGCCAGCTTCGACACCAGCGAGGTCCCGCCGAAGCTCGGCCGCGATCTCGAGCTCGCCTGCTACCGCGTCTGCCAGGAGGCGCTGGCCAATGTCGTCCGCCACGCCGGCGCCCGATCGGTGCGGGTGCGCCTCGCCCATCGGCCGCGCGAGCTCGAGCTCACTGTCACCGACGACGGGATCGGTTTCGACGTCGCGAGCGCCCAGCGCCGGGCCGACGCCGGCGATAGCCTCGGCCTGGACGCCATGGCCGAGCGCGTCCGCCTTGTCGACGGCTCGGTGGCGATCGTGTCGAGCCCGGGAGCAGGAACGTCCGTGACCGCCACCTTTCCGACGACGGTCACCGGCGAACCCCGCCTGGTGGCCTCGTGAGGCCGATCCGGCTGCTCCTTGCCGAGGATCACAGCCTCGTCCGGGCCGGCTTCCGCGCGCTCCTCAAGTCCATGCCCGGAGTGGAGGTCGTCGGCGAAGCGGCGAGCGGGCGGCAGGCTCTCGAGATGATCGGCCGCCTCCTACCCGACGTGGTTCTCATGGACATCACCATGCCGGAGCTGAGCGGCCTCCACGCCGCGGCCCGGGCGAGCCGCGAGCATCCCTCGGTCAAGGTCATCATGCTGTCGATGCACGACAACGAGGAGTTCGTGTGGCAGGCCCTCCATGCCGGAGCCGCCGGCTACCTCCTCAAGGGCGCCGATCCCGGTGAGCTCGAGCTCGCGATTCGCTCGGTCGCCCGCGGCATGTCGTACCTCAGCCCGGCCGTGTCCAACCACGTCGTCGCCAATTACGTCCGGCGGACCGATCCGGACACGCCGCGGGATCGGCTGACTCCTCGCCAGATCGAGATCGTCCAGCTCATCGCCGAAGGCAAGACCAACCAGCAGATTGCGGCGACGCTCGAGATCAGCCTGAAGACGGTGGAGAGCCACCGCGCCCAGCTGATGAGCCGCCTCGACGTCCACGATGTGCCGGCGATCGTTCGCTACGCGATCCGGATGGGCCTCGTCTCCGCGGATCGATAGCCTTGCCAGGCGGCCCCGGCTACGCCGGCCAGATCGTGGCCTGGCGCGCGGCCGGCGTCATGGCCAGCTCGCCCGCCTCGGTCACCCACCACGCCGCCAGACCCCGCGACCTGGCCACGTCCGCGGCTCGGTTGGCGCCGGCGAGGAACACGCGCTTGGTCCAGATCTCGGCCCACGCGGGATCGGCCGCTGCGACCGTCACAGCGACGAGCCCTTCGCCTCCCGGCTCGCCCGTGTCGGGATCGATGAGGTGGTGCACCGCGCGACCGTCGTGAGTCGTCCAGCGTGCCAGCCGGATCGAGGAGGTGCAGACGGCGCCGGCCCGGATCGCGGCGACGGCCAGCGACGTCTCGCCGCCCAACGGATCCTCGATCCCGACCAGCCAGGGACCGTCATCCGGCGAGGTGCCCGCAACGACGATGTCGCCGCCGGCATCGACCATCAGGCCGAACGAGTCGCCGAACGGCGCCCCGAGGCGGGCAACGGCGGCGAGGGCCCAGCGGAGGGCGAGGCCCTTGCCGATCCCCCCGAGATCGACCGGTGCGGTCACCGCGACGGCGCCCTCCGAAGCCTCCCTGACGAGCCATCGTTCCGTCGTCCGGATGGTCGCGTTCACCGGCCGGGGATCGCTGGCGCCTCGATGCCCCAGTCGGGCGAGGGCGCCGTAGACCCGCGGGTCGAAGGCTCCGCCGGTCATCCGCCACGCCCGATCCGCCAGGGCAAGGCTGCGGTACAGGCGCGGCGTCACGGGCCGCACCACCCCGTCACCCGCGTGACCGTTCAACTCGCTGACGGCGCTGTCATCGCGGAAGTTGGAAAGCTCGAGGTCGGCAAGGTCGAATTCCTCGCTGACGACGCGCCAGCAGGCGCCCGGATCCGGAGCGCCATCGGTGCCGTCCCGGACGACGACCGTCAGCCGCAAGGGTGAGCCCATGACTCGTCGCTCGAACCGGCTCGTGACGAGCGGAGCCCGAGGCAGGCTCGACCGAGGCTGGCTCGACCGAGGCTGGCTCGCCGGTGGCGACACCGCCGCCGGCGTCAGCCCGATGCCCCGGTCTGGGTGTGCGGTTGCGGCGGCGGCGGCTTCGCGACCGGCCCGGGGGCCGTTTGCGGCCGGAAGCGTGGCACCGTGACAGACGGCAATTGGGCGAGCTGGTAGCGATCGAGCGCCGCCACGTCCCTGGCGAGCGCGGTGAGGCCCTCGTGGACCGCCTTCAACTCCTCCGCGACTGAGCCGAATTCGCCGGTGGCGTCGGTGTACGAGGTTCGGGCGGCCTCGAGCCGGTCCGCGAGGTCCTCGTGGTGGGCGGACAACATCGCGATCGCGTCCACCACCGGCTGCCGGTCCGCGATCGTGTCCCGATCGGCCTCGAACTGGAGACCGCTGACGACGGCGAGGCTCGCGGCGTACATCCCGGCGCTGATCCCGATCGTGACGCCGATGTGATACGGGCGCTTGGGTTCGGTCGTCTTCGACGTCCGGCCGTTCATCACGGCACCGTGATGCTGCGGGTGGGTGTCCTGGTCGCGACCTTGAGCTCGGACTCGTGCCGGTAGAGGCAGAACACGGCGTACCGCAGAGTCCCCGAGGGGGCGGCGGCGTCTTCGAAGACGGTTGTTGCTCGGTTCGTTACGCGGACGATTTCCGTGTCTCCATCTTCGGGCGGCCACTTGACCTCGACGTCGGTCGACCGGACCACGGCGTAGCCAGCGAACGAGCCGGTCGCGCACGACGTCCAGTCGACGGTCACGACGCCGCCCGTGCGGGCGAGTGACAGGGTCATGCCGCCCGGCGGCGGCGCCGGGGTCGGCGGCGCCGAGGTCGGGGGCGGCGCCTTGCCCGCGTCGGCCAAGGCCTTCTGCAGCGCCAGCAGGCGATCCTGCGCCTGCTTCAGTTGGCGCGTCATCGCGGCGAGCTTCGATTGGGCGGCCGCCAGCCTTCGGCGGAGTTCGGCGGCCGTCAGGCCGTCCGACGATAGTTCCGCCTGGGTCGAGTCGAGGGCGCCGGCGAGCTGGCCGGTGAGGTCGGCCAGCTCGTCGAGCTGCGCCTGGAGCTCCGCGGAGCGCGTTTGCTCGTCGGCGAGCTGGGCGCGCAACGCCTCCATCGAGATCGGTGGCGCCTTGGGCGGAGCGGCCGCCGCGGTGTACATCGCGGCCAGCTGGATCGCCACGGCCCCGGCGATGATCGAAACGGCGACGCCGAGGGTGACCGCAACTCGTCGAGCGGTTCGTTTCATGGCTGATCGCTCCTCGCCGTGACGGCTTCAGCTGCGCGACTGGCCCGGGCGAGCGTCGCGGCCCGCGACACCGGCGCTCGCTCGGGCTCCGGAACGCCGTCGTCCGCCAATTCGGCGGAGAACGTTCGTCGCTGCCGCCTGCTCACCCAGTAGCGGTACGCGGCGGCACCTACCACGGCGAGCCCGGTAACGACGTAGAACAGGGCAAACCACTCGGTGTCGGAGCCGGCCAGGATGCCGTGCAGCCAGGCCAGACCGAAGATCACGATGCTCACGCGGTGGATGCGAAGCCAGGCGCCCGCGGGGAGGGCCTTCGTATAGCGCGCCGTCAGGCCGGTGATGAGAAGGGCATAGAGCGCCAGCGTCCCGAGCGCAATCGGCCAGCTCCGGTAGGTCGACAAGCCGGGAATGACAGCCCCGGTCACACCGACGCCGGCGTACGGATCGAGCACGATGCTCACGATGTGGGCAGCCAGGAACGCCAGCACGAAGACCCACAGGTTTTCGTGCCACGGGAACAGCCGCCGGGAGAGCCGCCACGTCGACTGGTTCACCGGGTGGCTGAGGATGAGCCCAAACGCGACCTGAACGGTCACCAGCACGTACGCGGTGATGCCGGTGGCCCGACCGGCGAGCCACAGGCGCATCTGGGCCTGGTACTGCGTGGTCGCGGGCAGGATCTGGTCCGTCGCGGCGACGACGAGAAGGGCCAGTCCTGCGCCGAGGACGACCACGACGCGACCACTCAGCCGCATGTCGCCTCGCAGCCTGTATGAAGCGGCGCTTCCGCAATCGGATGGTGCATGGAGGAGGGCAGTCCTGCGAGCTGCCCGGCGCACCGACGTGTGGCGATCTTACCGCCGGGCCGCGGGCGACCGCCAGCAGCCTCAACCGGAAATCGTCCCAATCGAGCGCGAACGTTCGTCGCCCAACGCCGGTGCAGGCTGGCAACTCGGGTGCGGACCCGAGTGCCGTCTCGGGTGACGCACCCGACAAGACTGCGGTGCGCCACACGGAAGACCGCCGATCCGACTCGATGGCGGCGCGGCAGCGCGCATCTCACGATGCGAGCGGCCGGGTGTCGTCCGGGCGGTGGCGCAAGCCATCCACCCGGGGCACCGACGTACCCCGTCGCCTCGGACGGGACCCGGCCGCGCGGATGAGAACCGCGAGCGCGCATGCGACCGCGAGATCGCGGTCCGTTGCAGGAGGGGACGGTTGGCGTGAGTCGGCACCTTCGGGCGTCGGCCGTGACTGCACATCCGCCGGCGGTTCGTCGTGCACAGCGCCTGCTCCTGCTCGCAACGGTCACGAGCATGCTGGCGGCGCTCCTGCCGCCGGCGGCCGTCGCCGCGCCCCGGCCATCGGAAGTGACGGCGCCAGGGCCGGCGGCGCTCGTGTCGCCGACCAATCACCTGACCCTGTCTGTTCGCTCGCTCGACGCGAGCAACCAGCTCGCTGCGCCGATCGGCGAGTACCGGTGGCTCATCTCCCTCGACGACACCGGCAATCCGTCCCAGGCGGCGGCCATGTGCGCGGCCGATACGAATCCCGACTACCCGGCCGGTTGCGACTGGCCGTCCGCCCACGCGTTCACCGGTGGCGCCGGTGGCACGGACAATCTCGTCACCCAGGGCGATCAAACCGACCTCAACGTGGATGTCGGTTTCGACCTGCCCGACGGCAAGTACCTCATCTCGGTCATGGCCGAGGACCACAAGATCGACGGTGCCTGGTTCACGATGCCGATGGAGGCACCGGGCCTCGTCGCGGTCGGGCTGCATCCCGATCCGCTGCCGCTCTCGACGATCCGGATCCAGGTCTTCGAAGACACCGTCACGAACGGTCAGTACGACCAGACCGAGCACGGCCTGGCCGGGTTCAAGGCCCACGTTGCCGACGTTCTCGCCGAGGTGACGACCGACTGGTTCGGCAACCCGATCTGCGGCGAGTACGAGGGGGTTCCGGCCGGGGACAACTACATCCCCGGCACCGGCGGCGAATGCGTCTCGGACGCGGACGGGTACATCACCATCCCGAATCTCGGGTCCAACCGGTACAGCGTGCAGGTCGTGCCGCCCACGGGGTCGAACTGGATCCAGACGTCGACCCTCGAGGGCAGTCACGACTGGGACGTCTGGGCTTACGAGGGGTACCAGGGATACGAGCGCGAGCTCGTCGTCAACGGCGCCCTCACGCCGGTGGCGTGGTTCGGCTACGTCCGGCCCATGAGCACGTTGGCCGGTGGATCCGGTCGGATCACCGGCCATGTGATTTCGACGAAGTCGTACCTGCCTCCCGCCGGCGGCGACACGACCGAGGGGGACGTTCCGCGGGCCGTGATCGCCCTCACGGACCTGGGCGTCGCGGACGATGCCCTGGTCTACGTGGGACGGGCGAATGCGAGCGGGCACTTCGACATCGCGAACGTTCCCGACTCGACGTACCAGCTCGCGATCTGGGACGTGAACCAGGATCTTCTGCTCGGGATCACGAAGGCGGTCGTCGACGGTGGCGCGGTCACCGACATCGGCGATTTCGCGCTGTCCCATTGGTTCAGCAAGGTCAGCGGCTACGTCTTCATCGACAACGGGGGCAACGGTGCCTCGTTCAATCCGGACAACAAGGCGAACGGCAGAAAGGATCCCGGAGAGCCGCCGCTCGTCGGCCAGTCGCTGGTGCTCAAGTCCCGCGACAACTCGCTCGTCGATGCCGGCTCGGCCGTCGCCACGACGGACACCCGCGGCTACTACGAATTCACCGAGGTCTACCCCTACGGCTACTGGACGGTGCTCGAGAACTACAACGACCGGTACTACACGACCGGGGTCACCTACCAGGCCGATACGGCGCCCGCGGCCACCCGTCTCGGCGCCGGTGTCGACGTGTCGATGTTCAACATGGACGGAATCCCCAACCGGGTCGACTGGGGCGTCCTTCCGTACGCGCCGGGATCGAATGGCGGAATCGTCGGATCGGTCGTCTACAACCTCACCCGAAACGAGCTCGACGCGCGGCTGGCCGCGACCGAGGACTACGAACCGGGCATCCCCGGCCTGACCGTCAACCTGTACGCACCGATCGCCTGTCCCGACGCGGACGCCCAGTGCACGGCGGACCGGCAGTGGCTCCTGGCGAGCGACGGCTCGGTCGCCAAGGGAACGCTCCTCAACACGTACATCACCGAGGAATTCCTTCGCCCAACGGATTGCCAGTACCGGAACGCCAACGGCGACCCGCAGCCGCACTACACCTTCATGGCCGCGCCAACAGGCGGCCACGAATGCGTCGAAGCGCCGCTCATGGGCGGTCAGATCAAGACCGGGCCGAGCGAATCGGCGCCGCCCGCCGAGTCCGAATTCAGCCTGGTCAACGGCAACTACGGGTTCGGCGACGGCTGTTTCGAGACAGGCTATGACCGCGACCAGGGTGCCTGCTTCGATGGCCCCGACGCCGATGCCCTGGCGGACGATCCCACGGCGCTGACGGCGGGCGACTACCTCGTCGAGGTGGTCTCGCCGCAGGACGACGTCCTGCATCGCCCGAAGTACAAGGTCACGCGCGAGGAGGACGTCAACGTCTTCGGCGGCGACCAGTTCGCGCCGGCCGTCCCGCCGCATCCGTGCGCGGGCGCGATGCACACCGTCGATGTGCTCGGGATCGGGCCGGACGACCCGGCAACCGGAACCCATAACCCCTCGTTCGTGGAGGCCGGCGGGAGCCCGTTCGAGGGCCAGCAGATGCCGCTCTGCGACGTCCGGCTCGTCAACCTCGGCGATCAGCGGTCGACCGCCCCGGGATTCTCGTTCTTCACCGATGTTCCGCAGCCGGGCCGCCTCGTCGGCGCCGTCGTCCAGGACCTGGCTCTCGGCACGAACCCGCGGGAGTTCTATTACGGCGAGAAGGCCGGCGTGCCGAACTCACCGATTGGCGTGTACGACTACAACGACCGGCTCGTGAGGACGATCCAGACCGACCCGAATGGGTTCTTCGAGATCCTCCTGCCGTCGACCCGCACGTTCAACTGTCCGCTCCCGGCGGGACCGTGCCCCAACGTCTATCGCCTCGTCGGCAACGACCCCGGTCAGCCGAGCAGCCCGAACCCGAATCACACGTCGCAGTACCGGACGATGGAGACCATCTGGCAGATCTGGCCCGGACTGACCCTCCTTGCCGACATCGCCCTCCTGCCTGCATCGCCCGTCATCGAGTTCCCCGGCGTCCAGGGCACCCAGCCGCCGGACTGCGACGTGGAGCCGACCCGACCCGAGGTCTTCCGCGTCTCGGTGCCGTACGTCTCGGGCTCGGGGGACTTCTCGATCGAGGGTCAGCGCTTCGGCGACGCGCCCGGTGAGGTGACGCTCGACGGGATCGTCATCCCGACGAACGCATGGACGGACCGGCACATCGACGTGACCGTTCCGCCCGGGACGCCGCCGGGCGCTCACCAGCTGATGGTCACCGCGTCGAGCGGCCTCATGACGATCACCGGTCTCACCTTCCACGTCCTCGGTGGGCTCTACACCCCGAGCGTCTGGGATGTCGGGCCGGCCGGCGTCGGTATGGAAGCGTCATCGATCCAGGACGGGATCGAAATGGCCGTGGCCGACCCCGGAGACGACCTCGTCGTGGTCTGGCCGAACACTCCGGGCGCCTACACGCCGCTCGGCGACTACTACGAGAACATCGTCATCCACTCGCCGATCAAGCTTCAGGGCGTTGGGCCCGGTGGGGTCCGGGCAGACGGGTCCTTCGAGCTCGGCTCGATCATCAACGGCATCGGGTTCGCCACGGTCCGCGAGACGGAGTGGGACGCCTTCGTCCGCCACCTGCAGTCGACCGAGGGCTGGGCGGGCAACCAGGTGATCTCAGAAGGCGCCGGGATCTACGTCGTGGCCGGGGCAACGGAGTTCACGAGCGCCTACAAGGCGAGCATCGACGGCCTCCGGATTACCGGCGCCGATTCGCTCCAGGCGGGTGAGGGCGAGCGCAGGCTCCCGCTCAATCCCGTCCAGGCGGGCGGGGTCTTCGTGAACGCCTACGCCCGGCATCTGCAGGTGACGAACAACCTCATCGAGGGCAACGGCGGGGCGTTCGCCGCAGCGATTCGCGTCGGCACGCCGTTCGACGGCGACGCCCACAACGACGGGCTGCGCATTGCCCACAACCGGATCGTCGCCAACGGAGCGACCAACCTGGCGGGCGCGATCGGGCTCTTCAGCGGCACGAACGGGTACGAGCTCGATCACAACGACATCTGCGGCAACTTCAGCGCCGAGTACGGCGGGGCCATCAGCCACTTCGGCTTGTCGAGCCCGGTCTCCAGCATTCACCACAACCGGATCTGGTTCAACGGCAGCTATGACGAGGGCGCTGGCATCCTCATCGCCGGCGAGCTGCCCGACGCCGGCGAGCTGTCCCCTGGATCCGGGCCCGTCGATGTCTACGCCAACGCGATCCAGGCGAACCTCGCCAACGACGACGGCGGCGGCATCCGCCTGCTGATGGCGGGCAACTTCCCGATCAACATCTACAACAACTTCATCGTGAACAACGTGTCGACGCACGAGGGCGGCGGCATCGCTCTCGACGACTCGACGAACGTCCGGTTCTTCAACAACACCGTCGCCCGGAACCTCACGACAGCAACCGCCCAGGACGCGCGCCTCGACCCTGGTACGGGCAACACGCTGCCGGACCCGGCCGGATTGTCGGACGCCCCGACGAGCGATCTCCTGCAGGCGACCCTGCCGCCGGGACACGAGACCTTCAGTGACCCGCTGCTGTTCAACAACATCTTCTGGGACAACCGGTCCGGCCACTACGACAGCGCCGCGAACAAGGTTCTCGGCCTTGGCCTGTACCCGGCACCCGGCGACGACGACATCGACAGTTGGGATCTCGGCGTCGTCGGCCCGGGCCTCCTGGAGCCGACGTTCTCGATTCTCCAGACGACCCAGGGCACGCAACCCGACTCGTCGAACCAGGTCGGCATCGATCCGCAGCTGGCGGCGCTCTACCCGCTCCAGGTCGCGACGCTGGGCTGGCGCGCCGGTGGCGGTCAAACGGCGTTCATCTTCGTTCACCTCGTCACGGACGACGCGCCGCCCGGCAGTCTCGGCGACTACCACATGACACCGGGTATCTCACCCGCCCGCGATGCGGGAACGTCGACCAAGGCCGGCGTCACGGCCCCCACGACCGACATCGATGACGACACTCGGCCGCTCGGTGGGTTCGACGTGGGCGCCGACGAAGACCTGTCGCCGCCCATCGACCTGTCAGGGCCGGTCGTCGAGACGCTGACGCTGACGCCCGATCGGACGTCGACGAGCGTGGGCGTGGCGATCTCCGCCGACGCAACCGACGCGACCACGGGCCATTCGAACGTCGACGCGGGCGAGTACTTCATCGACGCGGTCGGCGCCGACGGCTCGGGGACGGCCCTCGCTGTTGGCACGCCGGCGGTGGACGCGACCCTCACGGGCACGATCTTCTCGGTCCTGTCGGAAGGTGCCCACACGATCTACGTCCACGCCCACGACGCGGCGGGCAATTGGGGCCCGGCGGCCAGTGTGACGCTCGTCATCGACCAGACCGGACCCGAGACAACGAGCCTCGCCGTCGACCCGAGCCCGACCGGGGGCGCGGCCTTCGTCACGGTCTCCGGCACGGCCTCCGATGCGAGTCGCGGCGGATCGACCATCGCCTCGTCCGAGTGGTTCATCGAGACGGACCCCGGAGAGGGCCTGGCCGCGCCGCTCGCGGCGACGGACCTCGCCTTCGACGAGGTGACCGAGGCCGTGTCGACGACCATCGACGTGAGCGGTCTCGGCGTCGGGACCCACACGCTGACGGTCCGCTCGCGAGACGCGGCCGGCAACTGGGGGCCGGAATCGACAGTCGATTTCGCCGTCAGCGAAGCCGAGGCGCCTGACGTTGCCGGCCCGGTTGTCAGCCTCACGAACATCGCGCCGGCAGGCAGCCTCCCAGCCGGATTCATCGGCCTGCGGGCGACTGCGTCCGACGCTGCCGCCGGCAGCGCGCCGATCGCCGAGGCCGAGTGGTTCGAGGGCATCGACCCCGGATTGGGTAACGGCCGGGTCCTCCTTGCGACGGACGGAGCCTTCGACGAAGTCACCGAACCGGTTCGGGCGACGGTGCGGACCGCCGGCTGGCGCCAGGGCCCGCACGTCGTGCGGATCCGGGCCAGGGACGCCCGCGGCAACTGGGGACCGACGGCCCTCCTGACGGTCGTGATCGATGCGAGTCCGAACATCGTCGCCAACGCGCTCGTGATCGACGACTTCTCGGCGGGCAACGTCGCGGTGTGGTCGCGGATCGTCGGGCCGCAGTTCCTCACCCTGAGCGCCGCGGCCGGCATGGACGGGTCGCCCGGCGTCGCCCTGCGCCTGGTCCGCGGGACGACCGCATTCCTTCAGGACGCCTCGCCGGTTGCCGCCCGCCAGTACCACGTCCGCTTCAGGTTCGACCCGCACGGCTCGAACACCGGCACCGGCAGGCAGGTCCTCTTCCAGGGCCGCAATGCCACGGGCACCGCCATCTTCCAGCTGGAGTTCCGCCACCCGCGCGGCGGCGCCTACCAGGTTCGCGAGGTGCTGCGCCGCTCGACCGGCCTGGTCCGCGGGCCGTGGATCACGATTCCGAACCGCGCCGTGACGCTCGAGCTGTCGTGGTCGTCGGCGACGGCCGGCTCGCTGCGACTGTACGTCAACGGCGTCCGCCGGACGACCCTCACGGGCAACACCTCGTCGCTCCGCCTCGAGGCCGTCCGCATCGGGAACATCGTTCCGCTCGCCGGCGGGTCGGGGACGGAGTACATCGACGGTTACGTGTCAAGCCTGACGACGTTCATTGGTTCCTAGAGGCGCAGGATGAGCACCGCCAGCAACGGCAACGGTTCGGCAGATCGCATCGCGGGGATCCTGCGCGCCGGCGGGCCGCGCGTGTCGCGGCGGAACCTCCTGCGCGCCACCGGCCTTGGCGCCCTGGGCGCCGGCCTCGCGACGCTGGCCCGCAGCTCGCCGCTGCCGGGCGTGCGGCCGAGCGCGGCCGCGGCGGATCCGCGGCCCGAGCGGCACATCACGCTTGCCGCCACCGACGGATTCATCTACGTCCCCGGCAACGTCCCGAACCCGAGCGGCCCGATGCCGTTCCTGCCCGACCCGTGGGCCGAGCCGCCGCAGACGATGTGGGGCTTCGGCTTCCGCGACATGAGCAGCGTCCTCGCCGACGAAGCCGGCCCGGTCGATGCCGCAGCACGGGATCTCATCGTCAACCAGCGGGGCCACTTCCAGGCACCCGCGCCGATGATCTCCGTCGACGAGCGCGAGGACGTGTTCATCCGACTGATGAACATCGGCCTGACGATGCGGCCCGACCTGACCGACTCGCACACGATCCACTGGCACGGGTTCCGCAACGCGATCCCGTTGTTCGACGGAGTGCCCGAGCTTTCGATCGCCGTCCCGATCGGGCGTGACTTCACGTACTTCTATCGGCCCCAGTCCTCGGGACCCGGCACGTACATGTACCACTGCCACTTCGAGGACGTGGAGCACGTGTCGATGGGGATGACGGGCATCGTCTTCGTGCGCCCGGAGCAGAACCACGGTGGCGTGGCGCCCGGCGGAGCGATCCCCGTCGCCCGCTGGGTCGACCCGACGAGCGGCGGTCCGCTGGGCTACGCCTACAACGACGCGCTGCTCCCCTCCGACTCGCAATCGACTGCCTACGACCGCGAGTACGGCCTGTTCCTCAGCGAGGCCTGGGCTCGCGAGCGCTTCAACGGGGTCCACATCCAGGAGCACGACTGGAGCGATTACGAGGCCGACATCTGGTTGCTGAACGGCCGGTCGTATCCCGACACGCTCGCTCCGAACGGCGGCGGCACCGACCCGCTGACGGGGGAGCTCCTCGCGTCAGCAGAGCGGCCCGAGCTGCAGTACCAGCCGCTGTCGTCGCTGATCCAGGCGAACGCAGGCGACCGGATCCTGCTCCGCTTCGTCAACCTCGGCTTCCAGCAGCAGGCAATGACGATCGACGGCCTGAGGATGCGGGTGGTCGGGCGCGACGCGACCCTGCTCCGGGGCCGCGACGGGACCGATCAGCAGTTCCAGACGAACACGATCCACATCGGCCCCGGCGAGAGCTTCGACGTCATCGTCACGGCCCCGCTGGTGACGGCACCGACCACGTACCTGCTCTACAACCGCAACCTGGCGTACCTGCACACGACGGACGTCCCCGGCCTCGGCGGGCAGATGACCGAGATCCGGGTCTACCCGGCCGGCACGCTCGATCCCCAGACGGAGCCCAACACGTGAGCCGGCAGTGGATCCGGAGAGAGGGTGATGGCATGGGCCGGCGATTCGGCGCGCGCCGTGTTGCCGCGTTCGTCGCGGCCCTCGCGCTCCTCGTGCCGTTCGGCGCGCCGCCCGCGGCAGGCGTCGAGCCGACCGAGTCGGGGATCGTCTGCACGTCCGGCGACGCGAACCCGACGTTCCATCTCGTCGCCGGCGCGGGCAACATCGGCACGCCCGACGGCAACACGATCCGGATGTGGAGCTACGCCGCCGATCCGGGGGCGTTCCAGTTCCCCGGCCCGACGCTGTGCGTCGTCGAGGACGCCGTGGTCACGGTCGTCCTCCGCAACGAGCTGGACGAGCCGGTCTCGATCGTGTTCCCCGGCCAAGCCGGCGTCCTGGCGGGAACCGGCGATCCGGACGTGACGCCGCCGACCGATCCGGTCGCGCCTCAGTTCGACGGTGGAAACCTCGTCTCGCTCGTCCAGTCCGCGGCCCCCGGCGCCACGGTCAATTACCGGTTCGTCGCGTCGAGCCCGGGCACCTACCTCTACGAGAGCGGCACCAACCCGGCGAAGCAGGTGCAGATGGGCCTCTACGGCGGGCTCGTCGTCCGGCCGGCCGGCCAGCCGTCCCAGGCGTACGCCGAAGCCGACACGGCCTTCAACCCGAGCACCGAGTACCTGCTGCTGATGTCCGAGGTCGACCCCGCCCTCCACCAGGCCGTCGAGCGGGGCCTGCCGTACGACCCCAGCACATACCACCCGCGCTATTGGATGCTCAACGGTCGCAGCTTCCCGGATACGCTCGCCCCGAATGGGTCGCCGCTGCTCCCGACCCAGCCCTACTCCTCGCTCATCCACATGGAGCCGAGGACGGATGCGAACCCGCTTCCTGCCCTCGTGCGCTACGTCAACGTCGGGACTCGGTCGCACCCGTTCCATCCGCACGGCAACCATGGCCGGATCATCGCCCGGGACGGCCGGCTTCTCAGGGGCCCGTCGACCCAGGACCTGAGCTACGAGAAGTTCCTCGTCAACATCGGCGGCGGTCAGACGTGGGACGCGCTGTACGACTGGCGCGACACCGAGCTCTGGACGCCGAGCCATCCGATCCCGGTCGACCTGCCACAGCCCCAGGACGCGGCCTACAAGGACGACGTCACGTGGTACGCGGGGAGCCCGTACCTCGGCTACACCGATGACCTGCCGGTCGGTGTGACGTCCTTCAACGAGTGCGGCGAGTACTACCACATGTGGCACAGCCACGCGCTCAACGAGGCGGCCAACTACGAGGCCGCGGGCGGCGGGATGATGACCCTCCAGCGAATCGATCCGCCGGGCGGTTGCCCGCCGGCCCCGTGACGAGGAGTACGGACGTGAGGCGTTCGCTGATCCGTCGCGCCGGGGTCGCCGGCACGTGCCTCGCCCTCGTTACCGCGGTCGTCCCGGTCGCGTTCGCCGCGCGCCCGGGTACCGCGGTGGGCACGCCTGGCGTCGCCACGATCGGGCCGTCCGCAGCGGCGATCCCATCTGCCTCGTGCACGCTCGTCGACACGACGCGGACCTGCGAGTTGTGGGCGAAGACGGGCACGATCGACCTGCCCGGCAGCTCGGGGATCACGACCCTGGGCTTCGCGCCGTCGGCCGGCACCGAGCCGCAAGTGCCCGGGCCAACGATCAAGGCCAATCCGGGCGAGACCCTCGTCGTCACGCTGCACAACACGCTCGCCGAGACCGTCTCGCTCGCGTTCCCGGGCCAGGCGCTTGCCCCGGACACGGCCGGTGCACCGGCCGGTGGCGATGCGACGTACACGCTCGCCCTCGACGGATCGGGCACCTTCCTGTACGAGGCGGGTCTGACACCGAACGGACCGCGGCAGGTCGCGATGGGCCTGTACGGCGCGCTCGTCGTCGGTGGCCCGCCGCCGGGCGTCGACAAGGATTCGCTCGTCGTGTTCGGGGGCATCGATCCGCAAAGCAACAACGCCTGGCCGGCTGGCAGCCTCAACGACTACGAGCCCGACTACTGGGTCATCAACGGGCGGAGCTACCCGGACACGGAATCGATCGACGTCCGGCCAGGCGACACCCTCCTGCTCCGGTACATCAACGCCGGCCTCGGCGAGGAGTCGATGGGCGTCCTCGGACTCCGCCAGACGGTGGTCGCGATGGACGGTACGCCCCTCGCTTGGCCGATGGACGTCGTCGCCGAGACGGTGCCGGCCGGCGGCACGATGGAGGCGATCGTCGAGATCCCTGCGTCGGCTGCCGTTGGTGACCGCTACGCGCTTGGCAGCGGCCATGGCCACATCTTCAACGGCCCGTCCGGCCCGGACGGGCTGCCGATGGGCGGCCTGCTGACCTTCATCACGGTCGTCCCGGAACCCGTCGTCGTCAGCACCGACACGCAGTCGCCGCTCGTCGGCCGGCTCGCGGTCGGGATCACCCAGGCGACGCCGCGCGTCGTCGTTGCGACGACGGCGGACGACCGGGGGCACGGCGGATCGGCCATCCGCGGCGCGGAATGGTTCATCGGCGCCGATCCGGGTGCCGGGCTGGCGACGCCGATGATCGCGGACGACGGGTCGTTCGACGGTCAATTCGAGCGGATCCGCGGCGAGGCACCGGTGTCCATGTTGCGTCCTGGTCGCCACGTCATCGGCGTCCGCGCCGTCGATGCCGCGGGCAACTGGGCGGCGCTCGGAACATCGTGGATCGCGATCCCCGACACTCGGCTCAAGGACGACTTCGAGTCCGGCACGCTGGCTGCCTGGTCGGCGACGCGTGGCACGAGCCAGCTGGCCGTCCGGGCCGCCGGGGCGCTGGAGGGCAGGCGCTCGCTCAACATCACGGTCCGCGGCGCGGCGGCGGCCTACCTCGTCGACGCGTCACCCAGCGCGTGGACGGTCTATCGCGCACAGTTCGCCTTCCAGCCGCGAGGCACATCCACTGGCGGCCGCGCCATGGATCTCTTCGTCGGACGAGCCGCCAGTGGCGCGGTCGCCTTCCGCATCCAGTACCGGCGCACGTCCGCCGGCCTGCTGCAGGTCCGCGCCGTCAGTCGCATCGGAGCCGCGGACAGGGCCGGGGGCTGGGTGACGATCGCGAACCGCACCCACCAGCTGGACGTGACATGGCGGGCGTCGGCAACGGGCGGCGTGACGCTCCTGGTCGACGGCCGTTCGCGGTCCGCCGTCAATGGCGACAACCGTGCCGTCCGGCTCGACGACGTTCGGCTGGGAGCGATCGCCGGCATGAGCGCTGGATCGACCGGTCGCCTCGTCGTCGACGCGTTCGTCTCGGCCCGGGACACGATCGTCGCGCCGCTCTGGCCGGCGCCGTTCACGCGGCTCGGCCCGGAGTGACGGCGGACGCGGGGATGCGAGGCACCCGGCCGTCGGCCCGGGTCGCGGCGATGGCCGTCCTGGCGGTCGGCGTCGCAGCCATCGTCGCGGCCGCGCTGTCGGCCAGCCGGCCGGCCGGCACGCCCGGATTGGTCGTCTCCGACCCGGCCGTCGAGCTGCGGTACGGAATCCGGCTGAGTCAGGTCGCGGTGATCGCCGACGGCGGGCTCGTCGACGTACGCTTCGTCGTTCTCGACCCGGCGCTTGCGGCGGACCTCACCGCATCCGAAGCAACGATCCCGACGCTCGTCGTCGAGGGCAGCGGCACTCGCGTTCGATCGGCCGCGCTCATGGGCGCCAAGCACGACTTGCGCGCGGGACGGACGAGCTTCCTGCTGTACCGGAACACCGGTGGAGTGATCAAGCACGGAACGCTCGTGACGATCGACTTCGGGGATCTCCGGATCGAGCATGTCGTGGCCGGCTGAGGGCCGGCGGAGGCGCTACGCCCGGGTTGCCTCTGTCGTGGCACTTGCGACGCTCGCGTCGATCGCCCTCGCCGGCCCGGCCAGCGGCCACACCTTCCTCCTCGACTCGGATCCGCTCGACGGCGCCGAGCTCGACGCGTCGCCACCGCAGATCCGGCTCCGTTTCTCGACTGACGTCACGGCCGATCTCTCGGAGCTGATCCTCGCCGCCGAGGACGGAGCCGAGATTCCGCTCGCCAACCGGCGGGTGGAGGCGCCCCACGACCTTGTCGTCGACGTCCCGCGGCTGCCGCCCGGCGTGTACCACCTGCGCTGGCGGGTCGCCGCGCCAACCGATCTGCACGAGCTCAGCGGCTCCATCGTCTTCGGTGTCGGGAGAGCGCCACCGCCCAGCTCGGGCACGGCTTCCGCCGCTCCGTTCCAGCCGCTCCCCGTCAGCCTGGCCCGGGTCGGCGAGCTGCTCGGCTTCGCGGCGCTCCTGGGCGCGGCGGTCGTCGGCCGCGTCGCGGTCCCCGTCGGCGGCGCCGCCGCGGCTGGCCGCCGGCTCGTCACGCTTGGCGTACTCGGTGCGGCCCTGGCCATTGCCGCCGGGGGAATCCGCATCATGCTCGTCACCCGGGGCCTTCCCGGTCGCGGCGGGCTCGACGCCGCCCCGGTCCTGGCCGCCGCCTGGGCGACCGCCGCCATCGCGATGGCGGGACTCGCGGCCTGCCTCGTGGCGGGGCTCCTGCCTCGCAGGCGCTGGCCGGCGCGTTCGACGCACCTTTTGGACGTTGCCGGGGTCGTGCTCGGCGTCGTCGCGGGCGTCGCCCTCGTTCAGGGCGGGCACCTCAGCACCGAGGGGCCGCTCGGCGGCATCGTGGCCGCAGCCCATCTTCTCGCCGCGTGCACCTGGGTCGGCGGCCTGACAGCCCTCGCGCTCGTCCTGCCGGCACTCGCCGTCGGACACGCCGGCGCCGCCGGGGCGATCGGCGTCCGGCGTGCGGTGCGACGGTTCGGGCTCGTCGCGCTGCCCGCCGCCGTCATCGCGGCCGGCAGCGGACTGGCGGCCGCGGGGCTGGTCCTGCCCTCGCCGGCGATCCTGGCGGGATCGTTTGCCACGCTGCTCGCGGCGAAGGTCGGGTTCGCCATTGCCGTCACGGTCCTGGGCCTGCGGAACGCGCGGAGCGTCGGTGGCCCGGTCGGAGCCCTCGCCGCGCGCCCCGTGGGCGCTCTCCGCACCGCCGGAAGCCGCTGGAGAGCCCGCTGGAGACGCCCCTGGCGTCCCCGGCTGTCCGCCGCGGCGGTGACCGTGGAGGTGGCGGCCGCAGTAGCGGTCGTCGCGTTCGGGGCGGCCCTGGCCGGGGCCTCGTCGGAGGTTCCGTACCGGCCGGCGGCGATCCCGGCGAGCACGGCATCGACCCGCGCCGACGACCTCGTCGTGGCGCTCACGGTTCGGCCGGCGCGGCCGGGTCCGAACTTCCTCTCGGTCGCTGTCCTCGACACGCGGCGGCCGGTGCCGGGGCCCGTCACCGGAGTGGAGCTGGCCGTGAGCGACGGCACGTCGCGAGTCCAGCGCGTGGCAGCGCGCGCGAGCCTCGGCCAGTGGGTGTCGGTCGTCGACCTGCAGGCGACCGGGCGGTGGTCGGGGGAGATCGTGGTCCACCGGGACGGGCTTGACGACGCCCGCGCGACGGTCCGCTGGGAGCTCGCCATGGGCTCGGCCGGACCCGGAGCACGACCCTTTCGAGCCGCCGCCGGACTTGCGGGGATCAGCCTGGCGGGAGTGGGGCTGGCGGTGGTCGCGTGGACCGTGCTTCCACGAGACGCGCGGCCGCACCGCCCGAGGCGCGCCGCGGCCCACGTCGCGGCCGGCCGATGATCCGCCGGCTCCTCGTCGGCGTCCTCCTCGCAGCCCTCGCGCTGACCACGCCGGCCGCGGCGCCGAGCGTGCCCCGCGCGGCGGCCGGCGGACCGCCGGCGCCCAGCCGGCCGCCGGACGCCGATCCGATCGGCCGAGAGCTCGCGGACGCCCTTGCCGTCGCCGCGCCCAACGACGAGCTCCGGGTCATCGTCCACTTCCGCGATCTCGATCGTGTCCCGCGCGGCCCGGGCTCGCGCCAAACGGTGGTCGCGCTGCGAGCGGCGGCCGACGCCTCTCAGCGAGGGCTCCAGCCACAACTCGATCAGTGGCGCGCCGCCGGCGGCGTTCGCCGGTACACCAGGCTCTGGATCCGGAACGCCGTATCGATGACCGCCAGGCCGGCCGTCCTGCAAGCCATCGCCCGGGCCCCCGGTGTCGTCTCGATCGAGCCGGATCGGACGTTTGCGATCCAGGCCCCGCCGGCCTTGGCGACGCGCGCGGCAGCGGCTCCGGCTGCGGCGGGGACCGCGGAGCCGAACGTCGATCTCATCCACGCGCCGGCGGTCTGGGCGCTCGGGGCGCGGGGAGCCGGTGTCGTCGTCGCATCCGTCGACACCGGCGTCGACGTTTCGCATCCAGACCTCGCCGGGTCGTTCCGCGGGGGGACGAACAGCTGGTACGACCCCAACGGCGAGCATCCGTCATCGCCGTTCGACGCCAACGGCCACGGCACGTGGACGACGGGCTTGATGGTGGCTGGAGACAACGGCGGCAGCGCCATCGGCGTCGCCCCGGCGGCCAGGTGGATCGCGGTCAAGCTCTTCGCCGACGACGATCGGGCGACGACGACGAATGTCCACCTCGCCTTCCAATGGCTGCTCGACCCGGACGGCGATCCGCTGACCGATGACGCCCCCGACATCGTGAACAACTCGTGGTCGGCCGGGCCGGTGTGCGATCTCGAGTTCGAGCCGGACATCGCCGCGCTCGTCGCGGCGGGGATCGTGCCCGTCTTCGCCGCGGGTAACGGCGGTCCGACGATTGGATCGATCGAGAGTCCGGCCACGGATCCCTCGGCCTTCTCGGCCGGGGCGAGCACGGATGATGCGGTCGCCTCCTTCAGTGGTCGCGGCCCAACGAGTTGCGGCCGCATGGCCAGTGTCGTCGCCCCCGACGTCGTTGCGCCGGGCGTCGATGTGTGGACGACCGACCGATTCGGCTTCTACGCCCGGGCGAGCGGGACCTCGATGGCCGCACCGCACGTCAGCGGCGCGCTGGCGCTGCTCCGTGGGGCGTTCCCCGCGCGGCCGCTCGCCGACCTCGAAGCGGCCGTGCGATCGACGGCGGTCGACCTGGCCCCCGCCGGACCGGACGATGCCGCGGGCAACGGCCGCATCGACGTCCTCGCCGCGTATCGCCAGCTCGCAGGTGACGTCGCGCCGACGCCGACGCCCCCACCCATCGACGCGATCGGGCCGGTCGCGGGCGACCTCGTCCTCAGGCCGGGATTCGCCGCCCGCGGACCGGTCACGGTCGAGGCGGTCGTCGACGACACCGCAACGGGAGGATCGTCGATCGTCGCGGCCGAGGCCTTCGTCGACGTCGCGCCCGCGCCGGGCGACGGGGTCCTCCTGGCCGGTGCCTTCGGCGGAACGACGGCCACCGTGAGCGGTGAGATTTCGGCCCAGCTCCTCGCCGGCCTTGCGGACGGGCCGCACACGGTGGGCGTGCGCGGCCGGGACGCCGTCGCTGGCTGGGGACCACCGATCGAGGCGACCGTCGTCCTCGACCGCGCAGCGCCGATCGTCGCCGCGCCAACGGTTTCCCTTGAGGCAGGAGTGACCCTCTCGTCAGGCCAGGTCCCAACGCTGATCCGCTGGACCGGCAGCGATCTGGCGTCCGGCATCGCCCGGTACGAAGTCCGGCAGCAGCGGGACGGTGGACCGTGGGTGACCGTCGCCGACGAGGCCGGGCGCGTGCTGCGGACGTCGCTGACGCCGGCCCACTCCTACCGCTTTGCCGTCCGCGCGATCGACCTTGCGGGCAACGCCAGCGGATGGGCCATGAGCGCGCCGACCCGGCTGGCTGGCTGGTCGGAGGCGAGCAGCGCGATTCGCTACGCGGGCCCGTGGTCGACCGCCGCGAGCCCAGCGTTCTGGGGCGGCCGGGTTCGCGCGAGCTCGACAGCCGGGGCGCGAGCGACGTTCACGACGACGAGCACCGGTGCCGCGTGGGTCGCGGTCACCGGTCCAACCCGCGGGCGGGCCACGATTCGGGTCGATGGCCGCCTCGTCGCGACCGTCGACCTCTACTCGCCGACATGGACCGCCGGTCGGATTGCCTGGGCCGCGAACTGGGCGACCGCACGGGCCCGCCGCGTCGAGATCCAGGTTCTTGCCACGTCCGGCCGGCCGCGCGTCGACATCGACGGCTTCATCACTCGCTAACCGGATGACGTGGCCGTCCCCGGTCCGGGGGCGCGCAGCGGGGTCAGCCGCGCGAGCCGTCTCGTGACGGCGACCACTCCGTGCCAGGCACGATGGTCACGGATTCGTCGCACGTGCGGCACTTGAAGATCCGGCCGCGGATCCAGCCCCGCTCCTGATCGTGCTCAGGCACTTGATGGTGCGGCTCGCGGATCTCCTCCATCGACGCCCACGAGCCGTCCTTATGGCGGTGTTCCATCCGGTAGGCCGTCTCCACGAACCGGATCTGGTCCATGCGGTACTCCTCCAGCGAGTGGCCGGATTCTGCCACCGGGATCAAGGATGGCCGTCGTCGGCTGGGCGGAGTCGGTCACTCGACGGAACGAGGCCCCTTGATGAGGCGGCCGCGGCGCGAGATCGCGTGGGTTGCCAGCGCCGCGACGCCCATCGCGATGAGGGCGCGCTCGGCCGTGGGCATCGGTCGGACGGCCGACAGGAACTGGTCCGCCCGGGCCCGGTCGACGACCCGCAGGAGCGCCTGACCGCGCTGGGTCAGCCAGAGCGTCCGCTGTCGGCGGTCCTCGGTCTCGGGGCGGCGCTCGACCAGGCGGCGACGAACGAGCCCGTCGACGAGCCGGCTCGTCGCCGACGGTGAGCGCCCGATCGCCTCGGCCAGGTCCGCCACGGTCGTGGTCTGGCCGTCGGCGAGGACGTAGAGCGCCGCGAGCTGGGTGAAGCCGAGACGGAGCTCGCCGAGCTGTGACGCGAACCCGACGACGAGCTCCCGCCACAGGGCGCGACCCATCGCGACCCGCTCCGAGATCTGGCGGACGTTCGTGATCCGGCTGCCCGCGGCGATGACCGCCGGCGAGAGGTCGGCCTCGAACCGGCGCGCGATCGCCCGTCCCGGCGGGGCGCGCCGGGCGCGGCGCGGGTGACGAAGCGGCTCGGCCATCGTCCGGAGGGTACGAAAGCGGGCGTGTCCGTGCAATGGCGCACGTATCTCACGCTCGGGAACCGCTCCACAACCGACAATTCCGCCGTGCTGCACACACGTCACGGCGGCCGATGAGCCGCCTCGCCTTCGTCTTCCCCGGCCAGGGTTCCCAGTCGGTCGGGATGGGCCGCGCGACGGCAGACACCTCGCCGGCCGCCGCGGCCGTCTTCGCCGCCGCCGACCGGGCCCTCGGCGAGCCGATCAGCCGCCTCGCCTGGGAGGGCCCCGCCGAGCAGCTCGACCGGACCGAGAACGCCCAGCCGGCGCTGCTCGCGACGTCGATCGCCTACCTCGAGTCGCTCCGCGAGCGGGCAGCCGCCGGAGGCTCGCCCCTGCCGGAGCCGGCATTCGCGGCCGGCCACTCGATGGGCCAGTACTCGGCGCTGGTGGCCGCGGGCGTCGTGTCGCTCGAGGACGGCGTTCGCCTCGCGCGCGAGCGCGGCCGCCTGATGCAGGCGTCCGGATCGGGGCGTGCTGGCGCGATGGCCGCGATCCTCGGGCTCGACGAGGCCCGCCTGCCCGAGCTCGTCGAGGAGGCCTCGAAGGCCGGCGTCTTCGGCGTCGCGAACCGCAACGCGCCGGGCCAGGTCGTCGTGTCGGGCGAGAAGCCCGCGATCGCGCTCGCCGCAGAGGCGGCGACGCGCCTCGGTGCGCGGAAGGCGATCGTGCTCCCCGTCTCGGTCGCGGCGCACTCCCCGCTCATGACCGAGGCCGCCGACGGCATGCGCCGGGCACTCGAGGGCGTCGACTTCGCCGATCCCCGGCCACCGCTCCTCGCCAACGC
>DATBKB010000004.1:0-33875 GCA_036556145.1 Candidatus Limnocylindrales bacterium | reverse complement strand
CGCGATAAGCCCCCCGTCTCATCGATGCCACTCGGGGGAATACATGTCCTCGAGTTTCCCGCAGACACTCGAGATCCCCGGCACCCGGTTGGACATACATGCTCTCGAGTGGCATAGGACTCGGGGGGCCTCTTCCAAAGTCCTCTTCGTATGCCAAATCGAACCGCGTGCACACGCCCGGCCGGGCGGCCGCGCCCGGTCGACGACGCGGCCAGACTCCGATGCGAACAAACTGCCCTCCGAGGACAACATGCGACTCGAGCTCGTCCAGGCCGACATCGTCGACCTCCACGTCGATGCCATCGTCAACGCCGCCAATTCCTCGCTCGCCGGAGGCGGCGGCGTCGATGGGGCGATCCACCGCGCGGCCGGGCCGGGCCTTGCGCAGGAGGCCGCCCGGCACGCGCCGTGTCCGACGGGAGAGGCCAGGATCACGGGCGGCCACCGGCTTCGTGCCCGGCACGTCATCCACACCGTCGGACCGGTGTGGCGGGGCGGCACGTCGGCCGAGCCGGAGCTCCTCGCGAGCTGCTACCGGTCGAGCCTCGCGCTCGCCGAAGCGCACGGCGTGCGATCGATCGCTTTCCCGGGCATCTCGACCGGGATCTACGGCTACCCGACTCGCGACGCCGCCACGATCGCCGTGCGCGAGATCGCCGCGTGGCTCGACGCCTACGTGCTGCCCGAGCGCGTGATCCTCTGCGCATTCGGCGACGCGTCATTCGCGGCCATGGACGACGCGCTGCGAAAGCTCGACCGCCCGGACCTGACCGGCCTGGGCTGAGCCGGGTGGGCTCGATCCTCAGCCGTGGTGGTGGCTGCGCTCCGCGGTCTCGAGCTTGCGAGCGAGGTCGGCCACCGGCAAGACCTGCTGCGACCCGGCCTTGAGATCGCGCAGTTGGACCTGGCCGTCGGCGAGCTCGTCGCCGAGGATCACCGCGAAGTGCGCGCCGTCCTTGGCGGCGGCCTCGAGCTGGCGGCCGAGCTTGCGGTTCGCGAGATCGGCCCGCGCCGAGAGGCCGGCCGCCCGTAGCTCCGTGGCCACCCGCAGCCGCTCCGCCGTCGCGCCGGGTTCGGCGCCGACCACCACGGCGAGCGGCGCGGCCTCGGCGACCGGCGGCGCGCCCGCGGCCTCCAGCGCGAGGACGACACGGTCGAGCCCGATCCCGAACCCGATGCCGGGCGTCGGCCGCCCGCCGAGCAGCTCGACGAGCCCGTCGTAACGTCCGCCGCCGCCGATCGCGGACTGCTGGCCAGTCGCGCCGGCGGGGTAGCACTCGAACGCCGTGCGCGTGTAGTAGTCGAGGCCGCGGACGAGCCGCGGCTCGAGCCGGTACGCGACGCCGACCGCGTCGAGGTGGGCCCGGACGGCGTCGAAGTGCTCCGCGCAGGCCGGGCACAGGTGGTCGACGATCGACGGCGCCTTGGCGTTGAGGTCGGCGAGCGCGGGCTCCTTCGAATCGAGCAGCCGCAGCGGGTTGCGATCGAGCCTGCTGCGCTCGAGCGGCGGCAGCTTCGCGAGGTGCGGCCGGAAGTACTCGCGGAGGCGCTCGACGTACGCCGGCCGGCACGCCGCATCGCCGATGGAGTTCAGCCGGATTTCGACACCGGAGAGACCCGCCTCGCGGTAGAAGCGGTCGGCCAGCTCGACGATCTCGGCGTCGATGCCCGGTCCCGGGTCGCCGATCGCCTCCACGTCGAACTGCCAGAACTGCCGGTACCGACCGGCCTGCGGCCGGTCGTACCGATACATCGGCCCGACGAGCGTGACCCTGACCGGCTGCGGCCAGGTTTGCATGCCATGCTGGACGTAGGCGCGGACGATGCCGGCGGTCGGCTCGGGCCGCAGCGCCCAGCTCTCGCCCTCGTCGGTGCGCGGGGCGAGCCGGAACAGCTCCTTTTCGACGACGTCGGTCGTCTCCCCCACCCCGCGCTCGAAGACCGCCGTCTGCTCGAAGGTCGGCGTCTCGATCGGCCGGTACCCGTAGCGGGCGGCAAGATCCGCGGCGATCCGCTCGAGACGAATGAACGCGGCGCGCTCCGGCGGCAGGAGATCGCGGGTGCCGCGCGGGGCGCGGAGCTCTGGCACGGGGCGAAGTCTAGCCGCGAGGGATACTCGCAGGGTGAGCGAGACCGAGATCCGGACGAGCCGGCTCCGACCGGCCCCCGTGCGCGGCGGTCGGGCCGTCAGCCGCCGGCCGACCGAGCTGGCCGGCCGGCCGCAGGACGATGGCCCACCACGGGACGGCGGCGCGCCGGCCCAACCTGGCGCACCGGCCGTCGTCGACCGTCCGATCGAGCTGCGCGAGTCCGACGCGGTCGTCCGGATCCTCGTCGCGCTGGTCGTCCTGGCGCTCCTGCTCGGGCTGGTGGTGTTCTACCCGGTCTCCCCGGTCGGCCGGTAGCCCGCACCGGCCGCCCGTCGGTGCGCCGGCAGGCTAGCCGAGGTCGCGCTGGACCGAGATGACGTCCTTGACCTGCTCGATGCGGCCCATGACCCGGGCGAGCTGCGACACGGACGACACCTGGAGCGTCGCCGCCACGAGCGCGGTGTGGTCCGGGTTCACGCTCACGGTCGCCGAGACGATGTTGACCTTGTTCTCGGCGACGACCTGGGTGATGTCGTTGAGGAGGCCCGTCCGGTCGTAGGCCTCGACGCGGATCGCGATCGGGTAGGTCTGCTCGGCCTCGGACTCCCACTCAACGTCGATGAGCCGCGACACCTCGCGCTCGTTGAGGACCGTCGGGCAGCTCTGGAGGTGGACCGTCACGCCCTTGCCGCGGGTGATGAACCCGACGATCGGGTCGCCGGGGATCGGGTGGCAGCACTTCGTGAACCGGACGAGCAGGTCGCCGACGCCCTTCACCCGGACGCCGCCGGTGCGCGGCGCGGCAGCGGGCGGCGGCGCCGTCGTCGGCAGCGCCGTCTGGCCGTCGTCGACGACGCCGAGGCGCATGACGACCTGCTGCGTCGAGATCGCGCCGTAGCCGACCGCGGCGAAGAAGTCGTCGACCGAGTCGAAGTTGTACTGACGCGCGACGTCGGCGAGGCGGTCGGGCCCGACCCCGGCGAGCGACGTCCGCGCGAGCCGGCGGAGCTCGCGCTCGAGCGACTCACGGCCGTGGACGATGTTCTCGTCGCGGTCCTTGCGCTTGAACCACTGCCGGATCTTTTCCCGCGCATGGGAGGTCCGGACGAGGTTGAGCCAGTCGCGCGACGGGCCGTGCGAGCCCTTCGTCGTGACGATCTCGACGATGTCGCCGTTCTTCAGGCGATAGTCGAGCGGCACGAGCCGGTTGTTGATCTTCGCCCCGATCGTGCGGTGGCCGACGTCGGTGTGGATCCGGTAGGCGAAGTCCAGCGGGGTCGCGCCCGCCGGCAGGTCCTTGATGTCGCCCTTCGGCGTGAAGACGAACACCTGGTCCTGGAAGATGTCGAGCTTGATGCCCTCGACGAACTCGGTCGCATCCGAGACGTCGCGCTGCCAGTCCATGAGCTGACGCAGCCAGGCGAGCTTCGCGTCGTACTCGCGATCGCTCTTCGAGCCCTCCTTGTACCGCCAGTGCGCGGCGATCCCGACCTCCGACACCTGGTGCATCTGGTGGGTCCGGATCTGGATCTCGAGCGGCTTGCCGTCGAGGGCGATGACCGCGGTGTGGAGCGACTGGTAGAGGTTGTTCTTCGGCACCGCGATGTAGTCGTCGAACTGGCCGGGGATCGGCCGCCACAGGGCGTGGACGATGCCGAGCGCCGCGTAGCAGTCGCGGACCTCGTCGACGAGGATTCGGATCGCGTAGACGTCGTAGATCTCGCCGAACTCGGCGCTCTTGCGCTGCATCTTCTTGTGGATGCTGAAGATGTGCTTCGGCCGGCCTTCGAGGTCGGCGTTGATGCCGGCCTCGAGGAGCTTCGGCTGGAGCTCGGCGATCGCCCGCTCGATGTAGTCCTCGCGGCCCTTGCGGCGCGTGTCGAGCAGGCGCGCGAGCTCGCGGAACCGCTCCGGCTCGAGGATCTTGAACGCCAGGTCCTCGAGCTCCCACTTGACCTGCCAGATCCCGAGCCGCTCGGCGAGCGGAGCGTAGATCTCCATCGTCTGGCGGGCGATGCGGAGCTGCTTGTCGGCGTCGAGCGCACCGAGCGTGCGCATGTTGTGGAGCCGATCGGCGAGCTTGATGAGGACGACACGGATGTCGTCCGCCATCGCCAGGAACATCTTCCGGATGTTCTCGGCCTGCTGCTGCTCGTGGGTATGCGTGCTGAACTTGCCGAGCTTCGTCACGCCGTCGACGAGGTGGGCGACCTCCGGGCCGAACCGCTCCTCGACGTCGGCGAGGCTGTACTCGGTGTCTTCGGGCACGTCGTGGAGGAGCGCGGCCTGCACGGCGACCGGGTCGATCCCGAGGTCGGCGAGGATCTGGGCCGAGGCGATCGGGTGGGTTACGTAGGGCTCACCCGAGGCACGAAGCTGGCCGGCATGGGCGTCGGCGGCAAGGTCGAGCGCCCGACTGACGGGCGCGAGATCGGCCTGGGGATAGTGCTGGGCGAGGGTCGCCAGGAGCTGGTCGCGAAGCGTGCCGAGAAGGTCCTTGGGCTCGCGCGCCTGGCGCGGCGCAGTCACGGTCCGACGGGGGCCCCGCCGGGCCGTCCGCCGTTCGTCGGTCCTCGGTTGAGGCGTGGCCATGGCCGGGAAAGTCTAGCAGCGGCCGTTCGGGGCTCCGACCGACCTCGGGTACCGCCGCCGGCTCAGCGGAGGTACGGCTCGAGGTCGACGCGGCCGATGAGGACGAGGTCGCCGGCGTCCACCGAGACCGCCGTCAGCGCGAGCGAGCCGCCGGGGGCGAGGACGTCGACGATCGGGTCGCCCGGCAGGGGGAGGGCGACGGTCAGCGCGCCGGTCGCGTCGACCGCGAGGAGGCCGTCCATGCGCACCGGCCCGGCGAGGAACGCGATCGTTGCCGGCGGCTCGAGCGCGACCGAGTCGACGGCCAGCCCGGTCTCGCGCACGACGGCGCCGCGGGCCAGCTGGTCGACGACGGTGCCGTCGACCCGAACGGTGACGACGACATCCGAGGGCGGACCGATGATCCCGATCGATTCGACCGCCGTCGTCGTGCCATCCGCGGCGATCATCGTCGCGCCGGTCAGCCGGCCGTCGATGCGGCCGAAGGTCGATCGCAGCAGGTCGACGTCGAACAACGTGACGTCGAGCCGTTGGGCACGGATATCCTCGAACGACGCGTCATCGGCACCGATCGCGATCCGGTCGGCGTGACCGCCGACGACCTCGACGGGTGGATCGGTGAGGACGACGACGGTTCGAGTCCGTGACTCGAATCCGGAGGCGACGATGGCACCTTCGACGAGGCTGCCGGCCACGGGCGGCCCACCGAACCACGCCGCCGCCGCGACGAAGGCGGCGGCGAGCACCAGGACGCCGAGGCAGCCGCGCACGGGTCAGCGACGCGGAGCGCCGCGAGGGTCGCGAAGGTCGCGAGCGTCGTCTGCCTCGTAGCCGAGCGCCGCGAGCGCGTCGAGGGCGGCCTGACGCTCGTTCCACGGGCGTGGCCCCGACGCGTACTCGATCGCCGCCTCGTGGCCCTTGCCGGCGAGGAGCACGACGTCCCCCGGCCGGGCCCGATCGAACGCCGCCGCGATCGCGGCCGCCCGGTCGGCAACGAGCAACAGGTCGTGACCGCGGCGCTTGCCGACGGCCTCCGCGCCGGCCGCGATCGCGTCGAGGATCGCCTCCGCATCCTCGCCGCGCGGATCCTCGTCGGTGACGACGACGATCCGGCAGCGCTCGCCGGCGATGCGGCCCATCATCGGTCGCTTGGCGACGTCACGCTCCCCGGCCGACCCGAAGACCGCGATCAGCTCGCCGCCACGTGCCGCCGCGGTCGGAGCGAGCAGCCCGAGCACCGCCTGGAGCGAGGCGGGGCTGTGGGCGAAGTCGACGACCACGCCGAAGGGCTGACCGGCATCGACGCGCTCCATCCGGCCCGGGACGCGCTCGACGGATTCGATTCCGCGGCGGACCGCACCGGCGTCGAGGCCCCACGCCTCACCGAGCGCGACGACCGCCAGCGCGTTGTGGACATTGAAGCGACCGGCGAGCCGAATGGCCAGCCTCGCCTGGCCGGACGGCGCCTGCAGCTCGACGCGGAGACCCGTCGCGTCCTCCTCGACCCGGATCGCGCGGACGTCCGCCGACGGATCGGTGCCGTAGGTCACGACCCGCGCGCCCGCCTCCTGCGCGACGCCGGCGAAGAGGCCGGCCGACGGGTCGTCGGCGTTGACGATCGCAACCTTCGGTCGTCCCTTGGCCGGATTGCCCGGCCCGGTCCGCAGCCGCTCGAAGAGCGAGAGCTTCGCCTCTCGGTAGGCCTCCCACGTGCCGTGGAACTCGAGGTGCTCGTGGGTGAGGTTGGTCAGGATCGCCGCGTCATACGCGACCGCGCCGACGCGCTCGAGGGCCAGGCCGTGCGACGTCGTCTCGATCACCACCGCGGCGTTCCCCGCGTCGAGCATCGCCCGCAAGGCAGCCTGGAGCTGGGGCGCCTCGGGCGTCGTCGCGTGCTCGGCGTGCGCCTCGCGCGCCTCCCCGATCTTCGTCTCGATCGTCCCGACCAGCCCGGTCGACAGGCCCGCGGCTTCGAGCGCCGCCACGGCGAGGAACGAGGTCGTCGTCTTGCCGTCGGTGCCGGTGATGCCGACCGTCGTGAGCTCGCGGCTCGGATCCCCGTACCACCACGCGGCGGCAGACGCAAGCGCCGGCCTCGTCGCGGGCACGATGACCTGCGGCAGCGACGCCGTCTCGACGGCTCGCTCGACGAGGGCCGCCGCGGCGCCCGCGCCCTCCGCGCGCTCGACGAAGTCGTGGCCGTCGACGTGCGCCCCCGGCACCGCGACGAACAATGCCCCGGCTCGGACCGCGCGCGAGTCGTTCGTCACGCCGCAAACCTCGACGCGGGCGAGTCCGGCCGGGCCGATCGCCCGCCCGCCCTCGCGGGCGCCGCGCAGCCGGCCCTCGGCTGTCAGCCGATCGATCAGCTCGCCGAGCGGGCGCGGACCGGCGGGTTCGGCCGCCGCGACGAGCGCGTCGATCGAGCCGGCCACGGTCAGGACTCGCCGCGCAACTGCTCGCGCACGTCGCGAACCCGGTACCAGAATCGGTCGACGACGAGGTCGAACGTGCCGGCGTGCCGGATCGGGCGGCCGCCGAACCGGCGCTTGAACGCGCTGAAGCCGCTCCACGTCTCGGGCGCATCGGCGTCGCTCTCCGCGACGCCCCAGAGGTCGAGCGTGCGAACGCCGTCGGCGGCGAGCGCGTCCATCGTTGCGCCCATGGTCGCGTACCCCGCGTTCGCGTTCTTCAGCTCCGGGTCTCGCAGCGACGCGCCGTAGAGGTAGTAGGCGCGGTCGGCAACGCGAACCGTCACCATCCCGCCGATCGCCCGGCCGTCCTTGCGCGCCAGGCAGAGATACCAACCGCCAGTCGTCGCGAGACCCTCGGCGAGTGCCGACAGGAAGTCGATCGCGTGGCTCCGAAAGCCCTTCCGTTCCGCGGTCTCCTCGAGCAGGTCGTGGAAGGTCGCGATCGCATCGGCATCCGGGCTCCGGAGGACGTCCGTCGCGACGCCTTCCTTCGCCGCTCGCCGGAACAGGTTCCGGGCGTCCTTGTCCCAGGTCTTGCGCAGCGCGTCGCCACCCGATCCCAGGTCGACGATTCGGGTCGTCCGTGCCTGGAGGTCGTGCCGCGCTTCGCGCAGGCCGGCGTGTCGCAGCATTGCGGCGACCGCGTCGGCGTCTCCGGGGTCGCCGCGGGGATCGACCTTGACGACGATCCCGCGCTCCCGACGAGCGAGCCGACGCAATCCGTCGACGAGCAGACGGAGCGTGGCGGGCCCGTCGGATGCTGCGCGGTCCCAGACCGGACCGTGCGCGACGTACAGGACCGAGCGCCCGAACGACGTCGGTCGAACGAGCGCCTGGGCGATCCCGCGGACGCGCCCGTCGCCGCCGCGGACCAGGACCCGGGCCGGAGGCTCACCGGCGATCGCCATGACGTCGCCCCAGGCCCACGTCTGGAGGATGTCGCCCTCCGGTCGCGCCGCCACGAACGCATCCCACGCCGGACGTGAGTCCGGCGTGGCGAGGACGACCCGGGCGGCCGGCGCGGCTGCCGTCACTCGGCGCCGTTCTCTGCGGCCGCCTGGGAGGACTCGCCCCGGCGCCGGCCGAGCACCGACGGGATCACGACGCGTCGCAAGCGCGCCGTCTCCGCGACCCACGCACCACGCAGCCCGCGACCGACGAGCACGCTCTCGACGGTCTGCGGCCTCGCGTGCCAGAAGGACTCCTTGTATCCCCCGGCCCAGAGGAAGTCGTACGTGCGGCAGCCGCGACGAATCGCCTCGGCGATCGAGCGATCGAACAGGCCCTTGCCGAGCGACATCTTCCGGACATCCTGGTCGTAGCTGACGCCCGTGACGAGCGCGACCGCGGTGCCGTTGAGCGCGAACGTCACGAGGCAGGCCCGGATGCCGAGGTCGTCCCGGGCGATGTCGATCCACATCGCGCCCGCGGCGAGCAATCGCTCGAACGCCTCGACGAGGAACGGCTCGAACGCGGGGTCGGGGCGGAAGTCGAGCTCGTCGTCGCCCCAGCGCGCGGCCATGAGGCGGCGAATCGCACCGACCGCCTCGCGGGCGACCGCCGGGTCCGTCCGCAGCTCGACCGTGCCGCCGGCACGCTCGAAGCGACGGGCCTCGGTGCGCATGTTGTGCCGTGCCTTCGAGCCGAGATGGCGGGCCCATCCCTCCTCGTCGGCGGGCAGGTCGATGACGTACGTCGTCGACCGCACGACGCCCGTGAGCGGCACCAGACGCCAGCCCGCAGCGGCGCCTGCGCGCGCGAGCCGGTCCGCCGTGTCGGAGCCGGCGGGCAGCCGGAGCGCGCTCAGCGTGTCCCACGACTGCGGTCCGTCGCCGAGCCACTCGAGCAGGCTCGTCGCGATCGCGTCGCGATGCTCCGGCATGGCCAGGAGATCGACGCCGCCGCGCAATGCCGGTCCGAACCCGGCCCAGAAGTGCAGCTCGGTGACCGCCGTCCCGAGCTGCCGCGTGCGGGAGGCGACGAGCGGCGCAACGCCGACGAGCCGGCCGCCGCTCCGCCAGGCGAGCAGGCGCGGTCGACGATCCGCGGCGTAGCGCCGGAGCCACGGCCCCAGCCAGTCCGGCGACTCGAAGGGCGACCGAGCGGCGGCCTCGGCGAGCGACCGCCACTCCGGGACGACGCTCTCGATGGCGCCCGGCTCGGCGAGGACGTCCGGCGGAGCGGCCCCCAATTCGGTCATCGTCACGCCGACCGGCCCATCGCCCGGAGCGCCCGTGACACGACCCGCCCGGCGAGGTAGCGCCGCGGCCGGACGACCCGCTCGTGGGCGCCGGTCAGCTGGAGCCACCGGGCGCCGAATGATCGCTTGTGCTGGTAGAGGCCGTACATCGGATCTCCCGCGCGGGGCTCGTCGCGCGCTCCCGGGACGTCGACGCCGCCGAGGTCCATCTCCCGGCAGCGCTCCCGGATCGCGAGCTGGATCGCCCGCCAGCGGAGGAGGTGGAGCGCGCCCGGGTGGGACTTGCGGTGCTCCGCCCGATCGCCGGAGTGGACGGTCGTGAGGCGGCCGCCGTGGCGATAGAGCAGGAGCCCGGCGAGCTCCTCGCCCTCGGCGGTGCTGGCGCGGAGATAGACAAGATGACCGGCCGCCAGCGCCGCCGACCACCAGGCGAGGTAGTCGGCCCGCCGTCCGACCGTGAAGTCGAGCCGTTCCCCGGTCGCGACGAGGAGGTCGTAGAAGGCATCGAGCGCGATCGCGGCGCTCTGCGTGGGTTCCGCCGGGGCGGCGAAGCCCTCGCCGGGGTTCGCGCCGGCGCGAGCGTCGTGCCGCTCGACTCGCGTCCCGTCCTTCTCCGCCTTGCGGATCCGCTGGCGGGTCGACTTGTCGATCCCGCCGAAGATCTGGTCTTCGTCCGCCGGTGACGCGAGCGGCAGCGACATCCGATGACGGGCCGGGTGGATCTCCTCGATCGGGGTGAAGCGGGCCCGCCGGAGCCAGGTGGCGTAGGCGGCATCGCTGGCCGGCACCTCGGCGTCTGCGGCGACCACGTCGATCCGTTCGGCCGCGAGGGCCTTCGTCGTCGCCCAGAGCGCCTCCCCGAGCCGCTCGCCCTCGACGACCGGCGCCGGTCCCTTCGGCAGGTACGCGCTCCCGCCCCCGATGAGCGGCCACGGCCGAACGAGGGCGAGGATCCGGAGGTCGCCGGCGCTCACGAACCGGGGCTGCCAGCCGCTCCGCGCGCGGTGCGCGGCCCACGCGCGGGACTGGTAGACGTGGCCGCCGGCACGGTCGACCGCGAGGCGGTCCCAGTCGTCGGTGGGCTCGGCTCGGACGGTCGCGTCGGCCATCAGCCCGACCCGGCCCGGCGGCGGACGAGGTCGGACATGATCGCGACGATAGATGCCAGCTCCGGTATCCGCAAGGCGATGCTCGCGGCGAGATAGGTCGCCCCGAAGGCGACCGCGACCACGATCGCCTCCCCCGCCAGCGCGACCAGCCGGGGCGAGCCGCCGAGGACGCCGGCGAGGGCCGCAGAGACGACGAGACCGACGCCGACCGATGCCGCGGTCGCCAGCGCGGCCGTCACGCCGACTCGCGCCACGGCACCGAGGGCGAGCGGGACGCTTCGAGCCTTGAGGACGAGGAGGACGATTGCCTCGACCCAGGCGGCGAAGGCGATGGCCAGCGCGATCCCGGCGAGGCCGAGCGGTCCGACGAGAAGCGCCGCCGTCGACGTGTTGAGCAGGACGGCGAGCACCGCGGCCATCACCGGTGTCCGCGTGTCCTGGCGGGCGTAGAAGGCGCGCGCGAGAACGGCGATGAGCGCGTGGGCCGGCAGGCCGGCCAGGAAGAACAACAGGGTGTTCGCCGTGAGCTCGCGGAGCGGCGGGTCGAACGCCGGGAAGAGGACGCCGACGATCTCCTCGCGAAGGATCGCCATCAAGGCGGCGGCCGGGATCATGACGAAGAGGAGCAGCCGGAGCGCGCGCGTGAGCAGCGACACGTACTCGGCATCCCGTCCGACGGCCGCGTCGCGGGACAGCGACGGGAACAGCACGACGCCGAGCGGCACGCCGATGAGCCCCATCGGCACCTGGAGCAGCGTGAACGCGATGTTGTACGCCGTGATCGCGCCGGCGCCGAGGAGCGACGCGAGCGAGGTGACGACGATGAACGTGATCTGCGACGCGCCGAGGCCGATCGCCCGCGGCGCGAGCAGCCGGAACGCCGTCCGGGCCTCGGGATCCGAGCGGTCGATTCGCGCGGCGTACCGGGCCCCGAGGCGGGCGAGGCCCGGCAGCTGCACGAGGAACAGCCCGACGGCGCCGAGAGCGACGCCGGCCGCCAGCCCGTCGACGCCCATCGAGGGCGCGAGCAGCAGCGCGCTCGCGATGATGACGATGTTGTAGACCGCCGGCGCGAGCGCGGCCGCCGCGAACCGGCCCGCGGCATTGAGGACACTGGTCGCGATCGCGCCGAGGGCGAGGAAGATCGGAGCGAGCAGCATGAGCCGCGTCAGCTCGACCGTCTGCGCGGCCTGCGCAGCATCGAAGCCCGGCGTGATCGCCGGCACGACGACCGGCGCGAAGACGAAGAGCAGCGCCGCAAGCGTGAGCAGGGCGACGAGCATCGTGTTCGCGACGGTCGAGGCCACCTGCCACGCCCGGTCGTAGCGACCCGTCTCCATCAGGCCGGCGAGGATGGGGATGAGCGCCGAGCCGAGCGCGCCCGCCGCGACGAGCTGGAAGACGAGGTCCGGGATCCGGAACGCGGCGAAGAAGGTGTCGAGCTCCTGCGGCTCGAAGACGTAGCCGATGACGACGAGCCGGATCCAGCCGAGGAGCCTCGAGACGAGAAACCCGGCCGAGACGATGAGCCCGGCCCGCGCGAGGGTCTGCCCCCGGGTCGGCCCCGGGGTCACGTGCCGCTGGGTTCTGTGGCCGTCGCCACGCCGCGCGGCGCGCCGGCGCGCGCTCGCGGGTGCGCGTCGCGGTACGCCGAACGCAAGCGGGTCGGAGACACATGCGTGTACACCTGCGTGGTCGCGAGGCTCTCATGGCCGAGCAGCTCCTGGACGACGCGCAGGTCGGCCCCGCCGTCGAGGAGGTGCGTCGCGAACGAGTGGCGCAGCGTGTGCGGCGACACGCCTTCGGGCAGGCCCGCGGCGCGCCGGAGGCGATCGAGTCGAAGCCGCAGGCCGCGGACGCCGAGCGGCTCACCGTGGTGGTTGAGGAACACCTCGACCGGCGGCGCACCCGGATCACCGCCGGTCGCGGCCGCACGCCGTTCGAGCAGCACGGGCCGGCCGTCGTCGAGCCACGCGCGAAGCGCGGCGATCGCCGGCCGGCCGAGGAGCCCGATCCGCTCCTTGCGGCCCTTGCCGAGGACGCGGATCTCGCCCCGCCGAAGGTCGAGCGACGCGATGTCCGCGGCCGCGAGCTCGCTGATGCGGAGCCCCGCCGCATATGCGGTCTCGACAATCGCGCGGTCCCGGAGCGCGAGGGCCGCGGCCAGCGCCACTCGGCCCGGGTCTTCGCCAGATGCCGCGACGAGGTCGGCGTCGACGGCCGCGAGCATGCGCTCGACCTCCGCGACCTCGAGGACGCGCGGCAGGCGTCGCGGCAGGCGCGGCGTCGCGATCGCGCCCCATGGGTCGCCCGGCGCGAGCCCCTCGCGGGCGGCGTATCGGTGGAACGCGCGGATCGCGGCCAGCCGCTGGCCGACGGAGCTGCGGGAGATCGACGCGCCGAGGACGGCGAGGTAGGCCCGCAGATCGCTGCGTCCGGGCGATCGCCAGTCGACGCCACGCTCGTCGAGCCACGCGAGGTACCGGGACACCGTCGTGCTGTAGGAACGGCGTGTATGCGGCGACGCGTCGCGAGCCGCCAGCGCAGCGACGAATCGCTCGAGCGCCGGGCTGCCGGCCGGCCTGCCCCGAGTTGGGCGCCGCTCGGCGGCCGTCACGCCTCGGGCGGGGTCGGTTCGGCCGGCGTCGGTTCGGGCGGCGCAGAGTCGGCCGGCGCCGAGTCGGCCGGCGTCGCGGCCGCTCTCCTGGCCCGGCGCGGCGACGTCTTCCCGCCACGTGAGGCGGTCCTGCCGCCCGTGCCGCCGGCCGCCCGCCCGTTGCGGCGGCCGCCGCGACCGGGCCGCGCGAGCGCCTCGGGGTTCGGCGGCCCGCCCGTGAGCCGGCGAGCCACGAGATCGCCCTCGGGCAGCGGGATCTCCGCGCCGCACACGAGGCAGATGCCGGCGTCGCCCTTGCGTCCGACGGGGCCGTCCTCGAGGTCGTGGAACGCCCCGACGGGCTCGAAGTTCGTCGTGTAGTCGCACTTCGGGTAGTTCGAGCACCCCCAGAAGACGTTGCCGGTGCGTCGCGCGCGACGCGGCACGAGCCGGCCGTCCTGGTTCTTCGGGCAGACGACCTCGAACGGCAGCGGATCGGGCGGGGGCGGGCCTTCCTTGCGGATGTAGTCGCAATCGGGATAGCGCGAGCAGCCGACAAACGGGCCGAAGCGCCCGCGCCGTCCGACGAGCTTGCCGGTCCCGCACTTCGGGCAGGGCTCGCCCTCGCCCTCGAGCGGCGGGGGCTCGTCACCCGGCACGGGCCGCGTCTCCTTGTGCTCCGGGTAGAGCGAGCAGGCGAGGAACCGGCCATTCCGACCGAGCCGGATGACCATCGGGTGGCCCTCCGAGCACACCTCGTCGGACGGCTGGGTCGTGACGTCGTCCGGGATCTCGCCCTTCTTCTCCTCGACGCGGACGGCGAGCGGGCCGTAGAACTCGCGCAGGAGCGGCACCCATTGGCGCTCGCCTCGAGCGATCTCGTCGAGCTCCTCCTCCATCCGGGCCGTGAACTTCACGTCGACGTAGTCGCCGAAGTGCTCGACGAGGAGGTCGGTGACGATCTCGCCGATGGCCTCCGGACGGAGCCGCCGGTCCTCCACCCGGACGTAGCCGCGATCGAGGATCGTCGAGATGGTCGCCGCGTACGTCGACGGTCGCCCGATGCCGTCCTCCTCGAGGGCCTTGATCAGCGTGGCCTCGGTAAAGCGCGGCGGCGGCTCGGTGAAGTGTTGCGTCGTCGAGACGTCGTCGACGTCGGTCACGTCGCCCTCGGCGAGGGCCGGCAGCTGGCGCTCCTTCTCTTCGTCGCCGCCATCGTCGCGGCCCTCGGTGTACACGCGCGAGAAGCCGTCAAAGAGCGTGCGCGTCGAGCTCGCCCGCAGCCCATAGGGCGCGTCCTCGAGCTCGATCGTCGTCGTCTCCATCTCTTTCGCGGCCATCTGAGACGCGAGCGCGCGCTGCCAGATGAGGCGGTAGAGACGCAGCTCCTCGGGCTTGAGGCCGGCGCCGAGCGACTCCGGGTCGCGGCGGAAGCTCGTCGGCCGAATGGACTCATGCGCCTCCTGGGCGCCCTTCGCCTTCGTCTTGAAGACGCGGCCCTTCGGCATCGCGTACCGCTCCCCGTAGCGATCGGCGATGACGCTGTGGGCCTCGGTCATCGCGACCCCGGCCATGGCCGTCGAGTCGGTTCGCATGTACGTGATGACGCCGACGTGGCCGTCCGGCGTGTCGACGCCCTCGTAGAGCCGCTGGGCGATCGACATTGTCCGCTTCGGACTGAAGCCGAGCTTCCGGCTCGCCTCCTGCTGGAGCGTGGAGGTCGTGAACGGCGGCGCCGGGTTCCGCTTGAGCGGCCGCCTCCCGACGCTTCGGACGACCGGTCGCTTGGCGCGGAGCGCCTCGGCGTGGCGGGCGGCCGTGCCCGCGTCGCCCACGTCGAGCGGCTCGCCGTCGATCCGGACGAGCTCCGCGGCAAAGGTCTCGCCCGCGGCGGTCCGGAGGATCGCCTCCAGCGTCCAGTACTCGCGTGGGACGAACGCCGCGATCTCGCGTTCGCGCTCGACGACGAGGCGAACCGCGACGGACTGGACCCGGCCGGCGGACAGGCCGCCGCGGAGCTTCTTCGACAACAGCGGGCTCAGGGTGTAGCCAACGAGGCGATCGACGATCCGCCGCGTCTGCTGCGCGTCGACGAGGTTGGTGTCGATCTCGCGCGAGTGGGCGAAGGCCTCGCGGATCGCCCCCTCGGTGATCTCGTTGAAGGTGACCCGCCGGATCTTCTCCGGCGGCACCTTGGCCGCCTCCGCCACGTGCCAGGCGATCGCCTCGCCCTCGCGGTCGAGGTCGGTCGCGAGGTAGACCGTGTCCGCCTTCTTCGCGGCTCGGGCGATGGTGTCGATGTACTTGCGACGGTCCTCGTTGATGACGTATTCGGGCGCGAAGTCGTGGTCGACGTCGACACCGAACTTCCCCTTGCCGGGGCTGTCGGGAAGGTCGCGGACGTGTCCGTACGAGGCGAGGACCCGGTAGTCGTCTCCCAGGTACCGTTCGATCGTTCGAGCCTTCGCCGGAGACTCGACGATGACCAGGTGCTTCGGCATGCGGCCGGGAGTGTAGCATCGGGTCCTTCCCGGACCCGTACGTCCCTCTTCCCTCTCACTCATCGCCGGCCTGCCCGACTGCGGCCTTCGGACGCCGTCGTCAAACGTCCTTCACGCGGCGCAGGAAGTCCTCGTCGATCTCGAGGTCCTCCTCCGGCTCGGGTTCCGGCCGGCGCGACGGCGCGGCCTCGACGACGCTGCCGTCCGCCCCCGGCGGGATCTCGAGGAAGCGGATGTGGGTGAACGGGAAGTAGAAGATCGAGCGCGAGTCGTCGGCGAACACCGGCCGCTTGCCACCCAGCGTCCGCAGGTTCGTGCAGATCAGCACGAGGTCGCCCGCGACCGGTGGCGCGAACAGGTCCGCGAGCAGCGGCTGCTCGTTCGCCAGGTGGATGACGGCGTTGCGGATCGCGATGGGCGCGGTGATCACGGGTCGGCCTACGGATGGTAGAAGTCGACCGCGAGGCGGACCCGGCCGCCGTAGACGTACACGCCGATGCCGGCCCGGTCGTACGTCGCGTTCATCAGGTTCCTGTAGTGACCGCCGACCGGGCTCCAGCTCCGCTCCCCCTGGAAGTAGAGATGCGAGCCGAGAACCGCCTTGAACGGATCACCGGAGCGGCAGCCGAGGTTCTCCGCCCACTTGTAGCTCGAGTAGCCTGCGCGCCGCAGCCGGTCGCCTGGGCTGCCGCCGATGAAGTGGTCGCACAGGTTGCGGGTCGCGAGAATCTTGGCGTAGGGGCGAGAGACCTTCGTCGAGATCCCGGCATCGAGCTTGAGCGGCGCGACGGCGCGGCCGCCCGGGCTGCTGCAGGCGCCGGACGACGTGACGAGCCCGCCGGTACGCGTGCAGTTCATCAGACCGAGGTAGTACGCCTCGACCGCGGCCCACGTCCCGCCACCCGCGGAGGTGGTCGGCTTTGTGTCCGTCGTCTGCGGCGTGCCGCGCGGGCCCGACTCGGCCCGCGGCATCGTCGTGAACGTCCCGACCGCCTCGCCCGCGAGCGGCACGCCGTCCGCCGACCTGGCGGCCGTCCCCACGCGCATGACGACGTCCTGTCCGTACCCGAGCGCCACCTTCGGGTCGAACACGAGGACGGTGTCGCCCTCGGCCCACCGGACGGTCCCGGCGACGGGCTTGCCCGCCGCCGTCACCGACCACGCCTTGGCGGTCGACCCGCGATCCATCGGCTGGGTGAACCGCACCGAGAGGACGGCGCCGCGATCGACGTCGCCGGTCTTGTCGCGCGGCCGGAACCGGACGACCGACGGCGCCACCGCCGTGCGCAGTTGCAGGGCCGCGACGTCGGCGACCGACGCGCCTTCCGCGTCGCGGAGGCCGGCGGCGAGAGAGACGCGATACGCGGTGCCCGCGGCGAGCGGTGCCGTCGGGGTGAAGAGGAATCGTCGCGCGGCACCACGGCGATCGAGCGACGTGATCGTGCCCTCGACCGCCGGCTGGACGACGATCGCGTCACGCATCCGGGCGGGGTTCATCGCCCGGTCGAACTCGACGAGGAACCCCGAGTCGAGCCGGACGAGCCCACCGACGATCTGCGTGGCGGAGATCGTCGCCGTCGTCGCGGCACGGGTCTGGAAGACCGCGCGGGCCGGGCTCGTCAGTGGCCGGCCGTTCGACGCGAGGGCGCCCGGGGCGACGGTGATCGTGTGCAGCGTCGCCGTTCGCCACGCCCGCCGCGGAACGACGGTCAGCACCGTCCGATCGGCGTTCCACGAAAGTCGAACGGTCGTCGGCGGCGAGATCTCGAGTGCCGCCTCGACGCTGCTCGCTTCCATCGCCGTCGAGAACGTGACCTCGATCGGGCTGGCCGGCGATTCGCCGACGCGGAGCCGCGTCGTGAACGCGGTCGTGGTCAGCGCGACGGGCTCACTCGGGGGCGTGGCCGCGGTTCGGGGGGCCTGGACGAGGCCCACTGCACTGACGCCGGCGATCCCGACGCAGGCAATGAGCATTGCCACGAGAAGTCGCACGCCGCGTGAATGGCGCAGGAGCATCGGGCCGTAGAGAACCAGTACCACGGGGAGCGCCACCGCCGCGGCGGCAAGCTTTCGCAATAGACAGGCTCCTGGCTCTTCGCTGGGGGACGATCGCCCGCACTGTCTGGCCGGCTTGACGGGGCGCCGGCGGTCCCGGGCAGCCTAGCACGGCCTTTCCGGGCCGGGCAAACCGCGCTGAACGCCCGATTGGACCATCCCCACCCACTCGATGGTCCTGTCGGCGTTCGCAGCCACGCGCTCATGCGGGCGTCGATCGTCGCGCACGACCGACGATCTTCCGCAGGGCCGATGTCGGCTCGGCCGCGAGCCGGCCCGTCGGCCGGTAGCGTCCGTAGGCGCTGACGACGAGGCGCCGCGCCTCGAGCAACGTCAACGCGCCGAGAACCGCCGCGATCGGCATCGTCGTCGTGGCGACGATCTCGTCCGCGGTCGTGCGCCCGCGAACGAGCGCGGCGGCGACGAGACGCGCGCCATCGCCGAGCTCTGCGAGCACCGCGGCGACGTTCGGCTCGAGGCGGCTGCCGTCGAGCGGATCGGGCAGCTCGACGAGACCGAGATCCTCGAGCAGCTGCGGAACGCCGGCGACGATCCGGGCTTGACCGGCGAACTCGCGGAGGTACGCGAGACAGCCGGCCGCCGTGGGACTGTCGATCGAGCCCGGCACGAGGAAGCACTCGCGGCCCTGCTCGAGCGCCCAGTTCGCGGTGAGCAACGCACCGCTGCGGGCGCCGGCCTCGACGACCACCGTCGCCTCGGCGAGACCGCTGATGATCCGGTTGCGGCGCGGGAACGAGCCCCGGCCCGGATCGGCCTCCGGCGGCAGCTCGGACACGATGGCGCCGCCGGTGTCGAGGATCGCGGCCGCTAGCCGGTTGTGTCCGGGCGGGAAGAGCCGGTCGTGGCCGCCGCCGAGAACACCGACCGTCACGCCGCGCTCGGCGACGACGGCCGCATGGGCGGCGCCATCGACGCCCACCGCGAGCCCCGACACGACCGACGCCCCGGCCCGCGCGATCGCGCCGGCGATGCGAGCCGCGATCCGGCGACCCGCCTCCGACGGACGTCGCGTGCCGACGACGGCGACGGCACGACGTGCCGAGAGCGCCGCCGCCTCGCCGCGCAGGAACAGGACGTGCGGCGGGTGCTCGATCGCCCGGAGGCGTCGCGGATACGCGTCGTCGTCGAGCGTCACGAATCGAACACCCGACCGGCGGATCCGGGCCAGGACCGCCTCGGCTCGCGCTGCGGTCGCGACGAGATTCCCGGCTGCCTTGTGCTTCATCTCGCGCGCAAGCCCATCGACGTCGTGGCTCGCCGCCAGCAAGGCGCCGATCGCATCGCGCGTGCGCGCCAGCTCGAGCACGGCTCGCGCCGAACCGACCGTCCGCAGCAATCGCCCGAGCGTCACCGGGCCGAGGCCCTCCACGGATGCGAGCACCACGAGGGCCTCGTGCTCGTCGAGACGGTGCTGACCGGCCGGTGGCTGCGGCCCGAGCGGTCCGTCCCGTCCCACGCCGAGCATCCCCTACCCCGCCAGCCGCGCTTCGAGGAGGCTCGTCGGCGAGCGATAGCGCGCCGCCTCCTCGAGATGCTCGACCTCGACCGTCGACGCCGCGGCGAGGTCCGCGATCGTTCGCGCGACGCGGAGGAGCCGCTCCGTGCCGCGACCGGAGAGCCGCTCGATGTCGGCCAGCTCGACGGCCCGTCGCTCGGCGCTTCGGTCCATCGCGCAGGCGGCCCGCAGCATCCGGCCCGAGATCCGGCCGTTCAGCCGCCGCTGCGGCCGGCCCAGCTGGCACGCGCGGGCCGCGGCGATGCGGGCGGCGACCGCCTCGGAGCCCTCCGGCGGCTCGCCGCTGACGATCGCCGCCGCGGGAACCCGCGGCATCGTGACCCACAGGTCGATCCGGTCGCGGAGCGGCCCCGAGATCCGGGCGGTGTACTTCTCCGGGACGCGATCCGGGCAGCGGCACTCGTTCGGATCCGTGCCGGCCTGGCCGCACGGGCACGGGTTCATCGCGGCGACCAGCTGGAACCGCGCCGGGAAGGTCGTCGCCCGACCGACGCGGGCGATGGCGACGCGGCCCTCCTCGAGCGGCTCGCGGAGCGCCTCGAGCACGTCGCGCCCGAACTCCGGCAACTCGTCGAGGAACAGCACGCCGTGGTCGGCGAGCGTCACCTCGCCGGGCGACATCCGCGGCCCGCCGCCGACCATCGCCGCGTACGAGATCGTGTGGTGGGGCGAGCGGAACGGCGGCCGCCGGACGAGGCCCTGGACCGGCTGAACGCCCGACGCCGAGGCAATGACCGTGGCGCCGAGGGCGGCCGCGTCGTCGAGCGGTGGCAGCAGGCCGGGGATCGTCCGCGCCAGGAGCGTCTTGCCCGAGCCCGGCGGGCCGATGAGCAGCAGCCCGTGGCCCCCCGCGAGCGCCACCTCGAGCGCGCGGCGGGCCTCGAGCTGGCCCCGGACCTCGGACAGGTCGGGCACGACCGGCAGCGACCAGGCCGGCGCGGGTGGAGGCTCGACCGGGCCCTCGGCGCCGGCCGTGTCGACCCGCGCTGGCGGCGGTCCGGCGATGCGCCGCATCCGGCTCGATCGCACGAGTTCGACGGCGGCGGCCAACGATGCGACCGGCACCGACTCGATCGCCTCGACGAGCCGGGCCTCACCAAGGTTCGTCGCCGGGATGACGACCCGCCGGACGCCGCGCCGGGCGAGCGCGGCGACCATCGGCAGCACGCCGGGAACGGCCCGCACCTCGCCGCCGAGCGACAGCTCGCCGATGAGCGCGAGCCGCCCGCCGCCGGGACGCACCTGCTCCGAGCCGAGCAGGATGCCGATCGCGATCGCGAGGTCGAGCGACGACCCGGCCTTGCGCAGGTCGGCCGGCGCGAGGTTCGCGGTGATCCGCCTTGGCGGCCACGTGAAGCCGGCGTTGCGGATCGCGCCACGCACGCGCTCGCGCGCCTCCTGGAGAGCGACGTCGGCGAGGCCGACGATCGTGAAGCCGGGCAGCCCCGGCGCGACGTCGACCTCGACGCGGATGACCCGGCCGTCGAGGCCGTGGAGCGTCGCGGAGAGGACGGTCGCCAGCACCCGCCGAACGCTAGCGGCGGGTCATCACCTGCGGCTCACCATCGGCTCTCTCGGTCGTTACGGGCGGCGCCGCGAGTGGCGGGCGCGCGATGGGTCCGGGACGGCACTCACCATCCCGGGTAGTGGTAGCCGGGCTCCGGTCAGTCGCTCGGCCGCCACGCGCCCGTCCAGCGCCCGTCCAGCGCCCGTTCGGGCGGCGCTCACCACCCGGGGTGGTAGCTGACCGGCGCCACGCGCTCCCGCCGGGCCATCACTACTCGGGGTGGTAGCTGGCCGGCATCGGGCGAACCCGGCGGGCTACCACTACTCGCGGTGGTATCTGGCCGGCACCAGACGGCCGCGAGGCATATCACTACCCGGGGTGGTACGTGACCGGCTCCACAGGCGCCACCGAACGTGGCTGCCGCAGGATCAGCGAACCGGGACCGGCTGGGCCGCGCTCGCCGGCGCGCCCTTGTCGACGATCTTGGCGAACTCGAGCAACGAGCGGCCGAGGAGCGAATCGGCCTTCGTGAACATGAACGGGGCGCCCGAGTTGAGGGCGCTGATCGCGCCCCGGTACTCGTTGACGATCTGGTGGTCGATCGACCGCTTGAGGGCGCCCTCGGCGTTCTTCACGTTGATGCCGGTGAACGCGTTCGAGCGGTTGAGCACGAGCTGGACCTTCGTCTTCTCGTAGCCGAGGTGGCCGATCGTCTCGAGCACGAGCCGGACGTTCTTCAGGCATGACAGGTCGGCCGTCATGACGACGAACACCTTCTCCGCCGTCTCGATGATCCCGAGGTTCACGTCGTCGAGCCGCTTGTCGATGTCGACGAGGATGTAGTCGTACAGCGACCGCAGGTGATCGAGGATCACCGGCATGTGCTCATGGGTCACGAGCTCGGCGGTCTCGGGCGAGGGCGGCGCGAGCAGCAGGTCGATCCCGGAGTCGTGCTTGACGAGGACCTGGCGGACGAGGTCCTGGTCGATCGACGTCGCGGTGACGATGTCGACGATGCTCCGCCGGTCGAGGCCGAGGTCGAGGAAGACCCGGTGGTCGCCGAACTGGAGGTTGCCGTCGACGAGGCAGACCTTGCGACCCAGCTCGCGGTGGAGCGCGATCGCGGCGTTGATCGCGATCGTCGTCGTCCCGACGCCACCCTTCGCCCCGTAGAGCGCGAAGACCCGCCCGAGCGGCGGCCGGCCGACCAGCGCGTCGCGCGGCGCGAAGCGGGCGAGGAGGCTCTTGATCCGGGCGAGGAGCTCGGCCGGGTGGAACGGCTTGATGAGGTAGTCGTCGGCTCCGGCCCGGAGGCCACGGACCTTCTGCTCGACCTCACGCTCGGCCGTCAGCATGATGATCGGGACGTGGCCGGACTCGCCCTCCTCCTGGCGAATCTTCGTTGCCACCTGGTAACCGTCGAGCTTCGGCAGCATGACGTCGAGGAGGATCAGCGCGGGATTCTCCGCGCCCCAGAGGCGGAAGCCCTCGGCCCCGTCGGCCGCCGTGACGACCTCGTAGCCCTCCTGCTTGAGGGTGTACTGGAGGAGGCGCTGGACGTTCGGATCGTCGTCGACGACGAGGATCTTGGCCGCCATCGGTCGTCTATCAGCCTCTCTTCCGGGGCGCTGGCGCGTGGGAGGGCCCCCGGATCGGGGCGAGTATAGCGGCCGGGTTTGGCCTCAAAAGGCCCTCAACGGCCCTTCTCCGACCCTCCTGTGCCGGCGGGCGCCCCGCCGGAGCCCCCGTTGCCGGAGGCCATGCCCCGCTCGACGTAGCCCGTGATCGGCTCGATGAGCCGCGTGAACTCCGCCGGGATGACGAACTTCGTGGCCGGGCTGGCGCCGAGCGCCTTGAGCGCCTCGAGGTACTGCAGGGCCATCGTCTTCTGGTCGACGACATGGGCCGCGGCGAAGATTCGCTCGAGGGCCTGGCTGAAGCCCTCGGCCCGCAGGATCGACGCCTGCCGCTCGCCCTCGGCCTTGAGGATCTCGGACTGCTTCTGGCCCTCGGCGACGTTGATCGCCGCCTGGCGCGCGCCCTCTGACTCGGTGATGACGGCGCGCCGGGTCCGCTCCGCGGAGAGCTGCCGGTTCATCGCGTCCTGGACCTCGCGGGGCGGGATGATCTCGCGGATCTCGACGGTCGTGACCTTGCCGCCCCAGCGCTCCGTGACCTCGTCGAGCTTGACCCGCAGGACCTCGTTGATCTGTTCGCGCTTCGAGAGAACGTCGTCGAGGAGGATGTCGCCGATGACCGCGCGGAGCGTCGTCGTGGCGATGTTCTGGAGCGCTCCCTCGAACGCCTGGACCTCGACCACGCTCTTGTACGGATCGACGATCCGCCAGTAGATGAGGAAGTCGATGTTGATCGGGGCGTTGTCGCGGGTGATGTTCGTCTGGCTCGGGACCTCGATGAAGCGCTCGCGGATGTCGACCTTCACGCCGCGCTGGACGATCGGGACGATGAACACCCAGCCCGGGCCCTTGACCTCGTTGGGGCTCGTCCGGCCGAGCGTGAAGATGAGGATCCGCTCGTACTGGTTGACGATCTTGACCGCCGCATAGAGCAGCGCGAGCACGACGAGCAGGACGAACGCGATGACGGACAGGCCCAGGGCATCGAACGGCACGGGTGTCCTCCCTCCAGGCGACTAGGCAGCCGAGCGGTCTCCCGCCGGCTCGACGATGAGCGTCAGCCCCTGCTGACCGATGACGACGACCGGCGTGCCGCGTTCGAGGGTGGCACCGTTCGTCCGCGCCGTCCACTCCTCTCCCGCGGCATAGACCGAGCCGACCGGATCGAGCGACAGCCGGACCTCGCCGGCGGTGCCGGCAGGCACGGTCGGCGTGCCGCCGGCGCCGTAGATCGCCGGGGCGAGCGCCATGCGGCGCCGGCTGCGAACGACGGTCGTGAGCGCGAGGACCATGAACGCCGCGACGGTGATCGTCATCGCGAGGATGAGCGGCAGCCCGACGCTCACGTCCGGCGCGGTCGGCGTGCCCGGCTCGGTGTACAGGGCCGACGCGCCCAGCGCGAAGCACACGAGCCCGCCGACGGTCAGCAGGCCGTGGCTCACGACGGTCAGCTCGAGGACGAACAGCAGCATGGCCAGGGCGATGAGCAGGATCCCGCCGACGTTGAGCGGCAGGCTCTGCCCGCCGATGAAGGCGAGGATGATCATGAGCGCGCCGATGATCCCGGTGACGAAGTTCGGGCTGATGAGCTCGTAGATCAGGCCGAGGGAGCCGATGCTCAGCAGGAGCGCGGCGATGTCGGGGTTCGACAGCAGGTGCAGGAAGCCCTGGAAGGGGTTCATCTCGAGGTTCCGCACGCTGGCGCCCTCGAGCTCGAGCGTGACCGTCGCGCCGCCGACGGTGATCGTCCGCCCGCTCGAGACCTTGAGCACGTCGTCCATGGTCGTCGCGATCCCGTCGACGGCGCCGACCTTGACCGCCTCATTGGCCGACGCCGAGACGGCCTTCTCGACCGTCGACACGGCCCACTCGACGTTCCGACCGCGTTCCTCGGCGATCGCCCGCATCTTCGCCATGAGGGCGTTGAAGACCTTGTCCCGCATCGTGTCGGGGATGTCCTCGCCCGTCGCGAGCACCGGCGACGCCGATCCGATCTGCGTGCCCGGAGCCATGAGCGCGACGTGGCCGGCGAGCGTGATGAACGTGCCGGCACTGGCCGCCTGGCCGCCGGCCGGGGCGACCCACACAATCGTCGGGACGCTCGCCTCGAGCAGCGCCCCGACGATCTCGTTCGTTGCGTCGACGCTGCCGCCCGGCGTGTTGAGGCGGATGACGACGGCGACCGCACCGTCCCTGGCCGCCTTGGCGACGCCGTCGCGGATGTAGCCGGCCATGACGTTGTCGACGATGCCGGTCGTGGGCATGACGACGACCTCGCCGCCGGCGGCCCGCGTGACGCTCCCGAGCACGAGCCCGAGCAGCCCGAGGGCGAACGGCACGGCGAAGACGAGTCGGGGGACGTGACGGCGGAGGCGGCGGCGGGGCACGATCGGCTCCTCTCGGCCCGATTATCGCACCGGCGCCTCGAGGAACTCGAAAACGAGGCGGCTCCACGTCTCGAGGCGGTCCGCCACCGCCGCCACGTCGCCTGGCGCAGCGAACGCGCCCGACAGCTTCTCGGTCTCGCGGACGGCCACCGGGCGGCCGCCGGCGTCGGCGACGTAGACGGCGCCGAGGTGGACGCGGCCGACGTCGGTCGTGTCGTCGTTCAGCAGCCCCACGAGGCGGAACTCCGGGACGAAGTCCGCGGCCAGCTCCTCGTGCCACTCCCGGAGCAACCCGCGCTCGATCCCCCCGTCGCCCGGGTTGAGATGGCCACCGACGCCGATCGACCAGCGATCGTGCAGACGGGCGTCGCCGCCGGCCGTCGTCCGGCGCATGAGGAAGTAGCGCTCGCCGTCCCGAAGGACGAGGTACGGGATGACCTGCTTGAACGTCGGGTCGGCCTCCATCGCGACGCGGGGCTCGAAGCGGCCTGCGCGCGCGATCGCCTCCACCGACTCCTCGACCGCCGCGGTTCGGATCCCGTGCCAGCCCCGGCCCGGAATCACGGCGGCACGCGGGACGACGTAGACACGCTCGCCGCCGTTCACCGGTCCGGCTCGAGGATGTCGCGGGCGTCGGCGAGGAGTGTGCGGATCTCCGCCTGGTCGGCACTGCCCTCGAGCTGCTCGAGCCAGGCGTCGAGCTCGCGGCGGATGGCGCGCAGGCGGACCGCCACGTTGTCGGCGTTCGTCGCGAGGATGCCGGCGCCCATCTCGACATCGCCCCGGGCAAGCCGGGTCATCGATTCCCAACCCCCGGCCGCCAGTCGGCGTTCGTCCTTCCACCGGCCGTCGGGGTCGCGACCGGCCGCGGACGCGAGCGCCGCGGCGAGGACGAGCGGGAGGTGGCTGATCGTCGCGGCGGCGGCATCGTGCGTGGCCGCATCCATCCGCGTCGGCCGCGCGCCGACCGCCGTCGCCAGCTCCTCGACACGCTCGATCCCGTCGCGCGTCGCACCGTCCGTCGTGACGATCCACGGCCGGTCGACGAAGAGGTCGGGGTCGGCCGCGTCGTACCCGGCGGCCTCGCGGCCGGCCATCGGATGGCCGCCGACGAACGGCAGCCCCAGCTCCGAGGCTCGTGCAACGAGCCGGCGCTTCGTGCTCGCGACGTCGGTCACGACGGCGCCCGCTCCGAGCGAGTTGCGGAGGGAGCCCGCGAGCTCGTCGAGGAGATCGAGGCAGGCGAGAGGCGGCGCGGCGAGGACGACGAGGTCCGCGCCCACGATGGCATCGCCCGCTGTCGTCGCCGCGTGCGCCTCCCCGCTCGAGGCCGCGGCGGCCGGACCGCGGCCGGTTGGGCTCCAAGCGCGGACCGGCCAATTGGATCGGCGGGTCGCGAGCGCCCGCGCGATGGACCCGCCGATGAGCCCGAGACCGAGGATCGCGACGCGCATGCGCGGATTATCGGCGGGTCCGGGTGCCGCGAGGCGGCCGCCTTGCCGTGCTCACGCCCGATGCTAGAATCCCGCCGCCCCAAGTCGTCGAGTGACCGGAGATGAAGCGCCCACCCGCGGACAGTCCCCGCATCCGCGTGCTCCTTGTCGACGATCACCAGCTGCTCACCGGATCGCTCTCGAAGCTGCTTCGCTTCGAGCCCGACATCGAGGTCGTCGGCGTCGCCGCGACGGTCGCCGAGGCGCGCGAGATTGCCCGCGACCGGCTCGACGTCGTCCTCATGGACTACCGCCTCCCGGACGGCACCGGGGCCGAGGCGACGCGCCTGATCAAGGCGCGCTGGCCCGATGCGCGCGTCGTCATGCTGACGGCCCTCAACGACGACGAGACGATCCTCGAGTCGATCCAGGCGGGCGCCGACGGCTACCTGACGAAGGACAAGGCCGTCGACGAGGTCGTCAACGCGGTGCGAGCCGCGCATGCCGGAGAGACCCTGCTGCCGCGACAGGTGATCCTCGGGATCGCGCAACGGGTCGCGGCTGCCCGCGACCGATCCGATCGCCAGCAGGTCGACCCGCTCACGCCGCGCGAGCTCGAGGTGCTGCGCGCCCTCACCGCCGGCCTGTCGAGCCCCGAGATCTGCAGCCGGATGTACATCGCGCCCAACACGCTCCGAACGCACGTCCAGAACATCATGGGCAAGCTCCAGGTCCACTCGAAGCTCGAGGCAGTCGCCTTCGGCCTGCGGCACCGGCTCGTCGAGCCGCCCCGAGCGGAGGACGCCCTCTACTGACGGTGCGACGAGCGCTCGGCTGGCTGCTAGCCCCGGTTCGCGGCCGGATTCAGTCCCGCCAGCCGTCGGATGGGCGCCGCGTCGAGATCTGGGTCTCCGCATCGCGTCGGGGCTTGCCCGAGCGCCGATCGTCCGCGCGGCGTTCCACCCCCTCCGGTGGGCCCGGCTGGTCCGGCGGATTGCGCCGCCGCTCGAGGGTCTCGCGGCGGCCGCCCTGGCGGCGATCGAGGTTGAAGAAATAGCCGCAGCGGGGACAGCGGCGCTCTTCGGGGCTCATCGCCTCCATCTCGGCGACGCTGAACAGCTGACGCCCGCACCGCTGGCACGCGAGTCTCGGCATGGCCCGAATCGTACCCGTCATCCGGCGGGTCCCGCCGGAGGCGCCCGGGAACGGGGCCCAGCAGGGGCACGATGCGCCGGCGATGAATCGCGACGACGAACCAGCCGATCCCGGCCGCGAGCGGCAGGAGCGAGGTGCGGGCATCGTGGCCGTCGCGACCCGGATCGCGCCCCGGGTCGAGCGCCACGTCGGTCCCAGGCAACGGGCTTGGCTCGCCCGCGATGTCGCCGGGCGACGGCGCCGGTGTCGCCTGGCGCGTGGGTGTCGGCGTTGCCTGCGGGGTCGGTCGTGGGGTCGGGGTCGGTCGTGGTGTCGGGGTCGGTCCTGGTGTCGGGGTCGGCCCCGGTGGCGGCGATGCGGCAGGGCCGACGCCGATTGTCGGCGTCGGGTCGGCGAGGGCCGATGGGGCCGGCGACACGGGATCCGGGCTGCCGTCAGAGTCGGAGACCGACGTCATCGGCCCCGACGGCAGGCCGAAGGCGCTGATCGCCAACGCCAGCGTCGCGAGAACGAGGTTCAGGATGCCGAGGGCGACGATCAGGCGCGCGCGCTGGGGTTGGGTCACGACGATACGGGACTCCTCGGCCGGTCGGGCACTGACAGGTGGAGTCGATGGCGGCGGAGGTTCGGAATCGTACACGGACGACGTTCGTTTCGGGCCGCGGGTGACGCGTCCCCAGCAGGAACGTCAGCCGCCGAGACGAGCCGAATGCCTGTCGACGTACCGCGCGGGTCCGCCGCCGGTGATGCTCTCGTACAGCACGAGGCGATCCGCACGAAATCCGGTCTCGAACGTGCTCGCCCGCTCGGTCAGGAGGCGGGCGACCGATGGGCCCTCCCGACGGCCATCGGCGCGGGCGAGCGTCAGGTGCGGGCGGAACGGACGATCCTCGAGCGCCCAACCCACGGCAGCGAGTGCCGCGTCGACGCGCCGCGCCAGATCGGCGAACGCGTCCGCGCCGTCGGCGATGCGCAGCCACAGCGTGCGCGGGCGTCGCGGTGACGGAAAGGCACCGGCTCCGGAGATCCTCACGTCGAACGGCGCCGAGGACGCGGCCGACGCGTCGACGATCCCGGCGAGCTCCGGCAGGCGCTCGTCGGGCGCCGGCCCGAGGAACCGCAGGGTGACGTGGAGCCCGTCGAGGCGGACCCAGCGCACGGGCGAGCGGCGGCCCTCGGCGAGCGCCTCGGCGGCACCCTGCACGTCCGCGACGAGGCCGCTCACGGCGGCGCACGCGGCATCGTCGAGCGGCACCGCGAAGAACAGGCGGGGAAGGTCGGGCGATGCCTCGCGGATCACGTCCGGGCTCAGGAGCGAGGGCTGCGACCGCCGGGCGCGGCGGGAGCCGCCTGCTCCGCGGTCCATGCTCGGCGATCCGTCTCGAGCACCTCGAGTGCGCGCTCGGCCCCCTGCCAGCCAACGATCTCGACGTCCTTGTTCTCGAGCAGCTTGTATGTCTCGAAGAAGTGCTCGATCTCGACCAGGCGGTGTGGCCGGACCTGGTCGAGACGCTCGACGTGGGCCTGATGCGGGTCACCGACGGCGACGCACAGCGTCTTGAAGTCGAAGCCCTTCTCGTCGCGCATCTCCAGGCCGCCGATCGGTCGGGCCCAGACGTGGCAACCGGTGAACGTCGGCTCGTCGATGAGGAGGAGCGCGTCCGTGTGGTCGCCGTCGCCGGCGCGGGTATCGGCGATGAAGCCGTAGTCGAAGTTGTAGTGGACGGCCGACGCGAGGACGCGGTCGAGCCGGTAGACGCCGGCGGCCTCGTCGTACTCGTACTTGTTGCGGCTGCCGCGCGGGATCTCCACGACGACCTCGACGATCCCGGGGAAGCGATCGGCCATCGACGGCATGGCCGTGACGATAGCCGCGGAGGGGGTTCGGCGCTCAGCTGCGGCCTGTCGCCACCGAAGGCGACAGACGCGGCGCACACGAAAGCGCGGGGCATACGAAAGCGCGGCGCACACGAAAGCGCCCGAAGGAACCGGCTGGTGGACGATCGCGACACGGAACGTGGCCGGCCTTGATGCAATCGCAGCCTGTCTCGTTCGCGGTCGGCGCTCGGCGGGTCCGAACCTTGCGACTCGGATCCTCCGGAGCGGCGGCGGTCCGGGATTGCTCCCCGACCGTCTGACCGTTCCAACGGCCCCTTCGGGCAAGACGAAGAGTAGGGGCCGGGCCGGTTGGCGCACAACGGCCTTATCCACGAACTTGCGGCCGATTACGGCCCGGTCATCCACGAATCGCCGGTGGATGTGGACGGACTGTAGACAACCCTGTGGAGAAGCACCGTCGTGCAAGCGCCCTTGGTGTGTCGCCCCGCGGCACTACCACCGCCGAAACGATCAGCCCGGGCGCCGCGCCGGGCCCGGGCTGTTCGATGCGCTCGGTGGGGTTCCCGCCTCAGTCGTTGTAGAGGCGCTCCTCGATGAGCTTCTCCTGGACCGTCCGGCCGCTGGGGTCGAAGCAGGAGAACTCGAAGTGCTTCTCGAACTCGAGGTCGACGTTGTCCTGGCCGCCGCGGTTCTTCTCGACCGACACGATGATCCAGTCGCGGAACCGCTGGGCCTGGTACGGGTTGAACTCGATGTTGACCTTGGCGACGATGTTGTACTTCTCGTTGAGGATGAGGATGACGTCGGCCTCGTAGTTGATCGCCGACGAGCCGCGCAGGTGGAAGTTGCGCAGGCGAGAGGCCTTGAGCCCTTCCTTGTCGGCGGCCACGATCGCGATCATCACGACGTCCTCGGACAGGGCGATGTCCTTGAGGCCGTTGACGACGAACGTGACCTTCTCGGTCTCGTTCTCCGGCTCGGGGATCTGCGGCACCTTCTGGAGGTAGTCGACGAAGACCACGAGGCGGCGATCGCCCGACAGCGCGCGGTGCTTCTGGACGAGCTCGCGGATGTTCGGGATGGTGCTGGCCGTCTGCGAGCCGCGAAGGAGGAACAGGTTCTGGCCGTAGCGCGCGAGCCGGTCGAGCGCCGGGCGGAGGCGCGGGTTGTTGGCGAGGTTCGGGCCGACCGCGCCTTCCTGCATCCACGACCCGAGGATCTCCTTGCGGACATCCTGGATCTTGATCGCGCCGGTCTTGTGGGGGAGGTGGGCGAGCGCCGACTCCATCGCGATCAGCCGGTTGAGCAGGTACAGCTCGTCGTGCTCGAAGCAGAGGTAGAGGACGTTCGCCTGGCCGCCCGACGCGATGTTGCGGGCCATCTGCAGCGACATCGTCGTCTTGCCCGTGCCCTGGGCGCCACCGATGAGCGCCAGCTCACCGGCCCGCAGGCCCGTGCCGAGCGTCTTGTCGAGCGGGGTGAACCCGAGCGGAACGGGCTGGTACTCGCCGACGCGGCCCGTCGTGACCTTGTCGTTGAGGTCGACGAGGACGTCGAGCGCCGACTTCGGCGCCATGCTGCCGGTCGGAGAGTCCAGCCGCCAGCCGTGGCCTGACGGCGCGCCGATGGGTGCAGCCTGAGCCTGGGTAGCCACGAAGGGTCGACCTCCCGGTGACGCGGTGCGTTGAGGCATCGTAGCCAGCCCACTCACCGGAAACAGCCGCCCGAGTGGCCGACGGGGATGACCCGAAGGTACTCCCGGACCCGGGCCCGCTAGGGGCGGAGGTCGGCCGTGGCGAGCTCGTCCCAGAGGTACGTGATCGCGCGGATCCCGCGCTCGTAGTTGTCGAGGACCATCGACTCGTTGGGCGCGTGGGCGTTGTCGTCCGGGTTCGTGAAGCCGGCCAGGACGACGGGGAGCCCGAGCACGGACTCGAACGTCGCGCAGACCGGGATCGATCCGCCCTCGCGCATGTAGACGGGCGCCCGACCGAAGGCGCGCTCGATCGCCCGCGCCGCGGCCTTCGTCGCCGGATGGTCCATCGGCGTGAGGGATGGCCGTCCGCCGCCGAGGTTCGTGACCGCCACCTCGACGCCCGGGGGCGCGATGCGGAGCACGAAGTCGCGGAACAGCTGGAAGATCCGGTCGGGGTCCTGGTTGACGACCAGGCGGCAGCTGACCTTCGCGTGCGCGTGGGCGGGGATGATCGTCTTGCTTCCCTCCCCCTGGAAGCCTCCCCACAGGCCGTTGACGTCGAGGGTCGGCCGGCCGCCACGTCGCTCGAGCACGGAGTAGCCGGCCTCGCCCGCGAGCGCCTTGGCGCCGATGCCCTTCCTGTAGGCGTTTTCGTCGAACGGCAGCGCGGCGAACGCCTCGCGGTCCTGGTCGGAGAGCGGCACGACATCGTCGTAGAAGCCGGGCACGAGGATCTTGCCGTCCGGGCCCTTGAGGGCGGCGATGATCCTCGCGAGGGCGTTGGCCGGGTTCTCGACGGATCCGCCGTAGCTGCCCGAATGGAGATCGACCGGCGTGCCGCTGACGTCGATCTGGGCGTACATGATGCCGCGGAGGCCGAGCGTGATCGCCGGCACGTTGCCCTCGAAGAAGCTCGTGTCGCTGATGATCGCCACGTCCGCGGCGAGCCGGTGGCGGTTCGCCTCGAGCCAGCGCTCGAGGTGGACCGAGGTCGATTCCTCCTCGCCCTCGAAGACGAACCGGAGATTGACCGGCAGCGCCTTGCGGGTCGCGAGGAGGGCCTCCGTCGCGCGGAGGTGCATGTGGACCTGGCCCTTGTCGTCGGCCGCCCCGCGGGCGAGCATCCGGCCGTCCTTGACCACGGGTTCGAACGGCGGCGAGTGCCACAGGTCGAGCGGATCGACGGGCTGGACGTCGTAGTGGCCGTAGACGATCGCGGTCGGCTTGCCCTCCGCGTGGAGCCAGTCGCCGTAGACGACCGGGTGGCCGCCCGTCTCCGAGACCTCGACGTGCTCGACGCCCATCCGCTTCAGCTCGCGGGCGACGAACTCTGCGGCGCGCCGGCAGTCCGCGGCGTGGTCCGGCAGCGCCGAGATGCTGGGAATGCGGAGGAAGTCCTTGTAGGACTCGAGACGCTGCTGCTTGTTCCGGTCGAGGTACGCCTCGATGTCGGCGTCACGTGCGACGGCCAAGGGTGTCTCCTCCGACGGTCCGATCCCCCACTCGCGAGTTGCGGAGTGTACCGGTTGATCGCCCGGTAAGCGGCCGGGCGCACGCTGAGTGGCGTGACCACCGTGAACCGTCGACGGGCGCGGGCCGTTCAGATGTCCGACACGATCCGACGGTCAATCGGCATGGAGCTGCGGACTGCCCGGCAGCGAGGCGGACTCAGCATCGCGGCGGTGGCCGCCGCGGTGGGCTTGTCCAAGGCCGAGGCCAGCCGGATCGAGCGGGGCCTGGCGCCCTGGTTGACGATCGAGGCGGTCTGTCGAATCGCGGTCGTCGTCGGGATGTCACCCTCGGTGCGACTCTACGAAGCCGGGATGCCGTTGCGTGACGCCGCTCATGCAGCATTGCTGGGACGCCTTCGGAACAACCTCCCTGCGGGCCTCCGCTGGCAGCCGGAGGTGCCGATGCCCGGGCACGGCGACCAGCGCGCCTGGGATGCCGGCATCTTCGGCAAGGGCTGGTGGATCGCGGTGGAAGGCGAGACGCGCCTCACCGACCTGCAGGCACTGCAACGCCGAATCGCCCTGAAACGGCGGGACTCCGGCGACCCGCCGGTCCTGCTGCTCGTGAACGACACGCGCCCGAATCGCGAGGTTCTCGCCGCGGAGCGTGAAGCGCTGCGGACCGACTTTCCGTTGGACGGCCGCGCGTTGCTGTCGGCCCTGCGCTCAGGCCGCCCGCCCGCGGGCGGAGGCGTGCTGCGCCTGTAGAGGCTGTCTCGTGGCACGGATCACTCGCACGCCGGGACCTACGCCGACGGACGGGCGTCTCGCACCGCGGTCCGGACGACCGGCCACCGGTCATGCGGCTCGCCGGGCGAAACAAAGGACCGGCGGGCCGATCGCCGTCGGTCCAGTGAGCCGTCCCACGTAACGCCGCGTTCGAAGCGGGGTTGCCGATCGCCGTCGGTCCAGTGAGCCGTCCCACGTAACGCCCCGTTCGAAGCGGGTTGCCTGCCGGCGTCACGCCCGTTCGAAGCGGGGTTGCCCGCCGGCGTCACGCCCGTGCGAAGCGGGTCGCGCGCCGGCGTCAGGCCCGCGCGGGTGCGCGCCGGGCTCAGGCCGGCTGCGGGTTCGGCTGCGGGGCGGTGCCAGGGGTGGGCTGGCCGGGACCGACGACGGCGGGCCGGCGGGCCGGCCCGTGGAGGTTCTCCTTCGGCGGCAGGTCCGAGAAGAGCTTCTCGAACTCCTCGCCGTCCACCGTCTCCTCGGCGATGAGCTTCTGGGCGAGCGCCTCGAGCCGATCGCGATGCGACTCGAGCACCTCGGTCGCCCGCTCGTAGGCGCGGTCGATGATCGCCCGGATCTCCTCGTCGATCTGCTTCGCGACCTCGTCGGAGTAGTTGCGCTGCTCGCCGATCTCGCGGCCGAGGAAGACGAGCTCGTCGCGCTTGCCGAACGACAGCGGACCCAGCCGATCGCTCATCCCGAACTCGGTGACCATCCGGCGCGCGAGCGTCGTGGCCTTCTCGATGTCGTTGGACGAGCCGGTCGTCGTGTCGCCGAACATGAGCCGCTCGGCGACGTTGCCGCCCAGCATCCCGGCGATCTTGTCCTCG
>DATBKB010000003.1:0-18571 GCA_036556145.1 Candidatus Limnocylindrales bacterium | reverse complement strand
GAGGCCCGCATGGATGATCTCGCGGGCGATCGCGTTGGCGAGGGCGATGTCCGACCCGACGTCGAGGCCGAGCCAGACGTCGGCCCACTCCGCCGAGGAGGTCCGCCGCGGGTCGACCGCGTAGAGCCGCGCGCCGCGACGCACGCCGCGCAGGAGGTGGTGGAAGAAGATCGGATGCGTCTCGCGGGCGTTGCTGCCCCACAGGACGATCAGGTCCGTCTCTTCGATCTCACGGTATGAGCTTGTGCCGCCACCGGCACCGAACACGGTCGCCAGACCGGCGACGCTTGGGGCGTGTCAGGTGCGGTTGCAGCTGTCGATGTTGTTGCTGCCCAGCACGACCCTCGAGAACTTCTGCGCCGCGAAGTTGACCTCGTTGGTCGCCTTCGAGCAGCTGAAGACCCCGAACGTCTTTGGGCCGTGGGCCGCGCGGGCGGCCTCGAAGCCTTCGACGGTTCGGGTGAGGGCCTCGTCCCAGCTCGCCGGGCGGAGCTCGCCGCCCTTGGCGTCCCGGACGAGGGGCCGGGTCAGTCGAACGTAGCTCTTCGGCACGGGTGTGCCTCCTGCTGCGCGACGCCGCCTCGGACGACCGTCGCCCTGGCGGCCGGTCGAGTGTAGCGCCGTGCGATTGGGTGTAGCCCGCTCGGGGGATGGACGGGCCGGGGGCCGCCCGGCACAGTCCCGGCCGTGACAGCCGCCTCCCTCTTCTGCTTCCGGCACCCGGCCCGCGAGACGTACGTCCGGTGCGGCCGGTGCGAGCGGCCGATCTGCACCTCCTGCGGCCTCCAGGGTCCGGTCGGCCTGCGCTGCAAGGACTGCGGCACGCCGGCCAGGGACCCGCTGACGTCGCTCGCTCCGGCCGAGCTTGGGGCGGGCGCAGCGGCGGCCGTGGGCGCGGGCACGATCGCCGGGTTGGTCGGCCTCCAGATCGGGTTCTTCTTCTCGATCTGCATCGGGCCGATCATCGGCGGGCTCATCGGCGAGGCGGTGATGCGGGCGACGGGCTACAAGCGCGGCCTCGCGATGAAGGCGCTGACGATCGGCGGGATCGTCCTTGGCGTGCTGCTGGCGGGCCTCATCCAGTACACGTTGCTCCTGCGCCAGATGGGCGGCGAGTTCCTGCCGGTCGACGCGTACCTCGCGAGCGTCGTGCTCGGCGCGACGGTCTACATCGCGGCGGCATCGGTCGGAGCGTACGCGCGGCTCCGATAGGGCCTGGCTCGCGACTTCTCCGCTAACTCAAACCCGGGTAGCGCTACGGAACTGCCGCGGCGCAGCTGCTGTGCTAACTCCAACCAGGCGCGCAGTTAGCGACGGATTTGGGCGCTCTCCGGCCGTTTCGGGGCCCGCCGCACGGTGGCGCGCCGCGTAACGCTACGCCGGTTGCAGTTAGCGGAGGACGACGCCGGGGGCCCCGGACTCCACGCGGCCCACCCGCCAGGCCTGAACTCCGGCCTCGCCGAGAGCACGCTCGGCGGCGTCGAGCCGGTCGGCCGGCACCGCCGCGAGCAGGCCGCCGGACGTCTGCGGGTCGACCGCAAGGGCGACCGACTCGGGCGCGACGCCAGCGCCGACCTCCAGCGCCGCTTCGACAAACCGGCGGTTGTGCCCGGCACCACCGGTCTCGACCCCGGCTCGCGCGAGATCGAGCGCGCCGTCGAGCGCAGGAAGCGCCGCCGCCTCGAAGACGAGGCGGGTTCTCGACGCCCGAGCCATCTCGAGGCCGTGACCGAGCAGGCCGAAGCCGGTGATGTCCGTCGCGCCGCGGACCCCGACGGCCACGAGCGCCTCGGAGGCGGCTCGGTTGAGGCGAGTCATGTGCGTTGTCGCCGCGTCGAGCTCGGCCTCGGACGTCCGTCTCTGCCGGCGACCGCTCACGAGCATGCCCGTCCCGAGTCGCTTGGTCAGGAGCAGCACGTCACCGGGTCGCGCGCCGCCCTTCCGCAGCAGCTGATCGGGATGCGCGGCACCGATGACCGCGAGGCCGAACTTCGGCTCGGTGTCGCGGATCGTGTGGCCTCCGGCGAGCGTGCCGCCGGCCTCGCGGACCTTCGACGCGGCCCCGTCGAGGACCGCCGCGAGCACGTCCCGCGGCAGGTCCTCGGGGAACGCCGCGATGGACAGCGCGAACAGCACTCGGCCGCCCATCGCGAAGACGTCGCTCAACGCGTTCGCGGCCGCGATCTCGCCGTACAGCCGCGGGTCGTCGACGAGCGGCGGGAAGAAGTCGAGCGTCCCGAGGATCGCGAGGTCCGGGGACACGAGGTAGGCCGCCGCGTCGTCGGGCGGATCGAGGCCGGCGACGAGCTCCGGCGGCGCGGCCGACGCCCCCAGCCCCGCGAGGGCTTCGGCCAGCACGCCGGCGCCGAGCTTGGCAGCGCAGCCGCCGCAATCGGTCAGCTCGGTAAGACGAATTCGGGAGGCGGGCTCGCTGACGGCCACGTCGCGATCATAGGTCGGATGGCTCGCGAGTCCGCCGGACGGGGTCGCGAGCGAGCCGCGCTACCATCGGCGCCGGGAGCGGTAGGGTCCCGGTGGGCCCCCTGGTCTTCAAAACCGGTGGCGCGGCGTTCGGCGCGGCGCGGTGGGTTCGACTCCCATGCGCTCCCGCCAGGGAGGACGCGATCGACATGCCCCGCGGCGAGGCGCCCCACCCACCGAGCGTCGACCGCGTCCTGCGCGCGGTGCGCGACCGCGTGCGCGACCTCGAGGCCGTCGACGGCGAGGCCAATGGCCACCGGGACGCGCTGCTTGCCGCGGCCCGGGACGTCATCGACACCGAGCGCGAGCGCCTCCGCGCCGGCCGCGAGGCGAGGACCGTGGACCAGCTTGGCGAGGAGGTCGTCGGCCGGCTCGACGGCTATGCCGTCCCCGAGGCGTCGATGCCGCCGCCCGTCATCAACGCGACCGGCGTGATCCTGCATACGAACCTCGGCCGCGCGCCGTGGCCGGACGCGGCGATCGACGCAGCCCGTGACGCGGCTCGGACCTACGGCTACCTCGAGCTCGACACGACGAGCGGCCGCCGGGGGCCGCGCTTCCGCCAGGCCGAAGACCACCTCGTGGCGCTGACCGGCGCCGAGGACGCGCTCATCGTCAACAACAACGCCGCGGCGGTCGCGCTCGCGGTCGGGCTCGCCGGCCGGGGCGGCGTCGCGGTCTCACGAGGCGAGCTCGTCGAGATCGGTGGCGGCGTCCGGATCCCCGAGATCGTCCGGCGGGCCGGCGCGAAGCTCGTCGAGGTTGGCACGACGAACCGGACGCGGGCATCCGACTTCGAGGCGCCGCTCGCAGACGGCCGGGCGAAGCTCGTCCTCCGCGTGCACCCGTCGAACTTCACGATGGCCGGTTTCGTCGAGGAACCCGACCCGAAGGCGGTCGCCGACCTCGCTCACCGGCACGGGGCGATCGTCGTGGACGATCTCGGCTCCGGGGCGCTGCTCGACACCGCCGAGTTCGGCCTCGCGCACGAGCCGACGCCCGCGGAGCGGCTCGCGGCCGGATCCGACGTCGTCACGTTCAGCGGCGACAAGCTCGTCGGCGGGCCGCAGGCGGGCTTGATCGTCGGGCGCTCGAGCCTCATCGCGCGGCTGCGCCGCGATCCGCTGGCCCGGGCGATGCGTCCGGACAAGGTGATCCTCGCCGCGACGGCGGCGACGCTCGGGCTCTACCGAGCGGGCGCGACATCGTCGATCCCGATCTGGCGGTCGATCGGTGAGCCGGCCGGGGCGTTGCGCCGCCGGGCCGAGGCGATTGCGGGCCGCGTGCCCGTCGAGGTCGCCGCGCTCGACTCGCCGGTCGGCGGCGGCTCGCTGCCCGGCCAGACGTTGCCATCGTGGGGCGTCGCGCTGCGCGTTTCGACCCCGGATCGCGCGGCCCGCACGCTCCGCGAGGGGCCGGAGCCGATCCTTGCCCGGATCGTCGACGACGCGGTCGTGTTCGACCTCCGGACGGTGCCGCCCGACAAGGATGGTGTCGTCGCCGCACGGATCGAGGAGCTGGCGGCGGGCCGGCGATGACCGTCGTCATCGGCACGGCCGGTCACATCGATCACGGCAAGTCGACGCTGCTGCGCGCCCTCACGGGGATCGATCCGGATCGGCTTCCCGAGGAGCGGCGACGCGGCATGACGATCGACGTCGGGTACGCGCACATGCCGCTGCCCGGTGGCGAGGTCGACTTCGTCGACGTCCCCGGCCACGATCGGTTGATCGGCAACATGCTCGTCGGGGCCGGGGAGATCGACGCCGCGATGCTCGTCGTGGCCGCCGATGACGGCCCACGCGCGCAAACGATCGAGCACCTCGAGCTGCTCGACGCGATCGGCATTCGCGACGGCATCGTCGTCCTGACCAAGGTGGACCTGGTCTCCTCCGAGCGGCGCGGTGCGGTCGCGGCCGAGGTGCGATCACTCCTCGGGTCGACGGCGCTTCGTGCCGTGCCAGTCGTCGAAGTGTCGGCGACGAGCGGCGAAGGTCTCGAGGACGTCCGTGAGGCGATCGAGGCCCTTCGTCGGCGACTCGTCCCGGAGCCGGCCGGCCGGCTGCGCCTGGCGATCGATCGGACGTTCACCGTCCGCGGCCGCGGCGTCGTCGTGACCGGCACGCTGCGGGGCGGGCGAGTCGCTCGCGGCGACACGTTGCGCCTCGTACCCGCAGGTCGGGACGTTCGCGTACGCGAGCTCCAGGTGCATGGCTCGGCGGTCGAGCACGCCGGACTCGGTCGAGTCGCGATGAACGTCGCCGGGGTCGAGCTTGCCGAGGTCGGTCGCGGCATGGTGTTGACGTCCGATGCCGCCCTCCTGACGACGGATCGGCTCCTCGTCCGACTGGCGCGTCCCGCGGCGATCCGCGGCCTTCCGCGTGTCCTCCCCGCCGACCGAACGGAAGCGCGACTCCACCTCGGCACCGAGGACGTTGGCGTCGTCGTGGGCCGGTCCGCGCGCGATTCGGTGGCCCTCGACGATGGCAGCGTCACCGCGCTTCTTCGGCTCGCCCGGCCTGTGGCGGCGGCGCCGGGCGATCGATTCGTGCTCCGGCGGCCATCGCCCTCCGCGACGCTCGCCGGCGGCGTGGTCCTCGATGCGCAGCCGCCCCGCGCGGCCGCCCGGCGCCGGTCGACCGCGGCCCGCCTCGCGGCGATGGTCTTGCGACCCGGCGACGCGGCCGCGCGCCTCGACCTCCACGGCGCGGTTGCCTCGAACGGGAGCGTCAGCCTGGCGGCCGACGTCGCCCACGATCTGGCGGCGGCGACCCTGGACATGGTCGCGACCGAGACCGACGCGGGCGTGCCGATGGCCACGCTCCGGGCGCGGCTCGCCCGCGACCTTCGCCGGCGCGTGACGCTCGACGTCGAGGCGGCAACCGCCGCCGCCTCGGACGCGATTGACGGCCTGGTGATCGCGGGTCGCCTGGAGCGGGAGGGAGCGACCGTCCGGCTTCCCGGTCGTCGAGTCGCGCGACCCTCGGCTGAGGTCGAGGCCGCGATGAACCGCCTCGTCGCGGCGCTTGCCGTTCCCGCGCCGCCACCCCTGGCCGAGGCGGCCCGCGCCGCGTCATGCCCCCCAGCCGGGATCCATGCGGTCGAGCAGCAGGGCCGGATCGTTGTCGTCGCCGACGACCTCGCGTGGGAGGCGGCGACGTGGCGGCGGCTGACAGACATGGCCATCGAGATGGCGCGCCGCGGCCCGCTGACCCCGGCCGCCTATCGCGACGCGACCGGCACGAGCCGCAAGTACGTCATGGCGCTCCTCGAGGACTTCGGCCGTCGGGGAATCCTGCGGCGCGCGGCCGACGGCCACGTTCCGGGGCCTCGCGCACCGGAGGTCGCCGGGGCGCCCGCCGTGCGCGCCCGATAACGTGGCCACGCCCGCCGTTCCCGCGGCGTCCGGACTCGTCCTCGCCGGCGGACGCTCGTCGCGCTTCGGCCGGGACAAGCTCGTCGAGCCGGTCGGCGGCCGGCCGTTGCTGACGTACGCCGTCGACGCGCTGGGGGCCGTGTCGCGCGAGGTCATCGTGCTCGTGCCGCCTGTCGGGGATCCGCCGCCCCTGCCGCGGAGCGTCGGCGCCGGCAGGACGCCGGTCAGGGTCGCTCGCGACCCCGAACCGTTCGGCGGCCCGCTGGTCGCGCTCCTCGCCGGGCTCGAGCGGGCGGCCGAGCCGTTCGCGATCGTCGCCGCGGGGGACATGCCGCATCTGGCCGTGCCCGTGCTCGCGACACTGCTCCGGACGCTCGACGCGCAGCCGGACATGGACGCCGCGGTCCTCGCGTTCCGCGGCCGGCGCCACCCGCTGCCGGCCGCGTTCCGCGTCGGCGCGGCGACCGCCGCAGCGCGACGGGCGCTCGGCGACGGCGAGCGGAGCCTGGTCGCTCTGCTGCGCCTGCTCCGGACGCGCGAGCTCGATGAGGTTTCGTGGCGACCCTTCGACCCGTCGGCCTCTACTCTGGTCGACGTCGATCTGCCCGGAGACCTGCCGTGACGACAGTCCACCTCATCCACGCCGGCTACTGCGACCACGGCGTCGGCAGCTCGATCACGCTCGTCCGCGACGGCGACGCGTCGATCGTGACCGACCCGGGCATGGTCGCCGACCGGGGCCGGATCCTCGACCCGCTCGCTGCCCTCGGCGTCCCGCCCGAGGCCGTGACGCACGTGTTCCTCTCGCACCATCACCCCGACCACACCGTCAACGTCGCGCTGTTCCCGAACGCCGAGGTCGTCGACTTCTGGGCTCGCTACCGGCGCGACGAGTGGCTCGACCACGATGGCGACGGCTACCGGCTTTCGCCGCGGGCACAACTGTGGCTCACGCCGGGCCACACCGAGGAGGACGCGAGCCTCGTCGTCGAAGCCGACGACGGCGTCTACGCGATGACCCACCTTTGGTGGCGGAGCGACCGGACGCCCGAGGTCGACCCGCTGGCGTGGGACCAGGCGGCGCTCGAGCGGAGCCGGGAGCGCGTGCTCGGCGCCGTCGACGTCGTCATCCCCGGGCATGGGGCGCCGTTCAAGGTCGAACGCTGACGAGGCGCAGCGCCTCAGGGGGCAGCCTCACGCGCGCAGCCTCACGCGCGCAGCCTCACCCGCGACGCCTCACCCGCGCCGCGCGACGATGTTGAGTCGGACGTAGTCGAGGACCGGCCCCGGCATTCGCGAGGCGACCTCGCGGACGAAGGCGCGCCGCTCGCCCTCGGGCAGCCGCTCGAGCTGCTGCCGGAGGCAGACGGTCTCGAGGAACGCCTCGAAGGGTTCGCCCGGCTCGAATCGCGTCGGCTCTTCGGACAGCCACGTCTCGACGTCGACGAAGCCCGCGGCGGCGAGACGCGCCGCCGTCTCCTCCGGCGTCGCGAAGACGTACTCGCCCTGCCAGCCATCGCCGACCTGGGCGAGGACCTGCTTGAGGCTCGCGATATTGCCGGCGCCGCCGCACTGGGCGACGAGTGTGCCGCCCGGCCGGATGACGGCCCCGAGGTTGTGGAAGAGAGCGTCGTGATCCAGCACCCAGTGGAAGGTCGCCGTCGAGAGGGCGTGATCGACGGCGCCGGCGATCCGCAGCGGCCTCGCAAGGTCGGCCTGGACGAACTCGATCCGGTCGCCAAAGGGAGCCAGGCGCCGTCGCGCCTCGTCGAGCATCGCGGCGGACGCATCGAGGGCCACGATCCGGCCCCGAGGCAGGCGGGCGGCGAGCCGCTCGGTGACCCGGCCCGAGCCACAGCCGGCGTCGAGCACCCGCTCGTCGCCCCGCAGCACGAGCCGATCGAGGACCGCGACGCCCCAGCCCGTCTGCGGGTCCGCGACGCGGTCGTACGAGGCGGCATTCCACTCGGTTGTCACGCGGGAAGCGTACGTTGCCCGAACACGCACGAATGGCTAGCCGACGGCCCTTCGGGTCTGTACCCTGTGCCATTGGCGCCCGCCGATGCTCGGCGGCGCTGGACGGGAAGGCCCACCCGGTCGGGAGTCGGGTCGGCCGGCATCGGAAGGGAGGCGCGCTGGGTGGACTTCTACAACAAGCTGAACGCGAACGAGCGGCTGGTGGTGATCGGCGCGGTCATCGTCATCATCAGCTTCCTCGTCGGCATCGTCGGCTCCTATGGCTTCGGGGCCAACACGATCGCGCTGCTTGCCGCGATCGCGGCGATCGTCATCTACTGGCTGAAGTACTCGCCGACGCAGAACGTCACCTGGCCGATGCCGGTCCAGACGATCGTCCTCGGGATCAGCGCGGTTGCGGCCGTCCTGTCGATCCTCGGGGTGCTCCCGAGCCTCAGCTTCCTCGGCGCGCTTGGCCTGTACATGCTCGCCGCGATCGGGACCGTCGTCGGCGCGGTGATCATGACCTGGGGCGCCTGGCAGGACTACCAGGCGATGCCGAAGACGACGCCGCCCAGCGCCTGATTCGGTACTCGCGCGCTTCGAACCGGGCGGGCGACCGCCCGGTTCTTCATGTCCCGCCCGAGCCGGCGGCCGTCGCGCTACCGTCGGCCGGACCGGTCGCCCGGACGTTGCGCAGGCCGACGAAGTTGATCGCGGCCCCGGCGATGAGCAGCGTCGCGCAGGTGATCGCCGCGAGGTGGAACGCGTCCGTCGACGCGCGCCTGGCGGCTGAGGCGACCTCCGGCGAGGCGTCGGCGTGGGGCGGGTTGAGCGGCTGGACGACGCGGCGAACCTCGGCGGAGCCCGGGTCGAGGCCGGGCACGTCGGCGGCCAGCGCGGCGTAGAACGTCCCCGAGACGACGATGAAGATGACCGCCGACATGATCGGCGAGCCGACACGCGACACGGCGTTGTTGATGGCCGAGGCGACGCCGGCGAAGCGGACCGCGACCGAGCTCATGAGCGTGCTCGTGAGCGGCGCGACGACGAGCGAGATCCCGATCCCGAACGCAATCACGGACGGCAGGACGTCGACAAGGGCTTCCGCCGGCGGGATGAGGCTCGCCGGGTTGGCGATGTCCGCGGCCCAGCCAGGGCTGTCGGCCGGGATCCGGGCGAGCCACAGCTGTGCGCCGGCCATGATGAGCGGCCCGGCGACAAGGAAGAACCGCGGCCCGCGCCGGGCAGCCACCGCGCCGACGCGCGTCGACAGGAGCGTCAGCAGGATCCCGGTCGGCAGCCCGATCAGCCCCGACGCCACGGGCGTGTAGCCCAGTACGCCCTGGAGGAAGAGCGTCTGGAAGTACACCGACACGTAGAGCGCGCCGTAGATCAGGAGGGTCGACAGGTTGATCACGGCGAAGGCGCGCGAGCGGAAGAGGGACAGCGGCACGAGCGGGTTCGGACGACGGGCCATGAGGATCGGGAAGGCGATCGCGGCCAGCCCGCCCACGCCCAGCGCGACGAATGCCGACGGATCGGCCCACTTCGTCGCCTCGCCGCGGATCGCCCCGAACGCCAGGCCACCGACGGCGACCACCGCGACGAGCGCCCCGAGCCAGTCGAACCGGCCGCTGGCCGATTCGTCGCGACTCTCCGGGACGTGCCGCAGCGTCGCCCAGAGGCCGAACAGGACGAGCGGGGCGTTGATGTAGAACGCGGCGCGCCAGCCGACCGACGACACGAGGACCCCGCCGATGATCGGCCCGAACAGCAGCAGCCCGGAGGTCGCCGCCGTCCAGATGCCGAAGGCGCGCCCGCGCGCCTCGCCCTCGAACGTCGCGGTGATGATCGACAGCGAGCCTGGCACGAGCAGCGCGCCGGCGGCGCCCTGGAGCACACGGAACAGCGCCAGGAGCTCCAGGCTCGGCGCGAACGCGCACAGCAGCGACGTGATGCCGAACCCTGCCAGCCCGATGGCGAAGACGCGCTTGCGGCCGTAGTAATCGGCGAGGGCGCCGGCGAGGATCAGCAGCGCGGCGAGCGTCGCGAGGTAGCCGCTCGCGACGTACGTCTGTCCCTCGAGCGTGCTGACGAGCGTCGCCGGCAGCGTCTCGCCGATCTTCGGCAGCGCGACGTTGACGATCGTGCCGTCGAGGAACACGACCGACGACCCGAGGATCGTGGCGAGGAGCGTCCAGCGCTGCGTCGACGTCATCACGGGAGTGTATGGGCGCCCGCGGGGCATCCGTTCGTTCGCGGGTAGACTCGCGTTCATGCCGGGTCCCGTGGCGCTGGTGGGCGCCGGTGAGTTCCTCCCCCCGATGGCCGAGTTCGACCTGGGGCTGCTCGCCGCGACCTCACGGTCACGGCCGCGCGTCGTCGTCCTGCCGACTGCGTCGTATCCCGACGGCGAGGACGTCTTCCAGCGCTGGGCGGCGATGGGCGTCGAGCACTTCAGTGCGCTCGGGGCGGAGGTCGAGCCGGTGCTCGTCCGCGACCGTTCCGCCGCCGAGGACGCGGCCCACGTCCAGGCCATCGGCGAGGCGGACCTCGTCTACCTCTCCGGCGGCAAGCCCGAGTACCTCCGGGCGATCGTGACCGGCACGGCCGTCGGTCGGGCCATCTCCGATGCGCACGCCAGGGGCGCGGTCATCGCCGGCTGCTCGGCCGGGGCGATGGTCCTCGCCGACCGGCTCCTCGACATGCGCCGCGGCTTCCTGCCGTGGCCGCTCCGCTGGCGGGCGGGCCTCGGGTTCATCTCAGGCGCGGCGGTGATCCCGCACTACGACGGGCTGCCCGAGCCGTTCAGCGCGCTCATGGCGCTGCAGGCGCCGCGCGGCGCGGCGGTGCTCGGCATCGACGAAGGCACGGCCGTCGTCGGCCGGAACGGCTCGTTCCAGGTCCACGGACGGGCCCGCGTCACGGTCTGGCGTGGCCGGCGCCGCGAGCGGTTCCGGCACGGCGAGGTCTTCCGGCTCGTGCCCTGAGGAGGTCCACGGCGGCTCCGCTCGATCGTCGTCCCGCCCGGTCCTCTCACCGGTTTCTCTCAGATGCACACCAGGCGAGCGCTATCCAACGTCGCTGGCCGCCTCGGCGCTCCCGCGAGCGTGATCGAGCTGCTCGAAGCTCTCAAGTGCACACGATGCGAGCGAGTGAGCGACAGTCGTGGGATACCGCTCGCGTCGTGTGCGTATGAGAGAAATGCGACCGCGGACTGGCAGAGTGCGAGCCCGCCTCCGGCCTGGGTCGGCGTCCGGCCCGCGCGTCCGGCGGGCGCGGCGTCAGTCGGGCTTGACCTGCCGGAAACAATCGGAGCAGTAGACCGGCCGGTCCATCCGCGGCTTGAACGGGACCTGGGCCTGGTTGCCGCACGAGGAGCAGATCACCGCGAAGTACTCCCGGATCGGGCGATCGTCGCCGCGCTCGTAGCCGCGCGGGCCGCCGATCTCCCGGACGTCGAAGCCGCCCTCTCGAGCGGCGCGACGGCTGGCGCGGCACGACGCGCACCGCTTCGGATCCGACCCGAACCCCTTCTGCGAATAGAACTCCTGGTCCGCAGCCGAGTGGATGAACTCCACACCGCAATCGACACAGTTCAGCCGACGGTCGACGAAAGTCACGTTGCTCCTCCCCCGCGCGGTCGCCGGGTCGCTAGGTGTGTGGCTGCCCCGGGACGGCGTCATCGGCGGTGGGGACGGGCGCAGGCGGGAGAGGCCGGGGCCGCGGGACCCTGGAGCCGATGTGGAGTCCCTCGACGGGGCGCACCGGTGTCACGTCGGCGGAGGATAGCGCGGCACGCAGATTGGTGCGTTGCAAGGAACGGCGAGCGCGGCGTGTGTGAATCGTGCGTCGGGAGAGCGCGGGGTGCCGTCACGGACGGTGGGAGCGCTGACAACCAACCTGTCACAATGCGGCACCAGAGTTCGGGTCGGCGAGCGAGGGCGATGGGGGCACCTCGCTCGCGCCAACCCGCCGGTCCTCCACGGCGGCGCGGCTCTCGCCCCGGCCGTCACTCCAACCCCAGAGGGAGGCGAGCCGGAACCGGATGCTCCGACTGCTCCATACGGCTGACGTGCACGTCGGCGCGCGGCACGCGGATCTCGGCGATCAGGCCGCGTCGCAGCGGGAACGCCAGTTCAGCGCCTTCAAGGCGACGATCGATCTCGCGATTGCCGAGAAGGTCGACATCGTGCTGATCGCCGGCGACCTGTTCGATTCGAACACGCAGCCGAAGCGGTCGGTCGAGCGTGTCGCCGCACAGCTGCGCCGGCTGGCCGAGAACCGCATCAGGGCGGTGATCATCCCCGGCACCCACGACGTGTACGACCGCTCGTCGGTCTACCGTGCCCACGACCTGACGGCCATGGCCGCCGCGGAGGGTGCCGAGGACTTCGTCACGGTCCTCACCCCGGAGCGCGGCGAGGTCGCGATCCCGTCCTGCGACGCGGTCGTGTTCGCCCGCGTCTTCGATACGAAGCGCGCACCACGCAGCCCGCTCGCCGACCTCAAGGTCGGCGGCGATCGCCGCGCGACGTGGAAGGTCGGCCTCCTGCACGCCGCGGTGGCGATCCCCGGTCGGACCGACGGCGACGAGGTCGTCGTCACTCGCGAGGAGATCGCCGCGACCGGCCTCGACTACCTCGCCCTCGGGCACTGGCACTCGACGCAGCGCGGGACCGCCGGCGCGGTGACGTACGCCTACTCCGGCGCCCCGGAACCTGTCGCGGTCGACCAGGACCGGGCCGGCAAGGTGCTTCTCGTGACGCTCGACAACGCGCTCGGGCAGAAGGCCGTCGCGATCGAGGAGCGGCAGGTCGGCCGAACGCGGTTCGAGAAGGTCGAGATCGACGCGTCGGGGATCGCCAGCCAGCCCGCCCTCGTCGAGCGCCTCAGCGCGATGGCGGACGGAGATCTCGTGCTCGACGTCCGGATCACCGGAATCCGCGCCGACGACCTCGATCTCGACGTCGACGAGATCGAGTCCCAGCTTCGCGGCTCATTCCTCAAGGTTCGCGTTCGCGACGCGTCCGTGCCGGCGCTGACCGAAGGGGCGTTGCCGCCGCCCGACACGATCGCCGGCGCATTCATCCGCGAGGTGGAGGGCCGCATCGCCGAGCTCGAGGCCATGGAAGGCGACGCCCAGGCGGCCGAGGCCGCCGAGCTGCGCGACGTCCTCCGGCTCGGCCGGCTGCTCCTCGCCGGCCACGAGGTCGCGCTGTGAGGATCACCCGCCTCACGATCACGAACATGCGCCGGCGCGACGTCGACATCGCCCTCGCCCCCGGCGTCACCGTCATCCGCGGGCCGAACGAGGCGGGCAAGACGACGATCCAGCGGGCGATCGAGCTCGTGCTCACCCGGAAGTGCACGAGCAACACCGCCGACCTCGACGCGCTGCGGCCGTGGGGCTCCGCCGAGGACGCGCGGCCCGTCATCGCCATCGAGTTCGAGGAGGAGGAGGTCGAAGGGACCCGGGCCGGGCGGCTGGAGAAGGCGTTCCTCGGCGCGCGGGGCACGGTGCAGCTCGACGTCAACGGCTACTCGACGAACGATCCCGCTCGTGCCGACGAGGCGCTCGCCGAGATCACCGGCATGCCGACGGAGGCGTTCTACCGGTCGACCGCCTCGATCCGCCACCACGAGGTCTCCGACCTGACCCGCGACGAGGGCGCGCTCCGCGACCGGCTGCAGGCGTCGATCAGCGGCGCCGACCGAGGGACCTCGCGGGCGCGGCGCAAGCTGGAGCGGGCCCTCCAGGCGTTGAACACGAAGGGCGCGAAGAACCCGGGCCGGCTGAAGATCGCCGAGGAGATGGTCGAGCAGCAGGAGCTGTCGGTCCGCCAGGGCGAGGAGGCGCTCGCGCAGCTCGAGCGGGACCGCGACGTGCTCGCTGGGGCGCGCGACCGCCGGGCCGAGGCGGATCGGGTCCTCCGCGAGACCCGATCGATGCTCGAGAAGGCCCGCGCCGCCGAGCGCCTCGCAGCCGAGCGCGAGTCGGCCCGCGGACGGTTCGAGCGCTACCGCGACGCGGTGACGATCCGCGACGAGATCGCTGAGCTCGAGGACCACCACCCGTCGGCGAACCCGCTTCCGGTTCTCAAGCAGATCGTCGAGCGGTTGCGCAAGCTCGACGTCCGGATCCGCGAGCTGCACGGCTTGCTCGGCGGCGAGCACGCGGTCAGCTTCGAGGTCCCGCCCGAGCCCACGTGGCGGCCCCTGTCGCGGTTCGCCATCGTCATGGTCGTCATCGGCGTGCTCATCGCGGCCGGCACCTATGCAGGCACGCTGCTCGGCGTCTCGCCGCTCGGCACGGCCCCGATGCTCGTCGGCGCGGTCGTCGCCGTCGTCGGCCTCCTGCTCGCCGCCGTCGCGTTCCAGCTGCGCCGGAGCGACCGGCTCCAGAAGCAGCTCCAGGACACCGACATCAGCCGTCGCCTGCGCGGCCGCTCCCAGATCGAGGAGGAGCTCCGGACGGCCGAGACCGATTTCGAGGCCCAGCTCAAGTCGCTCGAGCAGCCGGACCTGGCCGCGGTCGAGGCCCAGCTCGTCGCCGAGGAGGCGCACGTCAACAAGATCGCGCGGCTCCGCGCCCAGCTCGAGGGTCTCGTGGGCCGCGAGGCCCCCGAGGGACTGCCGGGCGTCCGCGACGCGGCCGCGCTCGAGGTCGAGCAGAAGGGACACGCCCTCGAGGCCCTCGGCCCGATCGCCCACGAGCCGCGGGCGCGGGAGCGACTCGAGGTCGAGGTTCGCGACGCCGAGGCCGCCCTCGAGAAGGCCCGCGACGAGGAGGCGACCGTTCGCGCCAGGGTCGAGGCGAACACCGTCGACGCGGAGCAGGTGGCGGCCGACGCGGAGTCGCTCGAGACGTGGCGCGAGCAGCTCGCCGCGCTCCAGCGCCGTGCCCGCGTCTACGAGGGCACGCTCCGGGCCATCGAGCGCGCCGAGGTCGCGACGATCCGGACCGCGACGCGCTTCCTCGAGAAGCGGATGGTCGGCGACCTCGAGCGGGTGACCGGCGGTCGCTACCGGCGCGTCCGAGTCGACGACAAGACCCTCGACATCAGCGTCTTCGCGCCCGAGAAGGGGGACTGGGTGCCGGTCAGCTCGCTCAGTCAGGGCACGCTCGACCTCGTCTACCTCGCCGCCAGGCTCGGCCTGGTGCGGCTCGTCACGGGCGATCGCCGGCCGCCGCTCGTCTTCGACGACCCGTTCGTGACGCTCGACGACGCGCGCGCGAAGCGCGCGCTCGAGCTGCTCCGGCAGATCGCGGCCGACTTCCAGGTGATCTACCTGACGACGTCCGACCGCTACGACGCTGCGGCCGACAAGGTCGTCGAGCTGCCCGGTCCGACGGCCCTCGACAATCTCGCGGAGCCTGCCGAGCCAGCCCTCGTCGATGGCTGACGCCGGCCCGTTCGGGCCGGCGTCCGTGCTCGTCTTCGGCCTCGGGGCGGCGGTCGCGTGGGGCATGGCGGACTTCGGCGGTGGACTGGCGAGCCGGCGCTCGACCGTCTATGGCGTCGTCCTCGGCATGCTCGCCGTCGGGCTGGTCGCGGCCCTCGTCCTCGCGATCGTGCGGCGCGAGGCCATCCCCTCGACCGCCGACGTGGCCTGGGCCGCGCTCGGTGGGCTCGCGGCCGGGCTGGGGATCCTGTCGCTCTACGCCGGACTCGCCGTCGGGCGCATGGGCATCGTCGCCCCGGTCACCGGCGTGCTCGCCGCCACGGTCCCCGTCGTCGCCGGCATCGTCCTCGAGGGACTACCGCCACCGCTCGTGCTGCTCGGCATCGCCCTGGCCGTCGTCGCCGTCGTCCTCGTGTCGCGCGTCGCCGATGCGTCCAGCGGTCGATCGGGCATCGAGCTCGCGATCCTGGCGGGCATCGGCCTGGGCACGTTCTCGATCGTCATCTCGCGCGTCGACGAGCGGCTCGTCTTCGGCCCGCTGGTCGTGGTCCGCCTCGTTGAGCTCGCGCTGGTCGCGGCCGTCGTCGCGGTGCTGCGCGGGTCGGTGCGCGTGCCGCGCTCGATGCTGCCCGCGGTCGCCCTGATCGGCGTGCTCGACATGGCCGGCATCGCCGGATTCATGCTCGCGGAGGCCTCCGGCGCGCTCGCCGTCGCGGCCGTGCTCACCTCGATGTACCCCGTCACGACCGTCGTGCTCGCCGCCGTGCTCCTGCACGAGCCGGTGACGCGGCACCATGCCGTCGGCATCGCGGCGGCTGCGGCAGCGATCGTGCTCATCGGGGCCGGCCAGGCGCCCTGACCCGCTCGGTCAGCTCGATCCCGGGTCGGCCCGCGACGAGCAGGGTGCTATCGGCGCTGACCGCGCCGCTCGACCCGCAGTGCGTCGACCTCGGCCGGCTCGCGGATGCGGAAAACGGCAACGAAGCCCTCGCGCTCGAGGAGGCCGCGGTCCACGACCTCCCGGAGCCGCGCGAGCTGGTCGAGGACGACGTCGCGGTCGACGCGCCGCTCCACTCGGCCGGCGCTCCGGCCGAGGATCATCGGGGCCGGGAGATCGAGGACGATCGCGACCGCCGGCATTCGGTGAGCGTGGGCGAGCCGGAGCACCGCCGACCGCGCCCGCGGCGAGAGGTTCGTCGCGTCGACAACGGTCAGTCGACCGGCAGCGAGCCGTTTGCGGAGCTGCCGGTGCAGCAGCGCGAACGCCGGCTTGCTCGCGTTCTGATCCGACTCGCCGCGACCGACGATCGCCCGCATCGCATCGGAGGAGAGGACCTCGTCGGGCGCGAAGTGCCGTTGGGCCAGGGTCGACTTGCCTGACCCGGCAGGCCCGACGAGGAGGATGACCGAGGGATCCGTGACGGTGATCGTCGGCATCGGCGCCGATGATGCACCGCCGGCTAGTCGCGAATGAGGCGAGCCTCCCAGCCGGCCCCCGATTCCGAGCGGCGAACCTCGTATCGCGGCTGGTCGTAGACCGTGGGACCCCGGGTCGCTCGGCCGTCGGCGAGGCGGAACCTGGAGCCGTGCCACGGGCACTCGACCTGGCCGTCGACGAGCGTGCCCTGGGCGAGCGGTCCGCCGGCGTGAGCGCACGTTTCGTGCAGGGCGAGGATCGTCGAGCCGTTGCGGACGATGACGAGGTTGCTCGCGCCGGCCTTCGCCTTGAAGAGCTCACCTTCGGGGATGTCGGCCGCCCCGCCGAGGTCCAGCGCCACCCACTTGGTCCCGCCGCCGCCGGCTGCCCGGAACGCGTGCCGGCTGACCATGTTGCCGAGGGCGTAGACGACGTCGCCGCCGACGAATGCGGCGGCGAGGACGAGGAGCCATGCGAGGACCGAAAGGACGATCGGCAGTGTTCGGTCCGCGGGCTGGCCCAGCCGCATCCAGAGCGACACGAGGTACACGACGAGCGCCAGGACCATGAGCGTGGCGTGGACGGTGGCGCGCGTGCGCGCGACGCCGTCCGTGTCGGTGTAGTCGGCCAGCCCGGACAGCGCGGACAGCAGCATCAACACGATGCCCGTCCCGAGCGCGACGTCCGCGGCCGCCGGCTGCCCGATCACATCGAAGAGGACGGCCAGGCCGAGGACGCCGATCGGGAGGTCCGTCGAGGCCGAGTGGAACGGATGGCCCAGCCAGCGCCCGTTGAGGAAGTCCTTGACCGCCGAGATCCGCCGGAACAGCCCGCTCAGCCACCAGTGGTTGAAGTCGCCGAAGGGCTTCGCCCAGAACCCCTGCGCGTCGATCAACCGGGTCAGGAATCGGCCCATCGCCCTACCTCCCAGCGCCCCCGGATTCTCGTAACTCCTACAATCGACTAGGACTTGTCCTCCGATACGCGGCCGGTCGGCGGCCGGTTCTCGCCACCACGCGCCGCGCGGTCACGCGCCGGCCGCCCACGGCTCGGCGAGTCCGCGGCGCGAGCGCGACGGCGAGGCTTCGGCCGCCGAGCCGGCCGGTGACTCGTCGTTCCAGCGATCGTCACGAAGCGCGATGACCGCGACGAGCATGCTCAGCCCGCCGTACCACAGCGCAGGCAGGGCGAGCATCGCCGCGACCGGCACCGTCCAGCGGCGGTTCGTCGTCGCGCCCCAGGCGACGAGGGCGACGGCGATCGGGAAACGGACGACGAAAGGAATCGGCACCGCGGCCCAGGTGCCGTCCCGCCCGGCGGACGCGGCGAGGACGTCGAACCACTGCGTCCATGCGGCCGGAAGCAGGACCGCGGAGCCGAGGAAGATGGCCGCCGTCGCGCCGAGGGCCATCGCGAGCGATCGCCACTCGCCCCGCAGCGCGAACCAGAGCAGGCCGATGCCGGGCGTGACCTTCGTCAGCAGCACGAAGGCCCACGTCGCGGGCCAGCGGAAGCCGGCCACGATCGCGAGCGCGAGGAGCAGCGAGATGTTGCCGCCGGCGAGCTCGGGCATCGCGATCACGAGCCCGACGGCGAGCAGGCGCGGCCCGGTGAGCACCCGCAGCGCGCCGAGCAGGAGCCCGGTCCAGGCGGCAACGAACGCCTGCCATGGCAGCAGCGCGAGCGGGGCGACGAGCTGCAGGAACGCCGGCGAGTAGACGTAGGCGGAGGGCGTCGTCCAGCGCGAGTGTGAATACGGATCCGCGAGGGACGGCACCCAGTAGGAGCGGGCGTCCTGGGCCGTCGCCCACCAGCGGCCCCACGGCTCCGAGAAGGCCACGATGAGCAGCCAGGCGAGGGCCGCGCCGGCCAGCCCGACGACGATTCGCCAGTCCGGCCGAGGCCAGCCCTGCGGCCACGGGACCCGCGGA
>DATBKB010000002.1:0-7360 GCA_036556145.1 Candidatus Limnocylindrales bacterium | reverse complement strand
GGCTGCGCGAGCACGCCAACACGTCGTTCTCACCCGCGCGCCACCCCGTCCGCGTGCTGATCCTCGTTCCGACCCGCGAGCTCGCGATGCAGGTCGACGAGAGCGTCCGGACGTACGGCCGCACCGTGCCCCTTCGGCCGGCGGTCGTGTTCGGCGGCGTCCCGATCGAGCCCCAGATCAAGGAGCTCCGGGCCGGCGTCGAGATCCTCGTCGCGACGCCGGGCCGCCTGCTCGACCACGTCGGACAGCGGACCGTGGCGCTCGGCCAGGTCGAGATCCTCGTCCTCGACGAGGCGGACCGGATGCTCGACATGGGCTTCCTGCCCGACATCCGGAGGATCATCGACCTCCTCCCGGCCCGCCGCCAGAACCTCATGTTCTCGGCAACGTTCTCCGACGACATCCGACGCCTCTCGAAGACGATCCTGCGCGACCCGGCGACGGTCGAGGTCGCGCCCCGGAACGCGACGGTCGAGGGCATCCGCCAGCTCGTCTACCCGGTCGATCGCGACCGCAAGGAGGAGCTTCTCGCCCACCTCATCCGCAAGGAGGACCTGCGCCAGGTGCTCGTCTTCACGCGGACGAAGCTCGCCGCGTCGCGCCTCGCCTCGATCCTCGATCGGCAGGGCCTCGATGCCGTCGCGATCCACTCGGATCGCACGCAGCCGGAGCGCATCCGCGCCCTCGAGGGCTTCAAGAGCGGCGACGTCCGCGTGCTCGTCGCGACCGACGTCGCGGCCCGCGGCCTCGACATCGAGGAGCTGCCGCACGTCGTGAACTTCGAGCTGCCGTGGAACCCGCAGGACTACATCCACCGGATCGGCCGGACCGGACGAGCCGGTCTGACCGGCGACGCGATCAGCCTCGTGACGATCGACGAGGCCGATCTCCTGCGCGGCGTGCAGCGGCTCCTGAAGCGCGCCATTCCCTGGACCGTCGAGGACGGGTTCGTCCCGAGCCGCGACGTGACGCCGCGGCCGCTCGGGCACGGCCGGCCACGACACGAGGGGCCGCTCTACGCGAAGCCGATCCGGCGGGCGCGATCGGCGGGGCCGAGCCGGTCGACGGGAGGGCGACGGCGGGCTCGCGGCCGCTGACGGCCGCGACGAGTCAGGCCGGCTGGCCGGGGGCCGCGGGCGCGGCCGGGCCGGGCGCGGCCGGGCCGGGCGCGGCCGGCGCGGACGCGGCCGGCGCGGGCGCGGCCGGCGCGGTGGCCGGCGGCGCGGGCGCCTCGGGCAGGTTCATCCGCGCTCCCGGGAAGAAGAACCCGAGCATGAGCTCGGAGTCCACGTAGTCGACTGTGTAGCGGTTGACGAAGGCACGGTCGTGCGTCGCCGTGCCCGCATTCGGGTCCCGGAGGAGCGACACGCGAACGTCGTTGAGGAGGACGAACGTGCCTGTCGGCCGGGTCAGCGCGCGGCCAGGATCGAAGCCGGGAAGCGTCGCGAGCTCGCCCCGGATCCGGTACGGACCCGCCTCGAGCTCGATCGGGTGAAACACGGCGTGGACCGGTCCCGGCATTTCCTCCTCGCCGGACGCCACCACCAGGTCGTCGATTGCGACCGCCATCTCCCCGGGGCTCGACGGCTGGTTTCCGTCGAACGGCGTCCACGTCGAACCGGTGACCGCGAGGCGATCCGACGTCTCGAGCAGGTCACGCAGGTGTTCGGGGCTCTCGACGGCCCCGCTCAGGACCCCTTCCTGGAGGTACGCAACGACCTTGATGGCCACATCGTCCCCTCGGACAGGCCACGAGCATCCGGCATCGAGCGTAGGCATGCCAGCGGCGATCGGTACCCGCGGCACCACCCGAAAGTACTTCGGGACCATTGGGCGTTGCCACTGGACGAAGCGGGGCCCTACCCGGCCCGCAGGGATCGCACCGGCGGCACGCGGCTCGGATGGAGCCCCGCCTTCGCGACGAGGCCCGCGAAGCGGGCGGCGTCCCGCGGCGCGCAGCCACGCGGGTCGTTGTTGAAGTAGACCCAGCAGTCGGCGTCCGGACCCCAGCCTTCGGCGAGCCGGCCGGCCCACGTGGCTAGGGAGACCCGGCCGTAGCACGGCCGCGGGGTGGCACGGCCCTCATGGAAACGGAGATAGGTCCAGTCGGCGGTCCGCCACAGCGGCGTGACCGGTCGCCGCCGGTCGGCGAGGCAGAGGGCCGCTCGCCGTTCGCTGAGCAGCGCCCGGATCTCGTCGACGAACCACGTCGGGTGGCGCAACTCGACGGCGACGCGGAACTCCGGCGGGAACTCGGCCAGCGTGGCGTCGAGACGCTCCGCGTCGCACCGGAACTGGGGCGGCAGCTGGACGAGCACCGGCCCGAGCTTCCGCCCCAGCCCGCCGACCCGATCGACGAAGCGGGCGACGGCCTCCTCCGGTTCGCGCAGCCGAAGGATGTGCGTCAGGTAGCGGCTGACCTTGACGGCCATGACGAAGTCGTCGGGCGTGCGATCGGCCCAGGCCTGGAAGACCCGTCGCTCGGGCAGTCGATAGAACGCGTTGTTCGACTCGACGGTGGCGAAGCCCGCGGCGTAGTGCTCGAGCCACCGAGCGACGGGCACGCTCGTCGGATAGAAGCGACCGCGCCAGTCGCGGTACTGCCAACCCGACGTCCCGATCCAGACCGTCATCCGGTCATGCCGGCGTGACCTCTCACGACGGGACGGGGCACAGCTCGCACGCGCCGGGCGGCGGCAGCACGACGAGCAGCAGGTCTCTGGCGAGCACTCCGGCGTCGACGCGGCTCTGGTTCGTGAGGACCGCGATCGTGACGTCGTTGGCCGGAACGTGGCGGACGACACCCCGGAACCCGAGCAGCCGGCCGCTGTGGCCGTACGTGCGATGCCCCTCGATGTCGATGACCTGGACGCCCATGCCGTACGGGACGCCGACCGGATAGTCCTCCGACGGCTCGACGCCGCTGAGCATGAGCGCGAGCTCCGAGCCGTCGAGCACCTCGCCGCCGTACAGCGCGCGCGCCCAGCGGGCGACGTCGCGAGCCGTCGCTGCGACCGAGCCGGCCCCGCCGGCGGCGGTGACCACGGACTTGAACGGCATGATCCCGGTGTTGTCGGAGAGGTCGATCGGTGGGCGGCGCTTTCCGACGCCGTCGAATCGATAGCCGTGAGCGGTCGGCCCGCGCGGCCGCTCCGCGACCTGGTAGTACGCGCCGTCGAGCTTCAGCGGGTCGAAGAACCGGGTCCGCAGCTGGACGGCGAGCGGGCGGCGGTCGAGGCGCTCCGCGATGAGGCCGAGCAGCAGGTAGTTCGTGTTCGAGTAGTGCCATCCGGTGCCCGGCGCGAAGTACGGCTTGCCGACGTAGCCAAGCGTTCGCGTCGGGGACCAGCCCCGCGACGGCTCAGATCGCAGCGCCCGATCGATCTTCGGGTTGAGGAAGTAGTCGTGGAGGCCGCTCGTGTGGTTGAGGAGCATCCGGATCGTGATGCCCTCGAGGCCCTTCTGGTCGGGCAGGTAGTCGGACGCGGCATCACTGAGCCCGATGCGCCCTTCGGCCGAGAGCTGGAGGATCAGCGCGGCAACGAACGTCTTCGAGATGCTCGCGATCGCGAATTCCGTGTCGGGCGTCGCCCTGCGCTTTGCGACGACGTCGGCGAGGCCACTCGCGCCCGTCCAGGTCGTGCCGTCGGGAAGGATGACCGCGGCCGAGACGGCAGGAATCGCGTGCTCGACGCGGAGCTGCTCGAGGCGGCGGGTGAGGAGGACGCGGACGTCGGGCGTCGGTGCCGGTCGCGGCGTCGGTCGAGCCGGCGCCGGACTCGATGCCTCCGATGGCGTGGCCGACGGGCTCGCCGAGGCCGTGGGCGACGCGACCGGGGTCGCGGTTCCGGCGAGGTTCCCGCCGACGGCCAGCACGCCAAGCAGCCCCAGGACGAGCGCGCCCAGGGCGGTCGCGGCGAGGATCGCGCGGGTCATGTCGGGCCGACGATAGCGCCGCCGGGCCGCCGGCCGGGTATGGCCCGCTCGTCAGGAACGTGACAGGACGATCGAAACGGGCCCTCAGGCGTTCGTGCGGCGGCGGCCGAACAGGCTCAGCACGATCAGGAGGCCGCCGACGCCGACGAGGACGATCGGGAAGAGCTCGTCCGAGAGAATCCGCCGCCCGGAGATCCCGATCACGCCCTCGAAGAACAGGAAGAAGCCGGCGAAGAGCCCGAGGCCGGTCAGCAGCATCGAGCGGCCGTTCTCGACGAAGTCGGGCTGCCGGGCGATCAGCCCGTAGGCGAGCATGCCGAGGCCCGCACCGCCCGGCGCGACGAGCGCCCAGGCGTAGGCCCACGTCGCCCACAGGCCGGTCGCATTCTGGGCGGCAAGCACCGCGCCGACCATCGTCACGATGCCGCCGGCAGTCGCCGGGCCGACGCCGCCGCGCCCGCCCATGACGGTCCCGACGATGAACAGCGCCGCGCCGACGCCGATGACGATGAGCGGCCAGCCCACTCGGCCGACGTCGATCCCGGCCGCTCGCCCGAGCAGCCAGGCGCCGCCGAACACGATGAGCAGGACCCCGATCGCCGCCGTCACTCGCCGATCCGGCGCGGTCGCGCCGCCAGCACGCATGTCGTCCATGTCGCCCCTCCGTTCCCCCACCCCTCGCGACCATGGTACGCCCGGCATGCGCGACAATGACCGCAGAGGGGAGCCGATGCTCGAGATCAGTCACCTGACGAAGCGCTACGGCAATGTCGTGGCGCTCGACGACGCGACGTTCGCCGCCCGGCCGGGACGGCTCGTCGGTTTTCTCGGGCCGAATGGCTCGGGCAAGACGACGACGATGCGGTGCGTGTTCGGCCTCGTCCGCCCGGACGCGGGCGAGACGCGCTGGAACGGCAAGCCGATCGACCGCTCGGCTCGCCTGAGCTTCGGCTACATGCCCGAGCAGCGCGGCCTCTACCCGCGGATGCGGGTCGCCGAGCAGCTCGCCTACTTCGCCCAGCACCACGGGATGTCGGCCCGGGATGCGAAGGCCGCCGGAACGCGCTGGCTCGACCGGCTCGGCCTCGGTGACCGGGCGAACTCGAAGCTCGAGGAGCTGTCGCACGGCAATCAGCAGCGCGTCCAGCTCGCGGTTGCCCTTGCCCACGACCCGGAGCTGCTCGTGCTCGACGAGCCGTTCTCGGGCCTCGACCCGATCGGAATCCGGACGATGACCGAGGTGCTTCGCGAACGGGCGGCAGCCGGTGTCGGCGTCCTCTTCTCGAGCCACCAGCTCGATCTCGTCGAGAGCATCTGCGAGGACGTCGTGATCATCGCCCGCGGCTCGATCGTCGCCCAGGGTGCGATCGACGACCTGAAGCGCTCGTCGGGGCGGCGGCACCTCGAGGTCGAGGTCGAGGGCGGCGACGGGTCGTGGCTCGACGGAGTCGGCGACGCCGTGGTCCTCGAGCGGACGAACGGCCTCGTTCGGCTGCTCGTCGGTGACGAGATCGACCTGCCGAGGATCTTCGATCGCGCGGCCCGTGCCGGCCGGATTCGTCGATTCACCTTCGAGCCCCCCGCGCTCTCCGAGCTGTTCATGGAAGCCGTCGAGCCCGATCCGGGGCACGAGAAGGTGACGGGGGCGCGTCGATGAGCCCGCTCCGATCCATCTGGCTCGTGGCGCGACGCGAGCTCCTCGAGCGCGGCCGGAGCCGCGCGTTCCTCGCCGGCCTCATCCTCACCGAGGTCTTCATCGTCGGCGGGCTGCTGCTCCAGGCCGCGCTGGCCAGCCAGCAGAGCGGCTTGAAGATCGGCTACATCGGGTCTCCGCCACCGGTCTTCGAGCAGACGATCGACGCGATCGCCGAGCGGAACGGCGTCAAGGTCGAGCTGTTCGCCTACCCGGACCGACCGACGGCAGAGCTCGGCATCAAGGCGGGCGAGGTCGACGGCGTGTACGAGCCGCCCCCGGACGAAAGCTCGCCGGGCGTGCTGATCTTCAAGGAGGGGCCCGACTCGAGGATTCGCGAGGCGGTCAACCAGGCCGTACTGGCCATCCGGCTCGCGAATTCGGGCGTCGACCTTCGACCGCCCGAGGTCGTCGCGCTCGAGCCAGCGTCCGCCGAGGATCCGACGGCGCTCATCATCGCCAACGTCGGCGTCATCTTCCTGTTCATCTCGATCTTCTCGTTCGGCTTCTGGGTCCTCTCCGGGGTCGTCGAGGAGAAGCAGAGTCGCGTCGTCGAGGTCGTCCTCTCCACCGTGCGACCCCGCGACCTCCTCATGGGCAAGGTGCTCGGGATCGGCGTGCTCGGGATCGGGCAGCTGCTCGTGCTCGTCGTGAGCGGCCTCATCGGAGCCAGGCTGCTCGGCAGCTTCGAGCCGCCGCCGACGACCGTGCCGGCGCTGGTGATGCTCGTCGTCTGGTTCGTGCTCGGCTACGCGCTCTACTCGACGATGTTCGGCGTCCTGGGCGCGCTCGCGTCGCGCATGGAGGAGGCGTCGAACGTCACGATGCCGATCCAGTTCCTCGCGATGGGCAGCTACTTCCTCGCGCTCGTCGTCGTCGTCAACGACCCGTCGGGGCTCGTCGCCCGGATCGCGTCGCTGTTCCCGCCGGCCGCGCCGATGATCGTGCCGATGCGGACCGCCCTCGGCGGGATCGAGTTCTGGGAGATCCTGCTGTCGATCGCGCTGACGATCCTGTTCATCTACGGGCTCTTCAACGTGGGGGCGCGCGTCTACTCAGGCGCCGTGCTCCAGGTGGCTGGCCGGATGAAGCTGCGGGACGCCTGGCGCTCGTCGCGCTGAGCCCCGGCAGGTCGCTGAACCCGGACGTCGCTGAACGCGGCAACGCACCCGCCCGGTTCTCGGCTACGCGCCGTGCGCGTACAAGAATCGGTTCGGCCCAGGAAACGGGCTGAATCGCCGCCACCTACGCGCGGCGTGCGTACCTGAGCGCCGCGGGGCGGGTTCCGCGATCTACGACGCACCGGGCGCGTACCTGAGGCTCGGTGCGCGGCTTCGGCGATCTACGACGCGCCGGGCGCGTACCTGAGGCGCGCGACTGCGCGGCTCTGGCCGACGACGTGCCGGGCCCGTCGGCGAGTCGCGGCAGTCGCAGCTCAGACGTCCAGGGGCTCGAAGAGGCCCGGCGTCCCGCCGGCGTGCCAGAAGACGACGGTCTCGCCGTCGAGGTCGCCGGCGCGCGCCGCTGCCACGAGCCAGGCGAGCGCCTTGGCGGTATAGATCGGGTCGACGAGGATGCCCTCGGTGGTCGCGAGCAGCCGGGTGGCCTCGCCGGCCGCGGCAGTGCGGTGGCCGTAGCCGCCGCCGAGCTGGGAGCCGTCGAGGAGGACGTCGCCGGCGTCGACGGCGACGCCGGTCATGGTCGCAAGGTCCGCGAGCAGCGCATCGATCG
>DATBKB010000001.1:0-17602 GCA_036556145.1 Candidatus Limnocylindrales bacterium | reverse complement strand
CATCTTCGGCACAGCGGCAGGGATGCATCCCTATCCCGTCATCGTGCGCGATTTGCAATCAGTCATCGGCCGGGAAACGCGCCAGCAGATCATCGAGAAGACCGGCAATCTGCCGAACGCGGTCATCGCCTGCGTCGGCGGTGGATCGAACGCGATCGGCCTGCTCGCGCGGTTCATCGGCGAGCCGTCGGTCCGGCTCGCGGTCTCCGAGGCGGCGGGGGAGGGAATTGCGACGGGCCGTCACGCCGCGGCGCTCGCGGGCGGCTCGCCGGGGATCCTCCACGGGGCCCGTTCGCTCATGCTCCAGGATCGCGACGGCCAGGTGCTCGAAGCTCATTCCGCGTCCGCGGGTCTCGACTATCCCGGCATCGGGCCGCAGATCAGCGCGCTCCACGCGGCAGGCCGCCTCGAGGTGGCCGCCGCGACCGATGCGGAGGCCTTCGCCGCGATGCGAACGCTCGCACGAACGGAGGGGATCCTGCCGGCGCTCGAATCGGCCCACGCGCTCGCGGTCCTGCCGCGGCTGCTGGCCGGGGTCGACGGCATCGGTGCGCGCTGGCCCGACGAGGTCGTTGCGCTGCTCGGGCTGTCGGGTCGCGGCGACAAGGACCTCGGGCCGTTCGGCCGCTGGCATGAGGCCAATCCGCCGGCCGTGGAGGCAGCCGGCCAATGACGCTCGCCGAGCCTGTCGCGGGCACTCGCGCGACCGACGGCGGCCGGCGGATCGCGGACGCATTCGCCCACGCACGCGAGGACGGCCGGGCGGCGCTCATCCCGTACGTGGTTGCCGGCTATCCCGACGCCGAGACGAGCCTGCGGGCGGCCCTCGCCGCGGCCGATGCCGGCGCGGACGTCCTCGAGGTTGGCCTGCCGTACTCCGATCCGCTAGCCGACGGCGCGACGCTCCAGCGCGCGACGACGGCCGCTCTGCGCGCCGGAGCGACGTTCGACGCGTCGGTCGAGCTCGTCCGCCGGATCGCCGCGGCCCGCCCGCACCTGCCGCTCGTGCCGATGGCGTACGCGAACCAGGTGATCGGCGGCGGCGACGGCCGCATCGTCGCGACGCGACTGGCAGAGGCGGGCGCCTCAGGCGTCATCGTCGCGGACCTCACCCCCGACGAGGGCGAGCCGTTCGAATCGGTGGCCCGGTCCGTCGGGCTCGCCGTGGTCTATCTCGTCGCGCCGACCACGCCGCCGGAACGCCGCGCGATGATCGCCTCGCGAACCGGCGGCTTCCTCTACTGCGTGTCGCTCGTCGGCGTCACCGGTGCGCGCGCCTCGCTGCCGCGAACTGTCTCCAAGCTCGTGCGCGAGGTGAAGGCCGTGTCGCCGGCACCCGTCGCCGTCGGCTTCGGTGTCAGCCGACCGAACCACGTTCGCGCGCTCGTCGAAGCCGGTGCGGACGGCGTCATCGTGGCGTCCGCGCTCGTCGATGCGCTGGGGCCCGACGGCCGCGACGTCGACGCCTTGCGCCGCCTCGTCGTCGAGCTGCGCGCGGCTACCGCCAGCTGAGGTTGTAGTTCCGCTCCGGCGCCGGCGTCCCGCGGGCGCCGCTGCCCCAGATCGTCCGGCCGATGAAACCGAAAACGAGACCCGCGATGAACCCGCCGATGTGCGCCATGTAGGCCACGCCGCCCGTCTGCTCCGTCACCGCGATCGATCCGAAGCCGTTGATGAACTGGAGCACCGCCCACAGGCCGATCGCGACGATCGCGGGCACCGCGTACGGGATGAAGCGGAAGACGATGACCCAGACGCGGTTGCTCGGGAAGAACACGAGGTACGCGCCGAGCACGCCGGAGATCGCGCCTGAGGCGCCGAGGCTCGGGATCGGCGAGTCCGGGTTGACGAGGATCTGCGCGAACGAGGCGATGACGCCGGCGGCGAGATAGAAGAGCGCGTACGGAATGTGCCCGACCCGGTGCTCGACGTTGTCGCCGAAGATCCAGAGGAAGAGCATGTTGCCGAAGATGTGGGCGATCCCACCGTGCATGAACATGCTCGTCAGGAGCGTCAGGTAGATCGGGTTCGGGCCTGGCGCCTCGGGGATGAGGACCCGCTCGCCGCCGACGTCGACCGGCACGGGTCGGACGAGGTCGATGCCGCGGGTGATCTCGGCCGGGATCGTCGAGTAGCCGTAGGTGAAGGCCTCGTTGTTGAGCTGGATGAGAAAGAACACCGCGACGTTGATGGCGATGAACGCCAAGGTCACGAACGCCGGACCGCGGCCCGGCTCGTTCTCGTCGGCGATCGGAAACATCTGCGCCTCGCAGCATCGCGGCAGGTGCGCCGCGCTGCCATGATGCCGACCGGCATCGGCCACGACCAGCGCTTGGCCGAGCTCCGGCCTTGCGCTTTCGTCGCACCGAGGCGACGGTCAGCCTCGCTCGCCGTCCCGATCGCGCGCTGCGAGCCCCCTCGCGACCGCCATGATCCGCCGGTAGATCGCGAGCAGGTCGGCCTGCGGCATCGGGCCGGTATTGGCCATCGTCACGCGGAGCAGGACCTCGCGCTCGCGCTCCGGGTCCCGCACGGCCCGGCGGCCGGCCGCCTGCTTCGCCTTTCCGACCTCGCGGGCAAGCTCCGCCCGCTGGTTGAGGAGGCCGACGATCCGGCGGTCGAGCGCGTCGATTCGGCGTCTGAGGCGGCGGAGCTCGGGCGTCTCCGGGCCCTTCTCAGCCACGGGCGCCACCGAACCGGCGGGCGATCGCCTCGAGCGCCAGACGATAGCCACGGGCGCCCTGCCCGACGATCGACTCGAAGGCAATGTCGGCGAGGTAGTTGACCTGGCGGAAGGCCTCGCGACGGGCCGGATCGGACAGGTGCACCTCGACGAACGGCTTCTGGACGGCGAGGAGCGCGTCGCGCAGCGCGATCGACGTGTGGGTCAGGCCGCCGGCGTTGACGATCGCAACGTCGAAGTCGCGCGCGTGGAGTCGGTCGATGAGCGCACCCTCGTGATTCGACTGGAAGAAGTCGACCTGCAGGCCGAGCTCCTTTGCGCGCGGCCGCAGCCCAGCGTGAATCTCGTCGAGGGTCTCGTAGCCGTAGATCTCCGGCTCGCGTGTCCCGAGGAGGTTGAGGTTCGGCCCCTGGAGGACGAGCACGCGCGTCATGCCGCCACTCCCTCCGCCGCGAGCAGACCCGCCGCGATGCGCTGCACGAGCTCGTCCGGCACGTCGGCGTCGACGACGTGCCCGTCTGCCGTGGGCAGGACCCAGCGCAACCGCCCGCCGCGGTGCTTCTTGTCCGCGCCGAGCGACTCGAGGACGGTGGCGACCGGGTAGGGGAGCGGCTCCACGGCGAGGCCGAGGGTCGTCAGCAAGCGCTCGATCCGGGCGGCCCGATGCGGCGGCGTCGCCCCGCGCTCGACGCCGATGCGAGCGGCACCCCGCAGGCCGTAGGCCACCGCCTCGCCGTGCAACAGGTCCCGGAAGCCAGCCGCGGCCTCGATCGCGTGCCCGAGCGAGTGGCCCAGGTTGAGCGCGATGCGGTCGCTCGTCTCCCGCTCGTCGGCGAGGACCACCTCGACCTTCGCCCACGCCGCGCGCTCGACGAGCTCCGCGACTTCGCCACGCTCGAACGCCGCCGCGTCGCCGCGGGCAATCGCGCCTCCGTCCGATTCGAGGAGCTCGAACAGCCGCTCGTCGCCGAGGGCGGCCATTTTCACCGCCTCGCCGAGGGCCGCGCGGAGCTGCCGCTCGGGAAGCGTCCGCAGGAGCGACACGTCGGCGACGATCGCCGCCGGCTGGTGGAACGCGCCGACGAGGTTCTTTCCCTCCGGCAGGTCGACGCCGGTTTTGCCCCCGATCGAGCTGTCGATCTGGGCGACGAGGGTCGTCGGCACGTGGACGACCGGGATGCCTCGGGCGTAGATCGCCGCGAGGAACCCGACCGCATCGCCGAGCGCGCCGCCGCCGATCGCAACGAGCGGATCGCCACGCTCGACCCGGCGGCGTGCGAGCTCGCGCGCGGCGGTCTCGATCACCGACAGCCGCTTCGCGTCCTCGCCCTCGGGCAGCATGAGCTCCTCGACGGCCCAACCGCGCTCACCGAGGGCGGGCGCGATCGATCGGCCGGCGGCGGCCCACGCGCCGGGCTCCGAGACGAGGATGGCCCGCCGTGCCTCGAGCTCCCGGAGGGCCTCGTCGATGGCGTCGGCCGCATGCCCGTCGCCGAGGACGAACCGCCCGATGCGCGTGTCCGCCCGAAGCAGCGTCGTGGCGCCTGTCATCCCGCCGGTCCGGAGCCCGTCGACGATCCGCTCGACCGCCTCGACCACCGAGGCGACCTCCGCGACGCCGTTCACGCGCTGCGCGGCCGCATAGAACCGTTGCCGCCCCGCGGCGAGCGTGCGGATCGCGCCGATCGGGTCGCGTCCGGCCACGAGCGGCCGGACGTTTGGGCTGCGCCGGAGGCGCTGGGCGAGGACCTCCGGGCGGCCGTCGATCCAGACCGGGACGCGGCCGCGGAACAGCCGCCAGCGGTTGCGCGGGTCGAGGATTGCGCCGCCACCCGTCGCGACGACACGCCGGACCTCGGCCGCGGCGTCGGGGTCGCCGAGACCCTCGACGGCCGCTCGCTCGCGGGCGCGGAACCCGGCCTCCCCCTCGTCCGCGAAGATCTCCGGGATCTTGCGGCCGGCCTCGCGCTCGATCGTCTCGTCGAGGTCGATGTGGAGCGCGCGGTGACGCTGGGCGAGGCGCCGGCCGACGGCGGTCTTGCCGCTCCCCGGCAGGCCCACGAGCACGACGTCCATCAGTCGTCGCCGCCGGAGCCGGCCACGTCGCCTCCGCGCGCTGCGCGCGCTGAGGCTGGTCGCGCGATCCGCGCCCGGTAGCGCTCGACGTTGTCTTTCGTCTCGGCGATCGAGTCGCCGCCGAACTTCTCGAGGACGAACCGGACGAGCGTCAGCATGACCATCGCCTCGCCGACGACCCCGGCCGCCGGGACGACCGAGATGTCGCTGCGCTCGTAGTGCGCCTTGTCGACGGGCTGGCCGGTCACCAGGTCCGCCGACGGCAGCGGCTTGGCCAGCGTCGAGATCGGCTTCACGGCGCCGCGCACGACGAGCGGCTCGCCGTTCGTCACGCCGCCGGTCAGTCCGCCGGCGTTGTTCGATCGATGGATCCAGCGGCCGTCGGCGCCGCGACCCTCGATGACGTCGTGGACCGCCGAGCCGAAACGCCGCGTCTGCTCGAATCCGAGCCCGAACTCGACGCCCTTGACGATGTTGATGCTCGCGATCGCCGCGGCGAGCGCGGCGTCGAGCCGGCGATCCCACTGGACGTAGCTGCCGAGGCCGATCGGCAGCCCGTGGACGACGACCTCGAACACGCCACCGACCGTGTCGCCGTTCGACCTCGCCTCGTCGATCCTCGCGATCATCGCCGCCTCCGCTTCGGCGTCCGGGCAGCGGAGCGGCGATTCGTCGGCCTCCTCGCGAGACCGGGTGGCCCGCGACGGATCGACCGCGACGCCGCCGACCTCGGCGGTGAACGACCAGCACTCGATGCCGAGCTCGCGAAGGAACAGCCGGGCGACGCCGCCGGCCGCAACTCGCGCCGCGGTCTCGCGGGCGGACGCCCGCTCGAGGACGTTCCGAACGTCGTCGAAGCCGTACTTGAGCGCGCCGGCGAGATCGGCGTGGCCGGGTCGCACGCGAGTCACCGGTGCGGCCTTCTTGTCACCGTCCGCGGCCCGTGCGGCGAGCTCGGCCGCCTGCGCCTCGGCCAGCGGCTCGACCTGCATGACGCTCGTCCAGTTCGCCCAGTCGCGGTTGCCGACGAGCAGCAGGATCGGCGAGCCCAGCGTCCTGCCGTGCCGGACGCCCGCCACGATCTCGGCGCGATCCTGCTCGATCGACTGCCGCGCGCCGCGGCCGTAGCCGCGCTGGCGGCGAGCGAGGTCGACCGAGATCGCCTCGGACGTCACCCGCAGGCCCGCGGGCAGGCCCTCGAGGATGACCCCGAGCGTCGGGCCGTGGGATTCTCCGGCCGTCAGGAAGCGGAATCCGCCCACGGCCTCTCCTCGGTCAGGTCGCCGCGGGCGGACGGACCGGCGTCAGCCGGCGCCGCTGCCGGCGGTCGCCCCGACGGGCTCGCCCTCGGCCGAGGTGAGTCCGCCGGCACGCGCCTCCGCCAGCTTGCGCTGCATGAGCTCGAGCGGGGCCGGTTGGCCGGTCCACAGCGTCAGCGCCGCGGCACCCTGGTGGAGCAGCATCAGCTCGCCGTCGGACACCTGGCAGCCGGCGGCCTCGGCGTCGCGAAGCAGCCGCGTCTTCTTGTAGATGAGGTCGAGGACGAGCAGCTCCGACGGGATGATCTCGCCGGGGATCGGCGACTCGTCGTCATTGAGGCCGATCGACGTCGCGTTGATGAGGACCTTGGTCTTCGCGAGCTCGGCCTCGATGATCGACTCGTGCCACGGCATCGCCCGGAGCTCCATGTGGGCCGCGGTCCGGCCGAAGTGCCGGACCAGCCCCTCGGCCCGGTGGAGGTGCCGGTTGAAGACGACGATCCGCTGGAAGCCCTCGGTGATGAGGCCGTAGACGACGGCACGAGCCCCGCCACCGGCGCCGAGGACGATCGCGTTCTTCGGCATCTTCTGCTTGCCGACGAGCTTGTCGAGGGCAACGCGGAAGCCTGGCACGTCGGTGTTGTGGCCGACGAGCCGCTTCGCTTCCTTCGTGATCGTGTTCACCGCCCCGGTCGCGTGGGCGTCCTCGGTCAGGCGATCCACGAGCGGCACGACGCGCTCCTTGTGCGGGATCGTGACGTTCGCGCCGAGGAAGTCGTCGCCCCGAAGCTCGCCGATGGCGTCTGGAAGCTGGATCGCGGTTCGATCCCAGAGCTCGTAGGTCGCGTCGATGCCGAGCGAATCGAAGGCCGCCTGCTGCATGGCGCCCGACAGGGAGTGGGCGACGGGGTGGCCGATGAGGACGACGCGCCTGGTCATGCTCGGACCCCCTCGAGTGCGCTGAAGAAGCCGCGGTAGGAGACCGCCGCGCTGCCGGCTCCGAGGATCGACGTCGTGCCGGTTGCGAGCAGCCCGGCCACGGCGAACGCCATCGCCAGGCGATGGTCGCCGAGGCTGTCCGTTGCGGCGCCGGTCAACCGGCCTCCGCCCCGGATCGTCAGGTCGTCACCATCGACGTCGACGCGGGCGCCGAGCGCCCGGAGTCCCGCCGCGATGCCCGCGATGCGGTCCGATTCCTTGTGCCGGAGCTCGCCCGCGCCGCGGATCCGGGTTGTTCCGTCGGCCACGGCCGCGACGACGCAGAGCACCGGGATCTCATCGATCGCGGCGGCGACGTCGGAAGGCCCCAGGTCGATGCCACGGAGGCGGCTCGACCGAACCGTCACGTCGGCGACGGGCTCGCCGGTCCCGTCATCGGCCGCCGTCGCACGCTCCTCGATGTGCGCGCCCATCGCGCGCAGGTGGTCGATGACCGCACGGCGGGTGGGGTTGACGCCGACACCCCGGATCGTCAGCTCGGCGTCGGGGTGCGCGGCTCCGGCGGCCAGCCAGAAGGCGGCCGCGGACACGTCGCCAGGGACACGCTCGTCCAGCGCTCGCACCCTCCCACCTCCTTCGATCGTCACCGTCACCCCGGCCCCTTCCCCGGGAACCGTCTCGACGCGGATGCCCCTCGCTCGCAACATCCGCTCGGTGTGGTCCCGGGTCGCCACGGCCTCTCGAACGGACGTCCGGCCGTCCGCCCGAAGACCGGCGAACAGGATCGCCGATTTCACCTGTGCGCTCGGCGTCGTGGGCGACACGTCCACCGGTCGGAGCGGTGCGTGGCCGACGACGGTCAGGGGAGGGAGGGAATCGTCCTGCCGGGCGTGCAGCTCCGCCCCCATCGAGCGCAGCGGCTCGATGATACGAGCCACCGGGCGGCGTCGCAATGAGTCGTCCCCATCCAGCGTCGCGGTCACTGGCACGCCGGCGAGGATGCCGGCGAACAGGCGAAGGCTCGTTCCGGAGTTGCCGCAGTCGAGGTCGCGGACCGGCCGCGCGAGGGCCGCGTGGCCGGCCGACACGACGCGGTAGTCGACGTTCGACGCCTCCCCGCGCGTCTGCTCGACCGCGACGCCCAGCGCGGCGAGGATGCCGGCCGTCGATCGGACGTCCGCCCCGTCACCCGCGCCGGTGATCCGGCTCTCGCCCTCGGCCAACGCGGCGAGCATCAGCGCGCGGTGGCTGATCGACTTGTCGCCGGGCAGCCGAAGCTCTCCGCGGAGGCGCGGCGCTCCCGCGACGACCGCGACGTCCGCGACGTCCGCGACATCGGCCGCCCTGGGATCGTCCCGCCGCGCCCGGACGCCGTCGGTCGCTCCGCCGTTCGCCGCCACGGCGTTCAATGCCGCCCTCCGCCGATGCCGAGCGCCGCGCCGGACACGACCGGGTCGCCGTGGAGCCCGCGCACGTGCTCGTGAACGGCCGCCAGGGCGGCCATCATGTCCGCGAACTGGGGAATCGTGAGCTGCTGCTCGGCGTCCGACAGCGCGTCCTCGGGCTTCGGATGCACCTCGACCATGACGCCGTCGGCCCCGACGGCGACGCCCCCCAGCGCAAGCGGCTTCACGAGCCACCGCTTCCCGGTCGCGTGCGACGGGTCGACGATGACCGGCAGGTGGGTCAGGTGGTGCAGGAGCGGCACGGCCGCGAGGTCCATCGTGTTCCGGGTGTACGTCTCGAACGTCCGGATGCCGCGTTCGCAGAGGATGACGTTGCGGTTGCCGCTGCTGACGATGTACTCGGCGGCCATGAGCCACTCCTCGACCGTCGCGCCGTAGCCGCGCTTGAGCATCACCGGCCGGGCCACCCGGCCGACCGCCGTCAGGAGCGAGTAGTTCTGCATGTTCCGGGTGCCGATCTGGAGGATGTCGGCGTACTCGGCGACGATGTCGACCTGGTTGGGCTCCATGACCTCGGTGATGACCGGCAGGCCGGTGCGCTCGCGAGCCTCGGCGAGGTAGCGGAGCGCCTCCACGCCGAGGCCCTGGAACGAATACGGGCTCGTCCGCGGCTTGAACGCGCCGCCGCGCAGGACCGTGGCCCCCGCGGCCTTCACCCCGTCGGCCGTCTCGAAGAGCTGGTCGCGGGTCTCGACCGAGCAGGGCCCGGCCATGACCGTCAGCGAGCCGTCCCCGATCGTCGCATCGAGGACCTTGATGACGGTGTCCTCGGGGTGGAACTCCCGGGACGTCAGCTTGAACGGCCGGCTGATCGGCGTGATCGTCTCGACCCCGGGCAACGCCCCGAGCCGGCTCATGAGCTCCTCGCGGCGCGGCCCGACCTCGCCGACGACGGCGATGACGACCCGATCGACGCCCTGGTGGTCGTAGGGCGTCATCCCCTCGGCCAGGATGTGGCTCTTGACGCCGAGGATCTCGGCCTCCGTCGCGGTCCTGGACATCACGACGAACATCGAACCGGTGGTCCTTTCGCCCGCGGGCCGCGCCCGCGGTCCGGGGAAACAAAAAGAGCAGAGGCCGAACCTCTGCTCCACCCGGCACGACCCGCGAACCCGGGTCCTACGATCCGGGAACGGTCATGCCGGGCACTCGTAAAAGAGGAACGTCCGCATCTGCGTGCGGGCACCCTAGCCGAGCCGGGAGGGCGGTGTCAATCGGACCGGACCCCACCGAGGGAGGGGGCCAGGGTGTCCGCTTGGGCGCGCGACACGCGCAGTTGTGCCCTGGCGGCGCGTCCCACGCGCACTCCGACGCCAGCTGCCGCGTCCCGGCCGCTCTCGACCCGGCATGCACCGGGTGAGCTCGGCAGGGCGCATCACACGCGCAGCTTCGACCCGGCCGCGCGCCAGACGCGCACTACCGCCCGATCGCTGCCACGATCGGCCAGTCTCGGGCGCGACGCGCGCGAAAATCATGGATCCGGTGTGCGCCCACGCGAATCCCGTGCACAGCGCGCGCCGTCATGACGTGTAAGGCACTCGGGGTGACCGGGCCGCGCCGCCAGTGCGCGTGACGTGCGCCGAGAGGCGTTCGGCCCCCGCGGCGACGCCGGATCACCCGTGGCTCCCGCACGGCCTTGCCTCCGGAGATGGTGGTTGGGCCGATGCCCTGTGCTACGATTCCGCGCGCCTCGGCAGCCCCCGGAGAGGTCGCATAGAGGTCTAGTGCGGCGGTTTGCTAAACCGTTGTGTGGGGTAACCTGCACCGAGGGTTCGAATCCCTCCCTCTCCGCCAGTCTTGCCGACCCTCTTTCCAACCCCTGGAACGGCCCTGACGCGATGCGTTTCCGAACCACGATCGAGCAATCCGGCAAGACGGCGACCGGCATCCCGGTCCCGCCCGAGGTCGTGGCCGCCCTCGGTGCCGGCAAGAAGCCCGCAGTCCGGGTGACCCTCCGGGGCCACACCTACCGCAGCTCGGTCGCCACGGTGAGCGGCCGGTTCATGATCGGCTTGAGCGCGGAGAACCGAGCGGCTTCCGGGGTCTCCGGCGGCGACACGGTCGACGTCGACGTCGAGCTCGACACGGCACCGCGCGAGGTGACCGTTCCGGCGGCGCTCGCGGCGGCCCTCGATCGGAACCCGACCGCCCGTCGGACGTTCGACGCCTTGTCGTACAGCAACAAGTCGTGGCACGTCATCCAGATCGACGGCGCGAAGACCGACGAAACGCGCCAGCGCCGGCTCGCCAAGTCGATCGAGGCCCTCGCCGCCGGCCGACCCCGCTGACCGACCCGCCCCGCAGCGCGACCCGCTAACATCGCGCGAGGCGCCCGTAGCTCAGTGGATAGAGCGTCAGGTTGCGGACCTGAAGGTCGTGAGTTCGAGTCTCGCCGGGCGCGCCACGTCCCCCTGAACCAGGCCGAGGCGATGTCGTGGGGCACGACCCGGCTACGATCAGCTGGTGAGCGACTCTCCCAGCGTCGGATTCCTCGGACTCGGGACGATGGGTGCGGCGATGGCCGCGAACCTGCTGCGAGCCGGCTTCCCGCTGACGGTCTGGAATCGGACGGCCGGTCGCGCGACCGAGCTCGTCGCGCAGGGAGCGACCGAGGCGCCGACGCCCGCAGCCGTCGCCACGGCCGCGGACGTCATCGTCAGCTGCGTCTCCGACACGCCGGACGTCGAGGCCATCCTCTTCGGGCCGGGCGGGGTCGCCGAGGGCGCCCGCCAAGGGACGCTGGTCATCGACTGCTCGACGATCTCGCCGTCGGCGACACGCGACTTCGCGAAGCGGCTCGCCGCGAAGGGCGTCTCGCTCGTCGACGCGCCGGTCTCCGGCGGGAGCGAAGGCGCGAAGAACGCGACCCTCACGATCTTCGTGGGCGGCGAGCCCGAGGCGTTCGAGCGGGCGCGGCCGATCCTCGAGGCCCTCGGCAAGACCATCACCCACGTCGGCCCGATCGGCGCCGGCCAGGCCGTCAAGGCCGTCAACCAGGTGATCCTCGCCGGCACGTACGTCGGCGTCGCCGAGGGCATCGTGCTGGCGATGAAGGCCGGGCTCGACGTCGAGCAGGTGGTCGGCGCACTTTCGGGCGGGGCGGCCCAGAGCTGGGTCCTGGCGAACCGCAGCGGCCGGATGCTCGCGAACGATTACCCGCTCGGCTTCAAGGTCGCGCTCCACCGGAAGGACCTCGGGATCGCCCTCGAGCTGGCCCGGGAGCTCGGCGCCGAGCTGCCGGTGACCGCCCTGACGGCCGACCTCGAATCGGACCTCGTGTCGAAGGGCCACGCCGACGACGACGTGTCGGCGGTGGCCCGAGCCATCAGGGAGCGGTCCGGGCTCGAGTCCTAGTCGAGCCCGACGAGCAGCAGCGGGTCGCCAAGCTTGCCGTCGTAGCGCGGCCGGAAGCGCTCGGCGTTGTACATCGTCGCGACGTCGACCTTGCGCGGCCCGAGCGTCGGGTCCGGCAGGTCGGTGTGGGCGTACTTGCCGTCCCGGATCGCGACCATCCGGCCCGTCTGGCCGCTCTCGACCAGATCCATCGCGACGTTCGCGAACGTGATCGCGACCATCGAGTCGAGGGAGTCGGGCTCACCGCTGCGGAGGTCGTAGGTGAGCTCGGACGCGACCGTCTCGATGCCGGTGCGCCTCTTCAGCTCGGCCGCCAGCGCCTCGCCGATGTTCGCCTTGTGCTTGTGGCCGAACGCGTCGGCTTCGCCGACGGCGGCCATCTGCGCGCCCTCCCAGATCGCGCCCTCGGCGGTGATGACGAGCGAGTAACGGCTCGGATTGTTGTCGTGGTCGAAGGCGAGGAGGTCCGCCAGCCGATCGAGGTCGTACCGCGCCTCGGGGATGACGCAGCGCGACGACGTGACGTATGCCGTGTAGAGCGCCGAGAAGCCGGCGTCCCGGCCGAAGATCCGAAAGACGCCGATCCGCTCGTGGGATCCAAGGGTCGTGCGCTGCCGGTTGATCGCCTCCTTCGCCCGCGTGATCGCGGTCGAGAAGCCGATGCAGTACTCCGTGCCCTGCACGTCGTTGTCCATCGTCTTGGGGATGGCGACCAGCGGCACCCCGGCATTCACGAGGACCCGCGAGTAGCTGAGCGTGTCGTCACCGCCGATCGTGACGAGGAGGTCGAGCTCGAGGGCGGCGATGTTGTCGAGCACGATCGGCGTCAGGTCGAACACGCCGTCGTCGGCCTTGAGGGACTTCCGCTTCGCTTCGTCGAGCCCGGCCGGGAGCGCCGCCAGCGGCATGCGCCGTGGATTCGTCCGCGAGGTGTGGAGGACGGTGCCGCCCGTACGATCGATCGTCCTCGTGTTCGATCGGTCGAGGGACCGGACGTACTCCGTCTCGGGCGCGCCGCCCATCCGGACGTGGGTGAGGCCCTCCCAGCCCCGGCGGATGCCGATGACGCTCGCGCCCATCTCGGTCGCCCGGTAGACGACGCTCTTGATCACGGTGTTGAGGCCCGGGACGTCGCCGCCGCCGGTGAGGATGCCGATCCGACGCAGTGGCACAGCGGCATGCTAACGCGCCGGGCGAGTGGTGAGCCGACGGTGCCGTCAGTGAGCGCCTGTATGATCGCCGCGTGAACTACGAGCTGTTCATGGGCGAGGCGCTGGCCGAGGCGAAGGCGGCCGTCGCTCGGGGCGAGCGCCCGATCGCCGCCGTCGCCGTCGTCGACGAGGCGATGGTCGCTCGGGCCCACGACCGGACGCGTGAACTGGACGACCCGACGGCGCACGCGGTGGTCGTCGCCCTGCGCGAAGCGGCGCGCAAGCTCGGCAGCGAACGGCTGGCCGATGCGACGATATTCGCCACCCTCGAGCCATGCCCGATGTGCCTCGGCGCGCTCCTCGAGAGCAACGTCGAGGAGCTCGTCTACGCGTTCCCCAACCGGACCGACGGCGCTGCCGGCACGGTCCTGCAGCTCGCCCAGAACGACAAGCTGCGCCGCCGGATCCAGGTGGTCAGCGGCATCCGTCGGGACGAGGCAGAGGAGCTGTTCGCGGCTGCATCCGCGCCCCACCGTCCCTGATCGCCGGGCCTCTCGCGAGGCCGGGTTCGAGAGAGCCGTTTGGTATCCTCTCCCGCGGAGAGGTGTCCGAGTGGTTGATGGTGCCGCTCTCGAAAAGCGGTGTGCGAAAGCACCGTGGGTTCGAATCCCACCCTCTCCGCCAGGCAGGTAGAGCCGCCCGTTCGCCGGCCGGGGCGACCCGGCCGGTTTCGTTTCCCGACGGAGAGGTCGCCTAGTGGACTATGGCGCGGCACTGGAAATGCCGTATGCGGCAACGCATCGCGGGTTCGAATCCCGCCCTCTCCGCCACCGCCCGGCCGCCGACCGCCGATCCGCATCCGGGGTAGACTCTTCGGGCCGTGCTAGGCGGGGAACTAGCGGTGCCCTGTACCTGCAATCCGCTCCAGCAGGGCTGAATTCCCTCCCGAGGTCTCCGTCCTCGAATGCCGCCGCCTCGAGCGACGTTGAGGGCCGGGTCCCGCGCAGCGGCGACTCGCGAACCGTGTCAGGTCCGGAAGGAAGCAGCACTAAGCGATCTTCGTCGGGTGCCGCGGAACGGCCTGGCCTGAGTCGCTCGTTGTGGCGGGCGCGGGGACGTCCAGCTCGACGGAGGGTGCACGGCCAATCGATCCTCGGCCTGCGCGCCGAGCCCACGCTCGCGGGAGCGCCGTGACGTCGACCGCACCGCACCAGGCCATCTACCGGCGCTGGCGAGCCCAGACGTTCGCCCAGATCGTCGGCCAGGAAGCCGTCGTCGAGACGCTCCGCAACGCCGTCCGCACGGACCGCGTCGCGCACGGCCTGCTGTTCGTTGGACCGCGTGGCACCGGCAAGACGTCGCTCGCCCGGATCGTCGCCAAGGCCCTCAACTGCACGAACCTCAGCGACGGCGACCCGTGCGACGCGTGCGCGTCCTGCGTCGCGATCCGCGAGGGCCGGACCATGGACCTCGTCGAGATCGACGCGGCGTCGACCCGAGGCATCGACGCGATCCGCGACCTGCGCGAGCGGATCAACTACGCGCCGGCCGAGCTCCGTCGCAAGGTCTACATCCTCGATGAGGCCCACCAGATCACGAAGGACGCCTGGAACGCGCTCCTGAAGTCGCTCGAGGAGCCGCCCGACTTCGTCGTCTTCATGTTCGCCTCGACCCATCCGCAGGAATTTCCGCCGGCGATCCTGTCGCGGCTCCAGCGGTTCGACGTCAGGCGGCTGTCGGTGCCGGAGATCGAGGGCAAGCTGCGCCGGATCCTCGAGGCGGACAACCGAACGGCGGAGCCGGGAGCGATCCACCTGATCGCACGAATGGCCGCCGGCGGGATGCGCGACGCGGAATCGATGCTCGACCAGCTCCTCGCGTCCGGTGGCGACGGGCTCGACGAGGGGCGCGTCCGCGACCTGCTCGGGCTCGCCGACGAGGAGTCGGTCGCGGGCTTCGTGGCCGCGCTCGTGAACGGCGACGCGGCCAGCGGGATCCCGATCCTGGACGTGCTCGAGGATCGCGGCCGCGACCTCCGGGTGTTCCTCGACCAGGTTGTCGAGGCGCTCCGACTCCGACTGGTCGCCGCGCTCTCGGGCAGGTCCACCGAGGGCCCGAGCGCAGCGCGCCTCGCCGCGGCGGCGCGCCGCCTCGCGGCGATCGACCCCTCCCGCGCCGGCGTCGGTGGGCTCCGGCTCCAGCTCGAGCTGGCGTTGTTCGGTGGCGCGGCCGACGTCCCGGCCGCTCCCGTTGTCGCGACGACTGGAGCGCCGGCGCCCGCCGCGACCCCGACTCGCGTGCCGGCCGCGTCTCCGCCTGCGGCGTCACGCGCCGCCGCCGCCCCCCGAGCCGAGGCGGCGAAGCCGGCGGCAACCGAGGAGCGAGCAACCACGTCGACGGATGCCACCGAGGGGGCGCCGGCCAAGCCGGCTCGCCGGTCGAAACCCGCCGCGGGATCGGCCGCGAAGGCTCCCCCCGCCGATCCGGCGCGCGAGTCCGCGACTGCCGCCGCGGCCGCGGCAGCCCCCGCGCCCGCGCCGGACGTTGCCGCAACAGCGGCCGGCGGCGACGACCTGGCAACGCTCCTCGCCGGCTGGCCGGCCCTGGTCGGCTCGACGACCCCCGCGACGCGGGCCGTGATCTCGGAGTGCCGGCCGCTCAGCGTCGAGGGCAACGTGGTCGTGCTCGGCTTCCCCGAGTCGAAGGGCTTTCTCAAGGACCACGCCGAGCGCAAGCGGCCCGACATCGAGGCCGCCGTCGGCCGTCTGCTCGGCCGCGCCGTCGCCGTGCGCTCGGTCGCAACGAACATCGACGTGGCGCCCCTCGGGGCCGACGGCGATGCCGCCTACGTCCTCGCCGAAGCCCGCCGGATCTTCGCCGACGATCTCGTGGACGTCGGCGAGGTGAGCTGAGCCCGAATCGCGCACACTGGCGGCCACGAGGGAGGTGATCCGGCGATGGGCATGAACCTGCAGAAGCTCCAGCAACGGATGATGCAGGAGCTCGGTCGGATCCAGTCGGAGCTCGAGACCGCAACCGTCGACGGGTCGGCCGGCGGCGGGGTCGTCCGCGCCACCGTCACCGGCAAGCAGGAGCTCGTCTCGGTGACGATCGATCCCTCCGCCGTCGACCCGGCGGACGTGGACATGCTCCAGGACCTCATCGTCGCCGCCGTGAACGACGCCCTGCGCGCCTCGCGCGAGCTGGCCGAGCAGAAGATGGCCGCGGTGACCGGCGGCCTCAAGCTGCCCGGGCTCTAGTCCGTGCCGACCCTGCTGATCGAGCCGGTTGCCCGGCTCATCGAGTCGTTCGCCCGGCTGCCGGGCATCGGGCCGAAGACGGCCCAGCGGCTGACGTACTACCTCCTGCGCGCGCCGGACGGCGAAGCGCGGACGTTGGCCTCGGCCCTCGTTGCCGTTCGCGACCAGGTCGTCTTCTGTGAGCGCTGCTTCAACATCAGCGACGCGCCGCTCTGCCCGATCTGCCGGGACGCCGGCCGCGACGCGCGCCGGCTGTGTGTCGTCGAGGAGCCGCTCGACGTGCTCGCCCTCGAGCGGACCGGCGAGTTCAAGGGCCTGTACCACGTCCTCCACGGCGCGATCTCGCCGATCGATGGGATCGGCCCGGATCGCCTGAAGATCCGGGAGCTCCTCGAACGAGCCGACGACGCGAAGCGCGACGGCGCGCCGCTCGACGAGGTCATCCTTGCGACCAACCCGACGCTGGAGGGGGAGGCGACGGCGATGTACCTCGCGGAGCGCCTCGAGGGCGTCGTCGGGCTCGTCAGCCGCATCGCCCGCGGGCTGCCGGTCGGGGGCGACCTCGAGTACGCGGATGAGATCACGCTCATCCGGGCTCTCCAGGGCCGGCGGGCGGTCTGAGGCGGTTGGGGAGCCCCCGGACAGGTTAAGAAACGAACATGCGTGCGGTTTCCCATTGACCCGGCGGGCCCGACGGCGTACGATGTCCGTTGCGAGTTGAGGTCGTGGAAACGACGAGCGGCTCCTGTCAGGACCCGCCGAAACGATCCGTCAGATCGTTTGACAAGGCCCTTCGGCCGTCGGTAGTATTCCGCCTCGCGCCGCCTGGATTGGGCGGCGAGTCCGCTGGCCCGTCCACACGGCCGGCGAGGTCGCCCGGGTTTGACAACCCAGGGTGCCAAGCCCCAACATCTGAGGGCTGTGCGCCGGTGGCTGTCGTGCCCTCGGAAGCTGCACCTTAACAACTGAAGAGTGGTAGGAAATCCGTAAAACGGATGTGCGAGTGGTCAAACCTCGAACCACGTGACGACCGCAAGGTCGTTTCGTTCTTTCGGAGAGTTTGATCCTGGCTCAGGATTAACGCTGGCGGCGTGCATGAGACATGCAAGTCGAACGGGTGACTCGGGCTTGCTCGAGTCGCTAGTGGCGGACGGCTGAGTAACGCGTAGGTGACTTGCCCCGAAGTGGGGAATAACTGCCCGAAAGGGTGGCTAATACCGCATGTGGTCGCATGTTCGGTCGTGCGAGTAAAGCCGCAAGGCGCTTCGGGAGAGGCCTGCGTCCGATTAGCTCGTTGGTGGGGTAACGGCTCACCAAGGCGACGATCGGTAGGTGGTCTGAGAGGACGATCACCCAGACTGGGACTGAGACACGGCCCAGACTCCTACGGGAGGCAGCAGTCGGGAATTTTGCG